>CBINOT010000016.1:0-48497 GCA_966252355.1 uncultured Opitutus sp. | reverse complement strand
TTTCGCTCGTGGTCTCGAACTTCGAGCTCGCGCTTTGATACTGGCCGCCACCGCCCTCGAACCAGATATCCTGGAAGCCGTACTTCAACTCCTGTTTATAGCGGAGATTGTACGTGGACAGGATGCCTTCGCTCGTCGCGTCCGACGCCGGCATGTAGTCGTTTTGGGTGGTAAAGCCGAACTTGGTGTTCTTGTAGAGAATCCAGCCCGTCTTCCATGTTTGGTTGGCCGAGGGGATTCGTCCCAGCACCATGAAGTCCGGCAAACCATCGCCGTTCACGTCGGTGGGCGTGACGTGCAGATTGTAATCTTCCGGCGGAATGAAGCTCGTGGCGTTACCCTGCCAGTGCACGGTGTTGACATCGGAAAACCCGCTGAAGTTTTGATTGTTGTAGAGGCCGCCGCGCGAATAGACGACATTCAGGCTGAAGTCGGTGCTGTAGATGGTTTCGTTCGCCCCGGCGAAAGTCGTCGTGTAGCGGCAGACCCACGCATAGTCGTCCATTCCATCGCCGTTATAATCTCCGACCATCGGCTCGATCGCCGCGATATCGTAGACCTGCTGCATCGAATTGGGATTGTTCGAATCGCGGAGATAATCGTAATAGCGCATCACATCCGCGCTATTGGAACCGCCCCACGCCTCCGGCGTGGCGAAACCGCCGCCGATGTTGCGGGCGACATAGAGACCGCGCGGATGCGGCGAGTCTCCGGCAAGGTGCAGCAGGATATCCACGCGCCCGTCGCCGTTGAAATCGCCCAGCGCCACGCGCGAGGCCCGTGCGCCCGGCGCCACCCCGACACAAATCGCGTCGAACCACTCTTTGGTCGCGGCGATCGCCACGTAACTGCCGCCGGGGCCCGAAAGAGGCTCGAACCCGGAGCCGGTGCTCCGAGCGGCGTAAACGATGTCGACGGCATTCCCCATCCAAACGAGGTCGCTCTTTCCGTCGCCATCGAGGTCGGCGATCTTCACGAAACTCGGCTGGCCGCTTCCGGTCGCAGCGTAATCGATCGAAATGGTGCCGGCGGTAAACGAACTCCCATTGCTGAGGTAGGCCGTGTTATTGACGAAACGATCGGTCTTGCCGTCACCGTCGAAATCTCCCGTGCCGACGAACCGATTGTCGAATTGGTCGTGAGCCGGCGTATAGCCGATGCCGGGAGTGCCCAGCATGGGCGCGCCGGACGCCGGAGCGTCGTAGGTCAGCGCGGTGGACGGCAGCGATTTCCAGTCCCCGCCCAGATTATCCTTCCAGGCAGACGTGATGTACTTCAACTGACTTAGCCCGGTGCCAGCCGAGGTCGCATAGATGAAGCCGTATTTGCGCACCGTCTCCCACGACGCGCCGTTGCGGACGTCGATCTCGACCGCGGCGAGCCGCCGGCGCGTTTCCGACCCGAGGACGAGATAGCTCTCGCGCACATCGGGGCGCGTCGTCGAGCCGGGAATATCGTCCGGCGTGTAGACAAATCTCACCTGCACCTGGCCGGCAATGTTCGCAGATGGGTTCGAGGTGTACTCGATCCGCTTCAGCGTATGCTCGCCCGTCAACAGGCCGTCGGCACGCGTATAATTGTTGTATTCGAAAGCGACGCGATTGCCCAACGTATCGGTCACCTGCCGCAGCGACCACGCACGGATAAGCAAATCCCGCGCGGCACCGCGGCTGAGCGGACATTCGATCGCACTGTCGCTCAAGCTGGTCTCGCTCCCGAAGTCGGCGACGCTGCCATCCTTGAGCGCTTCCGTGAATCCGCCGATGATCGTCTTCTGGAAAGGCGAATTTCCGCCGACGATGCCTTTCGCCGCGATGTTCGCGAACGAATCCACCTCCGTGCGATATTCATTATTCGCGGCCCAATAGTCGGCGACGCCGCTATTCGTCTGAATCAAGCGGCGACCGTCGAGATACAAGCGGTCGTCGCTACCGAAGTTCGGGCCGCTCACATAGCCGTCGCGCGCGAGAATGCTGCGACCACGAGTGATTGCCTGGGGGAAACCGGTGCCGATCGACCAGCCGACACCCACGGGGCCATTCCCGCCGCCGCTGTTGTAATTCAAGCTGAGGCTCGGCTGCAGGCCGGCACGTCCCGGCGGGAGAGCCAGCGCGATCGAGTAATTGGCCGTGCCCTTGTTATCGATCGTCAAGGATCCCGGCAGCGTGCCGATCAAGTCGCTGGCGCCGGCCGCAGTCGTATGGTCGACGGCGTCCGAACGCGGCGGATCGTTCGTGATCGTGACGATCAGCGTCTGCAAGGCGGACTTCGCGCCCGTCACGTCGGTCGCTTGCGCGGTATAGACGACCGTGCCGGCCGTCGCTTGGCTATAAGCGATCGCATTCGACGAACCGGTGTAAACGTTCGCGAACGCCTTCACGTCGACCAAGGTGTTGTTTCGCCAAAGCGCGATCGCGGCGAGATTGCCATCGGCGTCCTCCGCCTTTGCCTGGACCGTGAACGACTGCCCCACCGCGACCGTCGACGGCGCGGAAATCCACGAAATCACCGGGCTGACGTTCGCCACGGCGGCAGGTGCCACCAACGTCACGGTCGACACGATCGTCGCCGACTTCGCCCCCTGGCTGTTGGTCGCTTGCGCCCGGAAGGTGTAGTTTCCGGGCGTCAATGCGCCGAACGATAACATCGGCGTGGACAACGACGAAACGTTGCTGGCATTTGCGACCGCGAAAACGTGAGCGGCCGTGTCACCGGGACGCGTAACCGTCACGGTGACGTTCGCCAGGTTGCCAGCAGCCGCAGCACCCTGCGCCCGCACGACGAAAGGCTTGCCCGCCACCAGGTGGGCCGACGATGCCGGCATATCGAGCCAGGCCACCGTTGGGCCGCCGCTCGTCCCGCCACCGCCTCCGACCGTAAGGGTGAGCGTCGCCGTGCCGGTGCCGATTCCGTTCGTGGCCGATAACGTCACAGTGTAGGAACCCGCGGTCGTCGGGGTGCCCGTGATGGCACCGGTGCCGACATCGATCGCGAGGCCGGAGGGCAGTCCCGACGCTTCGAAACTCGTCGGACTATTCGTCGCGGTGACCGTGTAATTTTCGAACACGTTGCCGACGTTGCCGCTGGCGGCCGATGCACTCGTTATCACCGGCAGGCCGATGACCGTAAGCACCGCCGCGTTCGACGTCACCGAGCCGACGGAGTTGCTGATGACGACGGAATACGATCCCGCATCGGAGGCTTGGATGTTCGAGAACGACAGCGTCGATTGCGTCGCGCCGCTGACATTCCCGCCGTTCTTGCGCCACTGATACGAAAGCCCGCTGCCATTCGCCACGACGCTGATTTGCGCCGCAGCCCCGACGCTCACCGTTTGGCTTTGCGGCTGCGTCGCGATCGTCGGGCCTGACGATTGGAATTGCACGGTGAAATCGTTGCTCCACGGGGAGTAGTTCCCGGCGATATCCTTCCCCTGCACTCTGAACGTATGCGTGCTGCCGGGATCGTATCCGCCGAGAGTCACAGATGTCTGCGAACCGATCGATTGGATGGTGGTGAAACCGTCGACCAGCAGGATATAACGCTCGATGCCAACGCTCGTCGTCGACGCGCCCCAGTTCAGTGTCAGACTCGATGACGTGACGCCGGTCGCGCTGAGCGGTCCGGGCGCGGTCGGTGCGTCTACGGTCGCGGCAATGCCGAACGTAACGGGCACCGAAATCGTACCCGTCGCCGTGGCGGCCGTGACCGTGACGGTAGTGGTGCCGCCCTGCGTAGGCGTACCGGAGAACCTCCGCCAGGCCGGGTCGAACGTGATGCCCGGCGGCAAAGTCCCGGATGTGGTATACACCGCAGGTGCCGTGGTGAGATTGACGCTGAACCAGCCCAGCGAGACGTTGACCACCCCGGGAACCGTAACCGGACCCGGGCTCACCGGCGACGACGGAGAGGTCACGACCAACGTCACCAATTCTCGGCCGTAATCGTAGTCCGGCCACGATTGAAAACCGGCGCCGACATTGAACGACTGCAGCCCGGCTTCAAAGGGTGTGATCTCGAATTTGCCTGTCCGGCCGTCGAAGCGAGAATAGCCAACACCTTGGCTGGTCCAACTCCCAAGATACCAGACCGGGTTCGAGTTCAACGTCGTCTGATAGGTCGTCGTCTGCCCAGCGGTCGCGATGATGAACGTCGGACTCGTGACGGTGAATATCGCCGTGAGCCAATCGGAGACTTGGGTCCCCTTCGTCACTGGCGTGCCGAAGGCCCCGGACGGTCCTGCGATGGTGAAATCGTAGCGCCAATTTGCGTCGTTGCTGGTCGACGCGGTGATCGCAAACGGAATATCGACGCTCATGCCCGGCAAAACGGCGGTCGGGATTGCATACGCGAGGGCCGGGGCACCATCGGCGGTGGCCGTGATTGTGTAGTTACTGTTCCATACCGTCGTACCCGAATTCGTTACATTCGCTCGAATCCGCTGCATTTGCCCGGGGCGGAGATATTCGGGGATATCGATAAAGTTCCAGGTGACGCCGTCGACGGGAGCAGGAACCGTGATCGTTGCATCGGCGCTGGTGGTGACGCCACCTGCACCGGTCACGATGACGGAGTAGGTGCCCGCATGTGACGTTTGAACGGTTCCAATCGTATACGTCGCGTTGGTCGCCCCTGCAATCGCCGCGCCGTTGAGCTTCCATTGGTAGGTGAACGGCCCGGTGCCGGACGCGGTGATCGACAAGGCGGCGGCGCCGCCCACGTAGGCGGTTTGGCTCGCCGGTTGGACCGTGATGGTGGGTGGCACGCCGACGGTGAGCGTGAAATTTTGCGTCGTGTTTCCGCCGCCGTTGGTGGCGGTGAGCGTCAAGGCGAACGGCGACCCGGCGGCGTCGGGCGGTGTCCCGCTCAAGACGCCCGTCGACGCGTTGAAGGTCGCCCACGAGGGGAGCGTTCCCGTGTAGCCATAGGCGATCGGAATCGTGCCGCTCGCTTGAACGGTGAATTGGCCGGCTTGGCCGGCCGTGAATGCAGTCGCAGATCCGCTCGTGATCGCGGGTGCGGTCGGCGGTATGATTTCGGTTCGAAACACGCCGCCGTCGGCGACGTTGAAACCAGATTCAAGGACGATCTGTCCGGCAGCGCGGTACGTGACATCGGCGCCGGATGCCACGGTCACGTTGCCGTTCGTCGTCAAGGTCGTGACCGAGCCGGAAGCCGGCGCGATCGTCGCGCCGGCCGGGTACGTTTTCGGTCCCGACTCGGTCGTTTGCGCGATGAGTTGCAGCCCGAGCTGCAACGCGAGGAACACCGCCGCGAGAAGTCTGGTACGCATGGATCGATTCACCTGCGGGTGATGGCGTTGAGGGCGCGAGGTGATCGACGGTTAACGGAGGGTGGCGGAACGAAGTACGGCGTTTTCGGCTTCGAGCTTTTGAATGCGGGTGTCCTGCGCCTGCATACGCTTTTCCTGCTCGATCTGGTGCAGCGTAAGCTCCTCGATTTTGCGGAGCAGAATGCTTTCCATTTGAGCGACATCGACGCCTTTTTCGGCGACTTCGCCGGCAGAGGGAACGCCCGGGAGATGCTTGTGGGCCTTGATGTGGGCCTCGACCTCGCTCAGCGGAGCATTGCGGTAACTCTCATCGAAGACGTAGTCCGACCAACCGATCTGATCGACGACGACTCGCTTAGCGTGGACGGGACCGTTGACTGCAAGTTTGTAATCGCCGGGTGCGGTCGCGCCGATCGCAACGCTGCCATTGACGACGGTGTAGCCCGCGCCGGAAGGCGCGATCGTGACGTTTTGGTCGGTGCCGCCCGCGTTCAGGGTGAGGCCGGCGCTGCCGCCGGTCACCGTGCCGCTGCTGGCGGTAAGCGAGCTCGCAGACACCGAGCCCGAGAAGCTGTCGCCCGACTTGTTGCCCGGCGTATAGCCTAGCGCGGCCGTGACGTCGCTGGCCGTGAGCGTGACGTTACCGGTGCGACCGAAGACGCTCTGGACGGGGACCGATGCCGACGTGATGAAGCCGGACGGATTGCTGGCATTATACGGAGTGTAACCCAGCGCGCCGGTGACGTCGCCGGAAGCCAAGCTGGCGCCGGCGGCGACCCGGCCTTTGGCATCGACGGTGACTTTCGTGTACGTGCCGGCGGTCACACCGGAGCTCGCCAGCGTGAGCATGGACGACCCGGCCGTGGACGTGACATCGCCCGTGAACGCAGGCAGTGCCGTGGCGGTGAACGCACCCGTGAGCTTGCTGGCGGACAGCGACGTGATCCAGGCGGGATCCGCATAAGATCCAGTGGAGAGAACGACCGGATCCGCGATGCCGTAGCCGGCGAGCGTGGTGGACGCATAGGCGACGGTTTTGCGGGTCGGGCTCGCCGAATTGTTCGTTACATACACGTTCGTGCCGTCGAATTCGACCGCACCGAAGACAGGCGTCGTGAGCGAGGTGCCGGTTTGAAGCGTCAAAGGAGCGACCGCGGCGGTGCCGGCGGCGAGCGTCAGGTTGCCGGTGAGCGTGTCACCGGCTTTGTTCGCAGGCGAATAGGAGAGCGCCGTGGTGACATCGGAGGCCGCGAGCGTCACGTTGCCCGTACGACCGAACACGCTTTGCACGGGAATGGATGCCGTAGTGAGATAGCCGGCGGGATTGGACGCGTTGTAGGGCGTGAAACCGAGTGCGCCAGTCACATCGCCGGAGGCCAAGGTCACGTTACCGGTACGTCCGAAAACGCTCTGTACGGGTGCGCTGGCGGCAGTGATATAGCCGGACGGATTCGTCGCATTGTAGGGTGTGAAGCCGAGCGCTCCGGTCACGTCGCTAGAGCCGAGCGCGGCACCGGCGGTCACGCGGCCTTTAGCGTCAACCGTAACCTTGGCGTACGTACCGGCAGTGACGCCAGAGTTCGCGAGCGTGAGCGTCGTCGAACCTGCACTGGAACTAACGTCACCGGAGAACGCAGGCATCGCGCCAGCCGCGAGGGAGCCGGAAAGCTTCGAGGCGGCGAGCGAAGTGACCCAGGCGGGATCGGCGTAGCTGCCGCTCGTGAGGACGACGGGGTCGGTGATGCCATAGCCGGAAAGCGTCGTGGCCGCGAACGCGAAGGTTTTACGCGTGGGGCTCGAGACGTTGTTGGTGAGGTAGAGATTCGTGCCGTCGAACTCGACCGCGCCAAAGCTCGGCGTGGCCAAGGGTGAGCCGCTTTGGAAAATCAGCGGCGCAGCCGACGTGCCGCCGGCAACGAGCGTGACGCTACCGGTGAACGTATCGCCCGCCTTGTTGACCGGAGTGAACGTAAGGGCCGAAGTCAGGTCGGCCGCCGTGAGCGTGACCGCGCCCGTACGACCAAAGACGCTTTGAACCGGGGCACCGGCGGATGTGATATAGCCCAATGGATTCGTGGCATTGTAAGGGCTGAAGCCCAGCGCCCCGGTGACATCGCTGGAGCCGAGGGCGGCGCCGGAAGTGACACGACCCTTCGCGTCGACCGTGACTTTGGCATAGGTGCCCGCGGTCACGCCTGAGTTGGCGAGCGTGAGCGTGGTCGAACCAGCCGATGACGTCACATCCCCGCTGAACGCAGGCAAGACGGCGGCGCCGAGCGTGCCGGAAAGCTTGGCCGCGGCGACCGACGCGAGCCACGCCGGATCGGCGTAGGAGCCCGAAGTCAATACGACGGAATCCGTAATGCCGTAACCGGCAAGCGTCGTCGGTTTGGAGGTCAGATCCGTGAAGCTGATCGCGCTCCAGACGCTGTCGCCGCGCAGGAAGGTGGAGGCATTCGCAGTGCCGGCACCCAGACGGGCCGACCCGACCGTGCCCGTGCTGAGATTGCTGGCGTTAAGACCCGTTATGGCCGATCCCGAGCCTGCGAAGGCCGACGCGGTAATGGTTCCTGCGACATCCAGCTTGGTACTTGGGGTGGACGTTCCGATTCCGACGTTTCCTGAGTCCGTCACTCTCATTTGCTCGTACCAATCGGTCGTCCCAATCGGCGTCGTGCTAAGGGTCAGATAGGTTCCGCGAGCCGCGCTGGTGAAATTCTCGGCGGCATGAAAGCGGAGCATGCCACTGGCGATCGGCGGAAAAGCCGCGTCCGACGCGTCGTCAGCTGCATAGGCACCGAACGCATTAACGCCGGTGAGTGTATCGCCGGTTTGTATGCGTCGCGGAGCCAACGCGGATCCTCTGGCTTTCCGTCCGCGAAAGGTTCCTCCCTGTATCGCATCCGAAAACGTATCGAGCAGAAGGGGCGACGTCCCGCCGCTCTCGACAATATGCAGCCGCGCCTGCGGCACGCCCACTCCAATACCAACTTTACCATTCAGTATTGTGTTGCCCGCGCCGCTCGGGATGACCGTCACGTTTTGGTCAACACCACCCGCCGTAAGCGCTAATCCCGAAGCGCCGCCGGCGACGTTGCCGGCAACCGTTAATGAATTTTGAACCGTCGCGTTGCCAACGAGAATGGTGCTGCCCGTCCCACTCGGCGTGATGGTGACGTTTTGATCGGTGCCACCGGCGGAGAGAGTCAGACCTGTGCTTCCACCCGTGAGTCCTGTGCTGGCGAAATTTGCCGCGGTGAAAGTGCCGCCCACCATCAAACTCCCGCTGATCGCCGCATTGCCGGCCACGTCAAGCTTGGCCGTGGGGGTGGTAGTGCCAATGCCGACATTACCAAGATGGTCGATTTTCAGTCGTTCCCCGAGCGTTCCGTTTTCATCAGACGTCGTGAACAATAATGACCCAGGAACTGCATTCTCACTCGGATTTCCATCCACGGAGGCGGTGATTCGTGCTGCCGGAAAGTAAGTGCCATTGTTATATCCGCCGAATGAAATGATAGAGAGAAAATCATTCGCGAGCACGGGTGCCGGCGTAGCCGAGGTTCCCCGCGATTTCTGCAGGAATAGTAATGGCCCCATCGCGCTATCAGCGTTTCGTGTGACCGATAAAACCGGTCCGCTTGTCCACGTTTCGCCGTTTATGGCCATCACGTCGAGCGGGTGGGTTGGCAAGCTGGTCCCAACGCCTACATTTCCATTGAGGATCGTGCTTCCTGTCCCGCTCGGGGTAATCGTGACGTTTTGGTTCGTGCCACCGGCAGTAACCGCGAGCCCCGCCGTTCCACCAATAATACTACCCGTAACCGTCAGCGAATTTTGCACGGTTGTATTACCATTGATGATCGTGCTGCCAGTCCCACTTGGTGAGATGATGACATTCTGATCGGTGCCACCGGCAGAGAGGGTCAGACCTGTATTTCCACCGGTGAGTCCCGTGCTCGCGAAATTTGCGGCAGTGAAAGTGCCTCCCACGGTCAAGCTGCCGCTGATCGCCGCATTGCCCGCGACATCGAGCTTGGCGGTCGGCGTCGACGTGCCGATGCCGACGTTACCGGCATTCGTCAGTCGCATCCTTTCCGTACTTGTCCCGTTAGCACCGGTAAGCCACATGAAATATCCGCGAGCGTCGCCGGGAGCGACCGTCTCGGTCCGCGCAATGAAATCGACGGCCTGAAGCAAGTTGCTTCCGTCGAAAACCGACCCGGACATATCCATAATCACGTCGTTGGGGCCAGAGGAACCGGGTGCCGATACGGAACCTCGGTATTTCTGAAACTGGAGCGTCGGACCCTGCCGACTTTCCGAATAGGTCGCCAGAGTCGCGACGTTCGACCCTGTGGCCGCAATACTCAGCGGCGAGAGAGGGGTCGTCGTACCGATTCCGAGGTTGCTCTTAACGATGGTATTGCCGGTACCGCTTGGCGCGACGGTGATGTTTTGATTCGCGCCGCCTGCCGCGAGCGTCAACCCGGCTGCTCCGCCCGTAACATTGCCGCTAACCGTCAATGAGTTTTGAACCGTCGCGTTGCCATTGATGATCGTGCTACCGGCACCGCTCGGCGTGATCGTGACATTTTGGTCCGTGCCGCCCGCAGAGAGAGTAAGACCTGTGCTTCCGCCGGTAAGTCCGGTACTCGCGAAATTTGCCGCCGTAAACGTGCCGCCGACCGTCAAATTACCGCTGACTGTAGCGTTGCCGATAACGTCAAGTTTCGCGTGAGGCATTTGCGTACCAATACCGACATTGCCATCGACTTGGCTCAGCGATGTGGCAGCAAACGTTTCCGTCGGAATAGATGCGGCCGACATCGTCGACGACCCGATAAAACTATCGGTATTCACACCTTGGTGAACGATTGTAATATATGCTGTACCTCCTACATTTCCGTCCGATTTTCGCAGCCGAAGCGACACCGTATCATTTACCACATTCACATCTAGGTCGAAATCGTCGCCTCCAAATTTACCACTACTTGTAATTGGTAGCGCAAGTAGCCATGTTGACGTTGGCGCCATATTCCATTTAAATGGAAGTATGTATCGCTTAGCCTCGCTGTTGCCTGCGGAAGGCACGGTGATGCTAATATCGAGGAGTGCTCCGCCGTTAGAAAAGGTAAAGGTGCCGATATCGACTGCCATATTTCCTCCCGTGGGCAGCTCACGCGTCAGCGCGATGCTGTGCGTGTTTGCCATCTTCACACTGCCGTTTACATCGAGCGTAATAGCGGAAGAATTAGGGGTCCCCGATTGACCGATGGTCAGCAGGGAAGTGGGCATCGTAGTCCCAATTCCAACGTTACCGCTGACGATCGTGTTGCCCGTGCCACTTGGCGCGATTGTAACATTTTGATTCGAACCGCCGGCCGTAAGCGCCAGCCCACTCATTCCGCCTGTAATATTGCCCGCGACGGTCAATGAATTTTGGACGGCGGCATTGCCGTTGATAATCGTGTTGCCAGTGCCGCTCGGGGTAATCGTGACATTTTGATTAGTGCCACCTGCTGACAAGGCCAAACCTGCATTTCCGCCCGTGATCCCATTGCCTGCGAAGTTGGCGGCCGTGAACGTTCCCCCGACCGTCAAGTTGCCACTGATTACGGCATTGCCGACAACGTCGAGTTTCGCGTGAGGCACTTGCGTACCTATCCCGACATTGCCATCAACTTGACTGAGCGATGTGGCGGCAAACGTTTCCGTCGGAATAGACGCGGCCGACATCGTTGACGAACCGACGAAGCTATCAGTATTCACACCCTGCTGAACGATAGTAATATAAGCCACCCCACCTACATTACCGTCTGCCTTTCTCAGTCGGAGCGATACCGTATTATTGACGACACTAACGTCTAGATCGAAGTCGTCCCCACCAAATTTACCACTGCTTGCGATCGGCAGCGCGAGAAGCCAAGTCGAAGCTGGAGCCATATTCCATTTAAATGGAAGGATGTAGCGCTTCGCTTCGCTATTGCCGGCTGAAGGCACGGTAACGCCAATATCGAGTATGGCGCCGCCGTTCGAAAAGGTAAACGTACCGATATCAACGGCCATGTTGCCACCTGTAGGCAGGTCACGGGTCAACGAAATGGTATGTGTATTGGCGAATTTTACGTCCCCATTTACATCAAGCGCAACGGTAGGTGAAGCGGTGCCGATACCAACTTTTCCGGCATAGTAATTTAATGCATTTGCGTCGGATGCGTAAAAGGAAAATGGCTTGTTTGTTTGCGTCCCAGCCGTGAGATTTCCAACATAAACACCGTAGGTGCTGGTGATTGTTCCATCATTGGATATATCGCCGATGCGTAGAGCGCTCGCTGTACCTATAGTACTGCTTATCCCTTGATTCGAAACTATTGCTTCCAACGCATTTGCAGTTGTAATTGCTGGAGTCGACGAATATCCAGCGGCAGTTCCATTCCATACTCTTGCAGATACGCCGACCGCAGTTGCAGCTGCTCCGTAATTATTGGCATTGGAGATGGTTCCAAACGTGCTATCGGCGGTTGTATAGTTTGACGCGGCTCCAAACTGCGCGGTCAACATGTATGCCGTCCCGGAACCATAGTGGGCTGCGCGTCCCCATAAGGCCCGTCCACCCGTAAACGAACCGCTGAATGACGCTGGATCGTATACTTCAGCCATTAGGCCCGCGGCAATATTAGTGTTTGAGACTTGGTGGCTGATAATCAATGCGCCGCGTGGGCCTAACCCTGTTTGGGTTGACGCGTTGGTAAATGCCTGCAGCAACATGGGGGCGCGCCACGTACCGCCGCCCGTCAATGCATACGACGTCGGCGTTCCAAAAAACTGAAGCGAGGCATTGTCGCTTTGGCCGATCTGGCCCACCCCCAGCAGAGCGCCGGGCGTCGTCGTACCAATCCCGACATTCCCAGCGATCAGCGTACTCCCTGTGCCGCTCGGCGCGATCGTAATGCTTTGATCCGTTCCGCCAGCACTCAGCGTCAGTCCGGTCGAGCCACCGGACACTGCGCCGCCAGTTGCGATCAGCTGCGAGACGGTCGCATTGCCGCTCACGGTCAGATTGCCCGTTACCGTTTGATCTTGGGCGGAGGCGGAGGCGCCGAGCGCCAACGCGAGACATGCTGAAAGGCGGAAACGCTGCCATGCTGAAAGCGGAAGCGAGCGAGTCGAAGCGGCAGAAGTTGGAGCAGGCATGGATGGAAAGTATGAAGAGGCAGCAGGGGGACCGGCCTTCGCCGAGGCCACGGCGAGGCGAGGAGGTGACGGTGAAGAAAAGGGGACAGGCGGCAGGAGACAGAAAACGGGCGGTCGCCGACGAGAGGGACGGCGATGCTTCGAGTAGTGTAGGGACGGCTGGAAAATTATCCGGAAGCTAGGCTACAAACATGCAGCAAGCACATGTCCGGAACGCAGCGGCGGGAAAAAAGAGGCTGGAAAGAAGTGACGGCGTGCGACGGTGCATATTCTTCCGCAAAAGCAAAGCTTTCTGCATACCAAAATCGGGGTATGTTTTGCCTGACGCTCAGGCGGACTCGATTTGGCCGTGGAATATAACGACACGAGGCCGCGTACTGGCCTACTCGAGAAGTGTCCGTATGAGGCCGGGCTCGGGGAGCCCAGCTACAACATGAGCATGTTTTACGCTCGGCATGGCGGCGACGGCTGCGAATCGTCGCGCCGATGTTGCCTGAGTTTTCTGCCGAGCTTCGCGAGGAGTTCCGATTATGGACGGATTGCTTGCTCGATCCTTCTCGTGCCCCGATCGAGCATTTGGAAGCGGCGGGCGCGTGGCAGGCGTGGGGACTGCGATTCTTGGGCATCGACGCGGTGACTCCCCCCGCTTCCGGCGATGCCTTCTTTGCCGATAGTCATTTGCCGCATGGGAAGGCGATTTCGCCGCTTGGCGCGATTCGCTGTATCGGAGAGTACCGGCGCACGGCCGTGTTTCTTCAAGCGATGGCCGCGGCTCTGCGCGAGGCAAAGCGACGATTTCCGGGCGAAACGCTCCATGTCGTCGAAGCCGGATGCGGTCCGTTGGCGCCGTTGGCTTTGCCGTTTGCTCTGCGTTATACGCCCGCGGAGGTTCAGTTCACCTTGCTCGACTATCATCCGGTTGCGCTCGAGGGGGCGCGGCGCGTCGTGACCGCGCTCGGGTTGCAAGATTCGATTCGCGCGTACGTCGCTGCGGATGCCACGGCCCACCGCTTTCCGGAAGCCGATCGCCCGCATCTGATCGCTTGTGAGGTGCTGCTGCGGGCGCTGAAGCGTGAGCCGCAAGTCGCAGCGACGGTCAATCTCGCGCCGCAACTCCAACATGGCGGCCTCTTTGTGCCCGAGCGAATCGACGTCGAGGCAGCTTGGTTCGACTCGCGACGGCATTTTAAAGCGTCCCTCAACGTCGCGGCGAAAAGCTCCGGAACTGGTGCCGACTCCGAACGTGGGATAGATCGGATCGCGTACGTGTTCAGTCTCGAGGCGGCGAAGGCCTCCGCGCTTCACTCTATCGAAGCCGGACTTTTTCGGGCCGGATCCATCCGTATTCTGCCACAGAACGGCCACGCAGCGCGGCTGCACTTGCTCACGAGCATTTGTGTCTTCGGCGAACATCGGTTGGTCGACTTCGAGAGCAGCTTGAATTTGCCGGAGCGGGTCCTGCATCCGCCGGAGATTGCCGCCAGGGGCGGCACCCTCGATTTCGCGTATGAGAGTCGTGGCGATCCAGGTTTGCGGATCGTGAGTTGTCGGACCGATGGCTGAGGCGTACACGATCGCACTTACCGAAAACGGCGCAGAGACCGGCGATCGGAGTCGCTTGGCAACACAGGTTAGTGACCGCGACAATGCTTATGCTCAGCGGCCGAGGGCGGCCGCGCTCCGGCGTGGGCTTTGATGACGCGCGAATGCAGCGCCGCGCCTCTGGTCGCCTGCCAGGTTCACGCCGGCGCGCGTTTTGTCCTGTAAAACGAAAGCGTTGGTCGCACGATCGCGACGTGCTGGAACGCATCAAAACCGCGCTGAGACCGTTCGGATTGTACCGCGCCGCGCGCTTTGGCTGGCATTTTGCGACCGACGGGGTGTTTCGTCGCGATCATCTGTTGCTCTGGCGCCGGCCCTCCAATCTCTACCAACACCGTTCGATCACCCTGCCCGACCGCTACCCCGGCATTTTCGAGCTGTTGCGGGAGAAGCTCGCCGGCGTCGAACACCCGCGCTTGCTGTCGTTCGGCTGCGCGATGGGCGACGAGGTCTTCTCGCTGCGTTCGTACTTTCCCACGGCGGAGATCAAGGGAATCGATATCAACCCAGCGAACATCGCGGAGTGCCGCCGCCGATTGGCGCGCAACGGCGGCGATGACAAACTGAGCTTCGAAATCGGCTCATCCGCCGCGAACGAACGCGGCGAAAGCTACGATGCCGTACTCTGCATGGCGGTGTTCGTGCGGTGGCAACTCAAGCGCGATCGCGATGTCGCCACGTGCGAGCCGCATCTGCGGTTTGCGGATTTCGCCCGGGCCACGGCGGAGTTCGCCGCCTGTGTGGCACCGGGAGGTTATCTCGTCATCCGACACGCGATGTTTCGCTTTGCCGACACGCCGGCGGCACGCGAGTTTAGCTGCGTGGTTACATTACCGCAGCCCAAAGAGTTTTTCCCGTGCTTCGGGCCGGATAATCGCCGGCTTCCAGATACCGACACAGAGGCCGTGGTCTTCCAGAAGCGTCTTCGCGCACACGCATGAGCGCCGCATCGGTGCGACTATTAGTGGCGGCGATAGCGGCGTTATGGTGCGCCGACAGGGAGCTGGCCGCCGTGCCGGAGGTGGCGGAGATCGTTCGCATCCATATCGCAGCCCTTGGAGGCCAGGAGCGCCTCGATGAACTGAAAGCGTTCAAGGCCACCGGGACGGTCGCCACCGGCGGACAGCGTTTGCCGTTTACCGTCATTGCCGCGCGGCCGAATCGGCTGCGCATGCAATATACATACCCGAGCGGCGAATTGGTTCAGGCGTATGATGGCGTGCACCCGCCGTGGGAGCGCGATGCGCGAGTCCAGCCCGCCAAAGTTCGGCAAATGAGCCATGCCGCGGCCGAGGCGTTTATGGCGGGAGCGATTTTCGACGACGCCTTGCTCGTCGCCAACCAGCGAGGAGAGACGATCGAGTTTGCGGGAACGACGACGGTGGACGATCGAGCGATGGTACGGCTGCTGGTGACCCAACGCCTGTCCAAAGCGTTTTTCCTGCTGCTCGATGCCGAAACTTATCTCATCGTCTCGCGCGTCGATCCGAAACCTGCTGGCGCGAAAAACGCCCGCGAAACGGTCACCGAATATCGAAATTACTGGCCGGTGGCGGGCGTGCTGGCGGCGCACGCCGTGACGGTCTGGACCGACGGCGAGGTCAGCGAACAAGCGGTATTGGAGAAGACCGAGGCCAATCCCGTACTCCCGCGGGATATCTTTACGCAGCCGCCAAGCCGCTAGTCGTCCGTATAGAAACAACGCGCGGCTGCTCGACGAGCGGCCGATTTTCCTCCTTAGTGCGAAGCGACGATCGAACCCCGGGTCGTCATTTTCCAGCCCATCTACCCCGTCCATGCGCAATAAATCCGTCTGCATATATCTCGTCGGCAGTCTCGCCATCGCGGTTCTTACCGGCTGTCAGTCCGGACTGCCCGTCGCGCCACAGACTCACGAAATCAGCTCGCTCACGCAGCGCATTAACGCGCTCGAAGCGGGAATCCAGGGATCGAGCTCGAAGATCGAGACCGTACAGTCGTCGATCGACACCAATTACACGCAGACGATCGCCACGTTGCAGCAACAACGCCAGCAAGCTGCCGACGCAGTCTACGCGGCGGCGCAGGCGAATCAGCAGAATCCACAGAAGAATGCGTACACCGAAACCGTCACCGAGTCGCTGCAGATCGCGGCGGCCAACCTCGGCGGCAGCGACGCTCAGGGCATGCAGAACGCACAAACTGCGCTCAAGCTCGAGCTCACGGGCACGAAGGCGAGCCTCGCTCAAGCGCAAGCGATGTACGACGCGCAGCTCAAAGCGGCGGCCGATCTGCAGAACCAACTCGGGCAAGAGCAGCAGACGCGCGCGACGGCCGAGTCGAAGCTGACGACGCTGGAAAATCAGCGGAATCAGATGCAGACGAATCTGCAGACCTCGGAAGACGCGCGCAATCAGGCGCAAACCACCTTGGCCCAAAAGCTGGAGGCCGAAAACCAACGACTGGCGAACGATCAGGCGCTGAAGAAAAAGCTGATGTTCTATCTCGCGATCGCGGGATTCCTTACCGGCGTGGCGGCCGCGGTAGCGTTTCGGTTTTATCCGCCAATCGGACTCCATCTCGCCCTGGCCTCAGGCGCTTTCTTTCTCGCCGCTTATCTCATTTCGCTCGTGCAGCCTTGGATGGTTTTCCTGGTGGTGGGACTCGGGATCGCCGCCATCATTTGGGCCGTCGTCGTCCGGCATCATCGGCTCTCGGCGATCGCCGACAGCGCGCTGGGCGCGATCCAACAGCTCAAAATCCGCGCCGCGCACGGCGACCAAGTCGCCCAGCAGGCGTATGCGCAGATCGAAGCTGACCTCAAAAATCACTTCGGTGCGGTGGTCGGATCGATCGAATCCGAAGCGAAACAACGGCTCCAAAAGATCCCGTGGTTCGCACCGTCGACGGTCGTGCCGACGCCCGCGGTCGTACCTCCTCCTCCGAGCACACCTGCGGCCCCTGGCGGCGGAACGAATTCCACGAGCAGTGCGACTAACACGAGCCCGACGCCCCCGAAAACCACGTCCGCTGGGTCGACTACTGGCCTGAGCTAGGCATCGACCCGTTCCGCCGCGGCAATGTCGACGCGCATCGGTTAACCGCGGCGGCGTAAATCACAATCGTCGCAGATAGGCGTCCGTTGAACTCAACGGCGTGCTGCCGGGTCAGAGTCGCTGAATGTGCGCTGCTTCAGCGCAAGAAATCGGCGCTCGACCAAGGTCCAGCTCAACCAGGCGGCGGCTAATGTGATCGGAAGCGCGAGCAAAAACAGCAGGGCTGGATTGCGAATTGAGAACCAATGCACCAGCGACTGCTGGATCGGGTACGCATACAGATAGACGCCGTAGGATAAATCGGTGCGAAACCTCCGCGCCACGTTCGGGGGAATGGGCAGGAATGCGACGTGGAACAGCAGCCAGCCGCCCGCCAGCGGACCGACGGCATTAAACCAAGCCGGATACACCAAGCCGGCTGCCAGCAGCGAGATGGCGGCCAGCAACATCAGCCGCGATCGGCGCAGGACATCGCGAAAGAGGTAGAACGTCGCACCTCCGGCAAAGTAGCTGGCAAATCGCCACCAGGCGTCGGCCTGGCCGTCTCGCCAGATCTTCGCGAGGTAGACCGCCAGGATGGCTCCGGCTAAGGCGAGCCAAAGACGGCGGTGGCGAAAGAGCCCGAACAAACCGTAAGCCGCCACGCCGATGTAAGCCATGAATTCGAGCGGAATCGTCCAGAGCGACGCATTCGTCCCGAGGTATGGATTGCCCGGGTATTCGAGGTGCGTCGCGTCCAGGATGCCATACTTCAAGGTGAAGGCGCTACAGAGGAGCTGGCGCCACGACAGAGCCCGCAAATACGCGAGCGGTGAAGCACAGCTCACCGCCGCAAGCGCGAGCGAAACCGCCAGCGCCACAACGAAACCCGGATGGATGCGAAGGACGCGATGTTGAAAATAAACGGCCATCGATTCGGCGCGCAGCCAGCTGCGAACGATCAGAAAACCGCTGATCAAAAAGAACCCGTTCACCGCCAACTCCCCGAGCGTCAAATTACCGGACAAGCGATAGAGCAAGTCGGTGCGATTCGACCCGCGGGTCAGCACAAAACAGTGGGAGAAGAGGACGAGGACGGCGAATCCCAGGCGGAAGGCGTTGAGCCAATTCGCCGTAAAAGCTGCCTCGGGGCAAAGCCGTGGAGCAGTAACTGCGACACTCCGGGACGGCGCCGCTACGTCACGGTTGATCATGGGATGCAATAGGCTTCGCCGGATTTCCCGCGACTCGCAGACCGGGCGGCACATCGCGTGTCACCACCGCCATCGCACCGATGACCGCTCGCGCGCCGATGGTCACTCCCGGCAGCACAAACGCTCGCGCGCCGACGAATGCCCGTTCGCCGATCTCGATGGGCGCAGTGATTAACGGCCACGAGTCATTGGACAAATCGTGGCTCCCGCCACAGAGATAAGATTCTTGAGCGACGAGTGCTCCGGGCTGAAGAACGATTGGGCCGAGCGCATAGAGATTCGCGCGATCGCCGACGCAGGCCCGATCCTTCAGCACGAGATTCCACGGCATCGCAATGCGAGCGCGCTGATGAACGAAGGGACGACCCAAGATCGTAGCACCAAAGCAACGAAGGATTGCGAGCCGCCATGCGTTCGCCGGCTTCGGGGTCCAACGGCAACACAGCGTCCAAGCGACTTCCCAGAGCAACATACGCACCCGTGTACGCAGTAGCCAAGGCGAGCGAACCCGGCCGGTAGCCTCATCCGAATCGCGTCGCGGAGGGAAAGTCATCGGTTAGACGCGAGTATCGCCGCGAAGTCCGCGAGATAGCGATCGGCGACGCGATCGCGGGTGAATGCTGCTGCCGCCGCCGATCCACGCCGGGCAAACGCGAGCCGCTCGGCATCGTTGTGCATGACGCGTTCCAGCACCGCCGCCAATGCGGCGGCAGGATCCGCGGCCCGGTGGTCAAACACCCACCCGTTCGAATCGGGCACGAGATAATCGCGAAAACAGCCCAGGTTCGAAACCACCGCTGGACATCCGCAGGCCATTGCCTCGAGTGGAACCATCCCGAACGACTCGCCTTGCTCCGCGAGCGAAGGGTAGACCAGCACGCTCGACGTGCGGTAATAGGCATTGAGTCGATCATCGGTCAGGCTGCCACAGAACTCGATGCGGTCATCGGCGGAGGCACGCAACTCCGCCAGGTACCGATCGCCTCCCCCACCCGCTTTAGCCGCATGATTGCCCACGATACATAAGCGCCAATCCAAAGCGGTGGTTCGCCGGAACGCATCAACGAGAAGGTGAATTCCTTTTTCCGGATGGATACGCCCGACATACAGGACGGTGCGCGTACGCTGGCCGAATTCGGCCCGGCCCCTCATTTCCGGCCGGTTAGAAAGAAAGGGCGGGATTACCCGGACTCGGTCGGAGGCGGTGGGCAGTTCTCGGACGATCGCCTCCGCTACGGAGGTCGAAACGGCCTGCAGTCGCGCGGCGTGCCGATAAAGCCACATCTGTCCTTTCGGATAGCGTGCGACGTGAACGTACAACCGACCGCGCCGCTCCCCGCGTAAAAGGATCGGCAGCCACATGCAGTTCGTCACGACGATATCCGTGGCGAGCGGCAGCTGCCGCCGGACCCGCAAAGAATAGACGAGATCGTAGAGGCGATACCATAAGGTTGATGCGGGAGCATTTCGACTCGGTACGCGAATATGTTGAACTCCGCCGGTCTTTTCAGCGCTCGGCAGTCCGGGATAGCGGCGTGATAGGTGCACGACGTCATGCCCGAGCTCCGCGAAACGCGCCCCGAGGCCGAGCCACACCTTTTCCGCACCGGTGTTCAACAAGGCCGGCACGGGATAATACGGCCCCTGAACGATGGATATCTTCATAGCCACCGTCCTGGCCGAAGGGAAACGGACTCAGAGCCTATCATCGAGCGGTCACCTCGGTCACAATGGCGTCGAGCGCTGCTGCTGCGCGGTCGGCGGTGAATCGTTTCTCGAAGCAAGCCCGAGCCGCGTGCTGCATCGCAATGCGCTGCGTTTCCGACAAATCCTTCCAGCTCGAGATGGCCTGGGTGGCACCCTCGACGGTATCGGGCGCCGCGATACCCGCGCCATCGCCGACGATTTCGCGCCAGATGGCGATTTGATCGCTGATGAGAACCAGTTTGCCGAAGGCGAGGGCTTCGACCACCGCCACCGCGAAATTCTCTTGATGAGAGAATAAAAAGAATGCGGCGCACGCCTGCAGAGCGGCCCATTTTTCTCCGCCGAGCAACATCGGCAGCCAGACGATGCTGGCTTCGATGCCGCGATCGCGCGCACGAGCGATGAGACGCTGTCGATAGGTTTCGTCGTCGCATGGGCCTGCGATCACCAAGGATGGTGCAGAACCTATCTTCACGAACGCCGCCGCAAATCCATCAATCAACAGATCGATTCCTTTCTTGGGATGAATTCTTCCCAAGAAGAGCAGGAAGGGCTGCTGCCTTAGTTGCGGATGAGCGGCGAAGAAACTCGGACGCTCAGAAGGCGAGAAGGTCGTCGGATCATCGATGCCGATGGGAGCAATTCGCTCGCGCGCGCGATACAGCCAAAAGCTTTGCCGCGCCCGTAGGCGCTCATTCTCGGCGGTGTAGAGAACGGCCGATGCATCGCGGAGGACACGATAGTCGGCCCACGGCCAATAGAGCCACTTCTTCACATGCTTCAACGGGTAGGCACGCTTGAACCACACATCGAGCATACCGTGCGGATAAACCACGTACGGTGTGTTACAGTGATGCAGCGCCCGCCAAGCGCCGACCGCCTGGTACTGCCAGAGACCGTGTACGACCACCGCCTCGCACATCGAGGCGGCATCGCGCAGCCGCGAGATAAAGACCGGGGCGTAGCCGTAGCCATATGAGCATCTTCCGACGGCCTCGACTGCGATGCCGTCGGAGTCCGACGATGCGTCGGCCGGATCCAACGAGAGCACTGACACGCGGGCGCCGCGTTGCACCTGCGCCTTCACCAAAGCATGCACGGCTGCCGCAACGCCTCCTGTTTCCGGGCGAAGGCTTCGAACGACGTGCAATAAGCGCATCATCTGACGAGTTACCGCAATAGACCCGATCGTTGGCGCTTAGATTACGAATCCGTCGGCCCGCGAAAAGTATTTGGCATTGGCCGGCACCGCTCGGATTGGCCGTGCCGGCACTCCGGCGTACAACCAGCCAGTCTCGACAAAACATTTGTTCAACAGCGCCTTTGCTCCGAGGACCGAGCGCGCCGGCAATTGACTGCCACCAAGAATCACCACATCGGTTCCGACGAAACAGTACTCGTCGATCGCAATTGGCGCAGCGTCCTGACGATTTTCGACGAGATCGATCGAGTGCGTCATCAGCTGCGAACCGTAGCCGGCGATCGTGGTGAATGCGCCGATCTCGATGCGGTCGGTGCAGTCAAAATGATGGCGTTTCGTAATCGCGGCGTGGTCGCCGAGCACGAGCGCGGGATCGCGGCCGGCGCAATGCACGAAGTGGCGCGCCCCACCCTTTGGGAAACCGGTGATCCAGTTGCCGCGATCGATCAGCGCCTGCGTACCGAGTTCGAGCCGCTCGAGATGAATCGCGACGTTGCCATGCCCGATGCGAGCACCGGCTCGCAGCACGAGATGGCGCGGGAAAATCCATGAGAGGCCGATCCGTGCGGTCGGATGGATCTCGTAACCGTAGAGCCAGCAAAGCACGCGTCGCCGCAGCAACCACGGCAGCAGCACGACGCAAGCGCGGAAAAGGTAAGTCATCGGGGGCGAAAACCGGCCATCACCTCCTCGTAGAGACCGAGGTAGCCGTCAATCATGCGCTCCGTCGTAAACCGATTCAGATTGGCCGCGCCTCGGGCGATGGCGGCGACGCGACGCACAGGATCGATCAGCCCCAGCAACGAATCGGCCATGCCCGCTTCGTCGTTTAGCGGATGCACGAAGGCGGCGTCGCCGCCGACCTCCGGGAGCGATGTCCGGTCGCTGCAGACCACCGGACAGCCGCACGCCTGCGCCTCGATGATCGGCCAGCCGAAGCCTTCGCAACGCGACGGGAAGAGTAGCGCGTACGCCAAACTGTAGGCCGCTTCGAGTTGCGCGTTGTCGAGGCTCGGCGCGCCGAAAACCCGGTCGGCGAGACCGGCCGCCTCGGCTTGCGCACGGACATGCGGCGGCAAAGGCGCCCCGCAAAAGACGAGGTTTCCGGGCCAGCGCGCAGCCATTCGGGCAAAAACGCGGAGCGCTCCCGGCTTGTTCTTGCGGGCAAGATTCGAGCCAACGTGCACGACGAACGGCCGATCCCACGGTACGCCGGCAAGACAACCGAGCCGGCGGCCCGCTTCCGACGAGTCAATCCGGCGGTAGGGATGATTGAGCCCGAGGAGGATCGTGCGTCGAACCTGCGGCCGCTCGTTAGCGACCAACCGGCCGACATCGTTCATCGTGCTGCTCGAGTCGGCGGCGATCGCATCGGCGCGCCCGAGTCCGCGCCGGATTGCCGCTTGCAGCCGTCGTCCCAAGACGGAGGCAGGACAATCGGTATCCTCGCCTAACGCGCCGCGCACCGCGAGAAGGTCATGGCACGTGACCACCCACGGCGATCGGCGCCGCTGCGGGATGTAAACCGCGTTTGAGTGATCCACGACATGCACGAGCGTGGGCGCGTCTGCCTCCGCACGAGCAACGAGTGCACGGAGTCGGCGCGGAAAGAAAACGTATTTGTCGACATAGGCGATCCACTTCCCAAATCCGCTTTCGACGCTTCGAAAGCGTAACCAATGCGACAATGCCGGTTGCGGTGCGATCATCTCGACGTTGCGGCCGCGCGCCCTCCATTCATCGCGCAACAACGCGCCGAAGCGCAGCATGCTTTGCTGGCGATCGGGTGCGAAATTGCAGAGGAGAACGATCCTCATTTCAGCCGCGTCTCGTCGGCGGCATGCTCGAATTGCGCATCGCCGTCGTTGTCGTCGGTCGTCGCTGCCACAACCGGCTCGTTTTGCGCCGCGAGCGCAAGTCCGGCGCCGAACACCGCGAAGCCGAGCGTGGTCGCTGGCCCCCATTGCCCCCAAATGACCGCTAGAAACGTGGCACCGGTGATTAACCAGGGAAGCGGATCGCCAAAATCGAGTAGTTTCTTCCAACTGCCGAGCACCAGCGTGCCGGCGAGCCAGACCCGCCAGGCGATAAAAGCAAAACCCAGGAACGGGCCGAGTTCGAGGACGATCCGGGCAAGTTCGGATTCGGCGAGGAGGAACATGTATTTGCCGGTGGCGAGACGGGCGCCTGCGACCGTCCCCAGCCCAATGCCATGTCCCAGAAGCGGCGCATCGCCCGCGACACGGAATGGCAGAATAAACTCATCGAGGATGCGCAGCACGACGTTGCCGTAAAAATTCCCTCCACCGCCCAGCGATGCCTCTTCCCACCGGGTGGCGAACACGCGAACATACACTGAATCGGCCTCGAGCAGGAAAAGCGACAAGCCGGCCACGAGCGGTCCCACGTAGAGGCGAATACGACGAAAGTCGCGTATCACGGCCGGGGCGGCGAAGAACCCGACGACGACAAAGGCAAAGAGCAGCGACCGGCTGATCGAAACGGGGACGACGGACACTACCACGATCGAGCCCACCGAGGTCAGCAGCCAATGCCACGCACCGCGCTGAATCCAACCATAAGCCACGAAAGCTGCAACGAAGGCATAATAGCTCACGATCCCCGCGATAAAGCTGAAGGGGCCTGGCGGCCGGATGTGCCCCATCGCGCCGCGCAACTGCCCCAACTCCGTTCCGCCCACCCCGACGTTGATCCAACTCTCCGCGGGCGAATTGAACTGCACAATCATCAGCACAAGAATCGGAATCGAGGTAAGGATGAACCACCGGCCGAATTGGAGGACGTCGTCGCGATTCATGACTTTCGCCATGACGAAAATGAGCGGCAAATGCAGGTAGTTCGTGCGCAGCCCGAAAACGGTCACGACAAACGGCGAATCGGTCGCAATCGAAAATCCTAGCGAGAGCACGGCCATGATCCAGATTGCCACCATCGCTGGGCGCCTCGGGAAGGCGCCGATTCGGATTGCCAGTAGGTAAACGACGATCACCAGCGGGTCGCGAATGATGAAGATCGCGTCGCTCCACTGGGGAAAGATCCACTTCCGTAACACTCCCTCCAACAGCAGCAGCCAGAAATAGAGCCAGATGCCCACTCGGGCAGGCCGATCGGAGACGATCTCGTCCTCGTACATGGATCGCGTCATCGGAAAAGGGTAAATTCGCGGAGCGCGGCCACAATCGTTGCGCCATAACGAGGCCACGAATACCGGGCCGTGGCCTGCGCCGCCTCAATGCCCATCGCTGCGACGTCGGCGCGTCGATCCGCGCACCACGCCAACTTTTCGGCGATCGATTGCGGTGAACGGATCGGAACGATGAATCCCGTCCGACCGTCCGTCACGACATCATCCGCCCCGGTGTTCGGCGTCACGATCGCGGGCAGCCCTGCACTCATGGCCTCCTGAACTACAAGAGCACGCCCTTCGACAATCGAGGGCAGACAGAGCACGTCGCAGCGCCGCATCAGCGCGAGGACTTCGGCGTGTGCCCGCGGAGCTTCGTAAACAAATTCGGCCTGACGCCGGTAAAATTCCAGGTCGATCACGGGCGAGCCCATCACGACGAGTTCGATGTCACGACGGTCAAGCAGCCGGACCGCAGCAAACAAGTCCGCGAGACCCTTGCGTTGCGTAAGGCCACCGGCAAACAGGACACGCAGCCGGCCGGTGCGACTCCGCGAGGAAGCTGACGCCGCCGGCGGTGAACCAAAAGGCGCAATGACGACCCTGCGGGCATCAACCGTCGGCGGGAGCGATTTCGCCACGAAGCGACTCGGGCAAACGACGATTTCGGCGAGCGCCAGCTCGCGGGATTTGCGGTCGTGCTTCTCGACGCTATCGCGCGTTCCGAGGAGCGTCGGTTCCCATTCGGGCCAGCGTTCCGCTTCTTCGGCCAGCAGCCGTCGGCTCGTTTCCCAATAGGCGATTGGCAGATCGTACACTCGGCGCCGCCCGGTGCGCTGGGCCGCGAGGAAGGTAGCCTCCGCCGCATCCTCGTAGGCATACACGATCCCGCCCATCGGGGCCCGATCCAGCCGCGCAGCGACCCAGCGATCGAAATCGCGATAGACGGCATCGACCGATAAAATGCCCGTCTCATGGGTCGTCAAAGACCGCCATCCCAGGCGCCCGGCAATGAGGCGGGCCGCCTCGCGCCAGGGATGACTCGAAAGCCGAACGCCGATCTCTCGCGAAAAGCTGCGCCGGCCGAGTTCGGCACGAACGCCCGCCGGCAGCAGTCGGGTCCACCTCGACTCCGGGTGAGTGTCGATGCAGGTGTAAGCGCGCTCGAGCAGACCGGCCTCGCGCAGAGCGATCGCCAAGTGCCGGAAAAACTGATTGCCGGACGGATGTGAGATTATGATGCGTCCCTGCATCTCAAGACGCTCGGTCGCCATTTCTCATGCGAAAGATTGGGTCGTCGATAGCGCGCAAGCCGTTCACCCATACTTGGCGATGGCGGTGACGTTTTTCCCGCCAGCGGAGAACCGGCGCTCTCAAGATCGCGGCGATACGGCGCAATCTTGAGCACAAGCCGGCGTGCTGAAGTCCAACCGCGCGGTTGGCAGCATCTCGCCATTCCGCGCGCAGCGCTCCGCGCCGCCGTAGCAGCATCTCTCGCATGGTCCATAGACTGAACAAGGCGCCGCGCCATCGCGTCCACTCGACAGCTGCCAGCGGGGAGCACAATGCCGCATTCGCCAGCGCGACAAGCGGGACGAGACGAATCTCCGCTAATCGTATGGATTCGTTTATGGGATCGCGCGAGAGCTGCTGCGCATGGATGCGGTATGAATGCAGGACGCGCCCGTCATAGTGAAAGCCGCCGGCGATAGCCGACAGTAGAATCCAATAATAATAATCCTGGGCGTACCGCCACGCCACATGGGAAGTCAGCAATACAGGAATCGTCGTTGCAGTACGGCATAGAACCGAAGGTGTATTCACGACATTTTCCTGAAGAAGGATACGTAGCATTCGCGTCCGATCGATCTCCCGTCGATCGAAGGGCGCGAGCCGGGACGCCACGACATGCAGGGGATCGTACCAGATTTCTTTTCCATTTTCGTCGATCTGCCGCCCCGGACCGAAAATGACATTCGCCCCTGGGTTTTTTGTCGCATAGTCCACTCGTGTCTCGAGGAATTCTCGATCGAGCAGATCATCTGCGCCAGGATAACACCAATAGAAACCACGCACCCGACGCAGCAAATATTCGGTCGCGGTAGCAACTCCACGATTGCCCGACCAAACGCTAATCTGGAATCGGGGGTCTCGACCGTACTCGACGACCTCAGGCAGAAGATGGTCGTCTCCGCCGTCAGAGTGGATCAACACCTCGAAGTCGGGCATCGTCTGCTCCACGATCGAGGCACACAGTGCGGCGAGGTATTTTCCCGCCCGAAAGGTAGGCACTATAATAGAAACGAGCGGCCGATTGCTCATGCGCTGCCGTTTCGAAGCATACCGTCGCGGCCATGGAGTTGAGCTCGGTCGCGCACGAATACTAAATTAACTAACCTACCCTCACACGTCTCGATATCGACGGCCGACGTAGTCACGATCCCGTCCTGCTCATCCAGCAGCAGGCCGAAGAAACCATCGGAGCGCAGGAAAGCCAAGAGTTCAGCGAGCCCGTACCCGAATTTTCGAGCATGCTCATGCCAATACTCCAGCAGCACGCAGTCGGTTCGTGAAAGCACAACGCGGGCGCCTCGGAGGCAGGGGAGTTCGTAACCTTCCACGTCTAACTTTAGTAACGTGATTCGCGAAAGCCCGGCACATAAATGGTCCAGCGTTTGCTGGGCCACCGCGATGCCCCCACTCATGCTCACCTGATTCCAGTCATCGTCACGTCGATTCGATAACTCGACGACGCCGTTGTCCGCGCCGACGGCGACGCAGTAAGCTGTGACGTTTTTGAGACGGTTCAGCGCAATGTTGGCGCCCAATGCGGCGAAGGTTTCAGGATGAGCCTCCACCGCGATGACCCTTCCGCTGTCGCCGACAATATGCGCAGCGGTGAGCGCGTGCGTCCCGATATTAGCTCCAACATCGACGACCGTATCGCCGCTACGGAGAAAGCTTTTAAAAAATGGCTCGCCATCGAGAGAGCGATGCGGATTCGCCCATAAAAGGGGCGCAAGACCGCCGGAGCGCAGGTGCAGTCTATAACCATTATATTTGAACGTAATGAACCGATGTAGTCCGGACCGACCCAACAGCTCGGCGATAAACGATCGCACTGGCCGCGGCTGACGCCAATGATGCTGAAGAGCGAAGATAATTTTCTTCCTCACGCGTTTTCTCCCGGCCTCCTCCGCTTCTCGTATTCATTGCTGACTTTTCGCGCCAATTGGTTCCAGCCGAGCTCCAGCGGGCGCAAGTGGCGCAACGGTTCGAAACGCGTTATAACGACAGCACTCTCAACCTCGGGTGCACGATCAACGAGAGGCTTGAACCGGCCACGGTAGGACGAAAGAAGATGAACTGCGAAGGTTTCGGTCCAGAGTCTCGTCTTAGGGTATGCGTTGACGAATTGCCGAGAATCCACCGCGAAGGCGTCCGTCCGCGCGGCCAGCGCAGCCCAACATGTCGGCTCAACCCAAGCTGGGATAACGCGCCACGCTCGTTCCGCCAAAAACCAATCGACGAAATCCAAGTCATAGCATTGCTCGTCGATTAAGGTTAGCCCCGAATTGATGGGCTGAACCACGGACAGCCGATGGCCCAATAAATGCCAGGGGCGGATCGAATATGCCGCCCAATTGATATCCCGCAAAAAAACCGCGCGTCCGTGCGCCGCTTCGGGATGAAATAGTCCCCGGAAACGTCGCAAAAATCGAATATCGGAATCGAGATAGAAGCAGTCGCCTGAATCCAGGAGTGCGATATCGAGCAGTTTCAATCCCCACACCGACTCGCGCCGGAATTGGGCCGCGTGACGATGTCGGGCCAGCCGTTCGGCCATGATCGCATCCGCCTCGTGCCGTGACACAACACGCGCGCCGGGAATCGCCGCGACGATAGCGGTCACGTCCTCGGACGTCAGTGACCCATCGTCGTGCACCACAAGGCGAAACTTATCGTCGCAGCACGCGACCAGCGTGCGCAGATTTGAAATCGCGAACGCGACATCCTCGTGACGCAAGAGTGTCCGGACCGAAATTGGATCAGACATTTTCCAGCGCCTTCAGAAATTCGGTTGCGGTCGCGGCTGCACCCGGTCGCGGCGCAGTACGGTCGAGCGCCGACGAAAGCATTGTGGCCGTACGAAAAAAGGGCACGAGTCCAGCATCGTCGGCGGCGTCGTCCTGAAGACCGCTCGTAAATCGCGGCGGGCTACCTGCAGCAGTTACGACAACTTTGATGCCGTGTTCACGCAGCGCTGCCGTCGAGCTACTCTTGCCGATGGCGTTCCACGGTACCGATGTCACTGCGAAATCGAACCGGGCGAAGTCCACTGCGAGCTCCCGAATGTCACGGCGCCCGAGTTCCACAAATTCAATTTGCCGCCAACGCGCTGCCAGCGCGCGAAAAGCGCTTTGGCCATACCCAAGCCCGCCGGTCGAAACAAGAAAGGGTCGCCGGCGCAAGTGGCCGGCTAACGCCGCCAACTCACCTAAAAATTCATCTGCTCGCCAGTTCGGATGCAAAGTGCCAAAGTGGCCGCAAACCAACGCTTCGGCGGGAAAGGACGACGCTACGTCGGCCACTGTCCGAGCCGAGGGTGGAACGCTACCGAACATCCGCAGCAATCGAGCGCTGTGTCCGATGCTCGCGAGCGCCGCCTGATAGTAAGCCGTACTCGTATGTACAACATCAGGGCGGAGCCGGCGAAGCAGCCGCGTCATCGCAAGACGCTGCAGCGATCCGATCAGCCGGCTCTTCCACTGGGCCCCGACATAGGAACCAATCCACAGTTCGTGAACATAGAGATGGCATCGCGGCGCCGCGGAACACAGCTCTACCAATGGACGAATGCTTGCCGCAAAAAATCCTCGCGGATCGAAACCATACGGCACGAACTGAAGGCTGACCCAATTGGGACGGAAAGCCTCGAGCCAGCGTCGCGCGGCCGCCCCACCGTCCTGTCGCCATTCGGTGGACGCGAGACGCAACCGGTCGAGCGAATCCGAACGGACACCAGCTTCCTTTTCAGCGAGCGAGAGCAGGCGCACCTCGTGACCGCGTCGGACACATTCTGCGGCAAGGGTCAGCGTGTAATCGCCCACGCCGTCTCTCCCGGGCTCCAAACAGCCAGTAACAAACGCGATTCTCATCCCACCACCATGTGTCGATAGGTTTGCCCGTAAAAGTCGGGCTTCGCCAGTTGTCGCGATAACGATTCGCGCGTGCTTCGAGCGCGCTGCTCATATTCGAGCTCCGGCATTGCCGCCGCTTCGCGCAATCGTCGCGAAAGGCCGTCCACATCGCCCGGCTCGCAGGCCAGCGCTTCTTCGCCCGCCGCCTCAGGTACACCGCCATCCCGCGTAATGATGCATGGCACGCCGACGTTTCGTGCCTCGATGGCCGTGAGGCCGAAATCCTCGTTGGTGTGTGGCGGGACCACCATCCACCGAGCCGTCCGGATCAGGGACGCTTTTTCCGCGGCGGGCACAAAGCCC
This sequence comes from uncultured Opitutus sp., assembly GCA_966252355.1. Classification (GTDB taxonomy): domain Bacteria; phylum Verrucomicrobiota; class Verrucomicrobiia; order Opitutales; family Opitutaceae; genus ER46. The sequence continues at coordinate 18,620 of CBINOT010000016.1, read as the reverse complement.
GGCATGCGAACCCCGAGCAGCTTTCGTTCGGCGACACGGCGCTCCACTTCGGGCCGCAGCGGACCATCGCCGATCAGCGTCAATGGCCACTCGACCGGATCCAACCGCGCCTCGGCATATGCCTCCACCAGCGTTTCGAGTCCCTTGTTGGGAATCCATCGCGCCGCGAAAACGAACCCACGACGTCGCGCTGGCGGCACCGTTCCGTCAGCCAGCTCGCAAATCGGAAACACGACGCTGCTCCCCGGCCAAACGGCGTGGCCTTCCCAGGTTTTCCGAACGAAATCCGAAATGTAGAAGCGGCGGCCGGCCCGACGTAGCGCCCAGCGCCAAAGTCGATCGTGTAGACCGCGGCCCGGCTGCCGGTGATTGATCACATTGATCAGCAATGGCCGACGAAGCAGGCGCGCGATCGCAACGACGTCCGGACTGGGATTTTGCGCATGCACGACGTTCGCCCACGCCAACGCGCCCCAGAGCCGGCGGCTCGCACGCGGCACGAACTTAACGCGATCGCCCAGCGGCTTGACCGCGTCGGCCAGAGCGGGGGCGAGCGCGAAGTCGCGCGTGCACTTGAAATATAGCCTCACCTCCAGGTCTGGCGTCGGCGGCAAACCGGCGGCAATCGCGAGCACGAAGGCTTCGAGCCCGCCGTAGGCACCGAAAGTCGGACTGACGATCGCGACTCGCATCATTGCAGGGATGCCGCCCGAGAGGTGCAGAGTCGTTCGTACACGGCGGTGAGATGACGAACCGTTGGCTCCCAGCGAAGCCCCTGCACGCGCGCCTGCCCGGCCCCTGCGATCGCCTCGCGATCGAAGTCGTCGGCGGTGGTGGTTTGCAAAGCGCGGGTCCAGGCCGCCGGCGATCGTTCGGGAACGAGCACCGCCTCGACCTCGGAAACCAAGCCGGCCGCAAAACCGGTTTTGCTCGCGACCAGAAGACAGCCCGACGCCATTGCCTCGGCGGCGGCCAGCCCGAAGCTCTCGTAAGCTGATGGCAAGGTCATGATCGCCGTTTCCCGGTAGAGGGTACGCAACGCAGCACGGTCGGCGACAAAGGGCCGAAACTCGATTCGCGCGGCAATCGCCGTCGGCAGCGACGTTTCCGCGAGCTCTGGAGCGCCGACAAAGCGTGCGCGCCACTGAGGATTCCGTTCCAGCACGGGTGCCAGGGCCGATAGCAATAGCGCTCCACCTTTATTCGGCGTGGCCGATCCGAAAAAACCGATGACAGGCGGACGAGCAGTTTCGAACGGTTGTCCCAGCCAATCGTCGTTCAGCGGATTCTCGAGCGTCAGCAGCCGCTCTTCGGGCTGATAGCCGTGAGCGATCGCAAAATCGCGATCGAAGCGGCTCACGACGGTCAATAAATCCGCTCTCCGAAACGCGAAGGTTTGCTGCTGCCACCGATCGAATTGGCGGCCGAAACCCGTCGTTGGCGCGGCGAGTCGGTGTTGGAGCAACGTCGCTTCGAAATGCGGTTCGAGACCATTCGAACGCGCCACCAGCACGGGACGCCGCGAACGACGTGCGAGCCGGGCCGTGACCCACCATGCTTCGGCGCCCCACAGCTCGATGAGGTCGTACTTTCGCTCGCGCACCGCGCGCAGCGTCGCTTGCGAATAGCCGGCGAGCATCCGGATCCGTTTGCCGGCGCGCAGCCGCGGGAGCCACTCGTAGTGTTCGGGGCCGAGCAGCGTCACGTCGTGTCCGTGTCCGCGCAGCCGTCCTGCGTACTCGACGACCATTCGACCGGACCCGAGATTCCGGTCGAGCGGACAGTTGGCGACGGTGAGAATCTTCAACGACACGGGAGATGGACATCGGCGAGCTCGGGCCGCCGCAGACGACGAGGGAGGCACCGCAAAAGCGACTATAGCTTCACGATCGAACGCTGCGACGGGCGCGCTGCCGAAGAGTCATCCCGACATCTTCGGCCATCGTTGCCCAAATCGAAGGCACGACGCGGAGCATTTCGCGCGGCCGCCGGAGCAACCATGGCACATGCTCCGTGAGGACGATCCGGGCGTGGACGCGAAATGCGCGCCAGGCCGAAACGGGAAAACCTTGGCCCGGGTGAATGGATTCGAGGATCAAGCGCGAGGCCATGTGCCGCCGCGAGTGCTCGCGCCACGCGGAGATGCGACGCCAGGGATGAAGCACGGCGGCGCTCGGCACGAACCTCGGCTCAATGCCGCACGCGACCAGCCGAAAGTGCAGTTCCATGTCTTCCATCGCATTATACGGAAACCGCCGATCGAAACCGCCCAGCTCGGCGAATAATGCGCGGCGGATTGCAAAGTTGCAGGACCACAAGCGGCCGCCCGCTTCGTTCACCGGACTGAAATCCAGCGGGTGATCGCGCGGCCGATCGACGTAGGTTCGCCCTTCGAGCACGCTCACCGCGGATCCGCCGACCGCAATCGCAGCCGCATACGCGCGAAGCCAGCCCGCGTCCGGCACACAATCATCGTCGGTAAACACGATCCATTCGCCCGTGGCGAGATTCGCACCGTGATTACGGTTGGCCGCGGGTCCAGAGCATGGGCCGCGCGTCCAACGCACCTCGGGAAACCGCGTGCCCAACTCTGTCTCCGCCAACACGTCGATTCCATCGTCCGTCACGATCACTTCGTAGTCGTCCGCGGCGACCCGCTGGTTTTCCGGCGCGAGTCGTTCGAGGCAGACGGCGAGCGTGTCCGCGCGGTGGCGAGTGGGAATTACGACCGAAAAAAGCATGCGCGAATCATTAACCGCCAGTGGCGACGCTGCGTAGCAGCGTGTCGATCTTCGCGGAAAACAGACGGTAGTTCCAATCCGAAGCGCCGAGTGCGGATGCACGCCGGCCCATCGCGCTTGCCTCTTCCGGGTGCTTGTCGAACCAACGCAGCGCTTCGGTCCAGCCGACAACGTCGCCGACGTCCACCCAGCGGCCAATGCCTTCCCGCTCGATATCGAGATCGATGAGAGGATGCCGCGTCATCACGACCGGTTTTCCGAGTCCAAGCGCATCGGTTAGGCTGGTCAGCCCGGCGAGCGTCGCGGTGGAGGCGAGCGGGATGGCGAGTACCCGCGCTTCGGCCATGAGAGGAAGGAGGCGAGGATAGGATTGCTCCGCCTCGGACGTTGCAGCGGTCACGCGGACGTTAGGCCCGAAATGGGCGAACTCCGGCGTCAAGTCGGACGAAAGGCACATAATATGGGCGGGAATGCCGGCAGTTCCGGCCGCTCTGCCAAAAGTGTGCCAGTCCCGACCGGTCCGACCTGCCGCAACTGCACCGACGCCGGGATCCTCCGATCTCCAGCGCGCATAATAGTCCAGATCAGGCCCCCAGCGCAGAGGCACGGTGAAATCCGGGCCCGCGATGCCGCCGGCGACACGGCGCAGCTCATCGGCCCCCGCCTTACTCAACGCAGGAAACCGGTCGGTGCCTAGCAGCTGTAATCGCAGAAAGGGACGCCGCAGCCAAGCCTGCCGGCCGGAATCCAATGGATGGTGAGCCAGCGTCACGATGGGAATCGGCCACGCCATCGCGGCCCGCAAATAGGATAGCAACTGCGCCTGCGTCTGGCACGGCGCGTAAACCACGTCGCCGCGGCGGGCGTTTCGCCACACCGACCATTGCTGGCCAAGATCCCCCAGCGGGATCGGAAACCGCACGCCGGCGAGAAGGCGCGAAAGCGTCCGTACCCACGCCGGGCCAGGAGTGGCCAGCACGACTTCCCAGCCCGACCGGGCGAAGCCGTCGATTCCGTAGAGGTGGTGCGCCGGTTTTTCGCCCGCAGCGATCTCCGCCCCTACTCGCGTCAGGTCGTAGTTATTGAGAACGTGGATACGCACGCCGCCGAAGGGAAAAGGAAACGTGGCTACTTCACCCGCCCCACCCCGATGCCCAACCCATCCTGATCGCGATCCGCCACGAACTCCCACGTTTCCGCGAACGAACCACGGAGATCCTGCCAGAGCTGCGGCACGTCGCCGGCCCAACGTCCGGTATCGCGGCCGTACCGCGTACGATAATCCGGCACGATGTCGTGGAACGCGATTAATCCACCGGAGCGCACCAACGGGACATAGGATGTGTAATCGGCCATTGCGCCCGCGTAGGTGTGGTCGCCATCGATGAAAAGCACGTCAAGCTGACGGCCGTCGAGGAGCGTGCGGATACGCGCGACCGTCTCCGGCGCGTATGACGACGCGTTGAGAAAAACCTGCCGGAGACCCGGCCGGCCAAAGATCTCGAGCAGCAGCGTGTTCTGCACATAAAGATCGACGCCGATCTCGAGCGACACATCCGGCAGCGCGGCGCCAAGCAGGAAGTTCGTGCCGCCTTCGGCCGTACCGATTTCCATTACGGTCTGCGGGGCGATGCCGCGGGCCAGCTCGAGGAAACCGACGATCTCTTTGGCGATCTGATGCGAGGGGAATACGCAGTGCGCGAAGTCGTAGCAACGTTCCGAGGTGGTGCAGGCCCTTCGTCGCGCTTCGAGCTCGCAACGACGGGCCGGACTCAAGTGATGAGACGCGACGAGCCAGTCCTGCAGGCGCAGCCAAAACCCCGCGGCGCCAAGGGGCTTCGGCGCGCGAACGCGCAGTTTTCGCAACCAATCGACCAGTTGGAGCTTCGTCATACCCGAGTCAAACGGCTGCGGACCGAACGCCAGAAACAGAAATGCGGACAGAGCAGCGTAATGGCCGCCATGGCGGGGTCCCCGGAGGTGATTTCGCTGGTCGCAACCGAGACGCTATAGCGAATGTTGCGCAGGTAGCCGCGCCAAGTGACGGCTTCGTCCTTGCCCGCATACCAGCGCCAATAGCGCTCGAGCACCTCCCCGAGGGTGTTGTCGGCAATGGTAGTGATCGGCAGAGCCGGGTCGTGGACGACATCCCATCCCGCCGCGATCAGCCGGGCGCCGAGATCGGCGTCTTCCGAGTGGCGCAGCTCCGGATCGAAATTGCCGACTGCCAGGATGGCGGCGCGCCGGACAATTGCGCCGGACGTGGCCAGGCTGGCGCCGCGCATCGGCGATTCGGACGGCGAACCGGTTGGCGACAGCTTGAACAAGTGCTTCCCTCGCCAGCGGCGCACCGCGTTGCCGCCCGGCGACTGTTGTATCCGACCAAATACGACGGCCACGTTCGGGTCTTCGAACCATGGCAGGGCTCGGGCGACGAAATCGGGTGCGAGCACAGTCGTCGCATCGCTGCACAACACGAAGTCCGTCGTGCATTGCACGATGCCTCGAGCCCGAGTTGCGCCACGGCCGAGATTCCGCTCCTGCCTCAGCACTATTGCCGGTAGTCCGCCGAGAAGATCGCGCGACTGATCGGTCGAGGCGTCGTCGATCACGTATACCGCAGACGGCGCCGGCTCCTGCCGCACCACGCTTTCCACCGCCGCACGAATCGTCGCGGCATTATTGAAGCAAGGAATGTAGGCGGAATAAGGTCTCATATCCGGCCGGTCGCTGGGACGATCGATGCGACCGTCATCCTGCCTGCGGAACTGATCGTGCAGCGCTCGATGAAATTAGTTCGGTCACCGCCGCGAAGACCTGGTCCGGGGAAATCTGCGTCATGCAAGCCATCCCGTAGCCGCAGCGTTCCTTCTTTGCCTCATGCAGCCAACACGGGCCGCATGGCATCGGCACGAACAGGTTTCGATTCGATGCGTAACCGGAATTCGCCGGCGTTTCCCGGCCGCCGTAGATGATCACCGCCGGCACATCGAGACCGTTCGCCGCATGCATCAGGAAGCTCACAGGGCCGACGTGCACCCGAGCGCACGATAAAATCGCCATGCTCTCGCGCAGCGACAGCCGGCCCGCAAAGGAGGTGACGCCTTCGACCGCGGGCTCGGAGGCATCGCCCAACTGCACGACGTCGTGATCCACCCGCAGCCGCCCAATCAACTCCTCCCACGCCGCGCGCGCCCACGTCTTGGTCGGCTCGCGGCTGAGGAGGTTGACGGTGACAATTGGCCGCCGCAGACGCGCCAACCGCGCATGGGCGGAGGCACGCTCGGCTTCGGTGAGATAAACCCTGGTCCGGTAATTGTAGCCGTCGATACCAACCACATCCATGACCGGCTGCAGCACGTTCACTTCGGGCCGGCGATCGGCGATCACGGAGAGATAGTGAAACGTCAATCGCCACGGACCAAGCGGGCCGTTGATCTCGGCGAAGTTCGGATCGGCTTCCAGCAATTTAGGCTGCCGGACGACGACATTGAGTCGAAGTCGCGGCCAGCGCGCGAGCAACACGTGCCCCACTGTGCCTGCCAGCAACGTATCGCCTGGCGTGGTGAACTGGCACACGAGCGTCAGTCGGCCGCAGACGGCATTGAGCAACCCCAGCCGACGAATTAGCCGCTCGTTGGCATGCCAACGCAGCTTCTCGAGCAGTCGCTTCACGCCGGCAAATCGAGTCCGAGCTGCCGGAGCCAACCGATGCTCCGGCGAATGCCTTCCGCAAAGGAGACCGGGGGCGCGTAGCCGAGCTGTTCCGCGGCCTTGGTGTGTGGGAGTTTGGTTCGGCAGGAGAAGAGCAGGCTCATCTCCAAGGTGGCGACCGTCACCGCGGCCGGAGCCGGCAACGACCACGCATCCTTCGACGGCAGTGGACGCAGCGAGGCCCACGCGGCTTTCACGGCGGCCTTCGGCGCGGATGGCACCTGCGCAATGAGCCGCTGCGCCGCGCGGGACGCCCGCAACGCATCGAGCCGCTCCAACCAAGTCCGATCGCGCGGCGTCGACGGCACCGCCTCGACAAATGCGCTGGCATCATACCCCAGCCCGGCAGCGATGCCGGCATAAAAATCCCGCCAAGTTACTTCCTCGCGATCGCCCACGACAAAGGGTTCGCCCTGCATCCCATCGACCGCCAACGCGCACTCGACCGCATGAACCAGATTGTCGATGTAGATCGAGTTACAAATCCCGCGTCCGCCGTCGATCCAATGCGCGGTACCCTGCCGCAGGGCGTCGGCGAGATCGGCGACCCAGCGCGAACGCGGACCGAAAACGATGCCCGGCCGGAGAATCACCGCGTGAAATGGCCCCGCGCCGACCAGCGATTGTAGCCGGCACTCGGCGCGAACCTTGGCATTGTTGTACGCCAGCGGCTGATCGTTGCGCAGCATGCTCGCTTCCGACGTGCCGGGCGGCGGACTCGCACCGTGGACCACCGCGGTGCTCAAATAGACGAGCTTCGCCACGCCCGCGGCGTGGGCTGCGCGCACGAACGGCTCGACCGTGTCGGCGATGACATTCGCATCACCCGCGACGCAGTGGACCACGGCCTCGCAGCCCCGAAACGCGTCGGTCAACGCGACCGCATCGCGTGCGTCGGCCAGACGCCATTCCGCCGAAAACCGGGCGATACGCGCCAGACTCGACGGAGAACGCACGATCGCACGCGGCTGGTGCAGTCCGCTCTGCTGCCAGCGTTCAAACAGGCGCCCGCCGACAAATCCGTTGGCGCCGAGAATCGCGACTTTCATGCGTCGACGGGAGCGAGGCGCGTCCGTTCGCGATAACAACGCTCGATCAATCGCAGGCTGCGCAGTCCCTCCGCTCCGGAAACGCGCGGAGCTCGGTTCTGCTCCACGCTTTCGACGACATCGAGGATCTGGCGGGTGAACGCCTGAGCATGGGAGTCCGCGATCAGGCGGCCCACGGCCGTTTCGACTTCGAGCGTCGAGACCAGCCAACGCGGCGAATTCCGCGGCCGAATTTCCAGGCGGTTCGCCTCGCCCACTCGCCAGACAACGGTGGCGCGTTCGAATTCGAGTCGCCAGCAATTCGTGGTTTTCCAGTCGCGCGAGAGTAGAACCGTTCCCTGGATCGCATCGCGATCGTAGCCAAGCTCAAGGCGGCAGTTCGCCTCGAGCCCGCCCGCCGCGTCGTCGGCATACGTTATACGCGCCGGCTCGCCCAGCCACCACAGCAAGACGTCGAGAACGTGAACGCCGACATCGATGAGCACACCGCCGCCGGCCTGTTTTGGATCGAAAAACGACGGCGTGGCGGCTGGCCAGTTGAATGGCCCGCCTTCCTGGATCTGGAACGATTGCAATCGGCCGTAGTCGCCGTTGGCACAGAACTCCCCGATTGTCTGCATCGCGGGGTAGAAGCGACGGACCAACGCAACAGCGAGCGTCCGGCGCGCGACAAGCGCAGCCTGCACCATTGCCTCGGCATCCGCCACCACAGATGCGAGCGGCTTTTCGCAGAGCACGTCAAAGCCGCGCTCCAACAACCACGTCGCCTGCGCCGCATGATAGCGGGGCGGCGACGCGACGATCGCGAGGCTGCGGACCTCGGGCGTCAGGTCTTCCAACCGACCTATCCCGGCAGAGGCCGGAAAAAAACGGCCCAGTATCGCCCGTCGGCGCGGATCGGGATCGACCAGCGCTCGGACCACCACGCGGCCCGATGCGACGAGGGCGCCGAGCGCCCCCGCGTAGTAGCGCTCGGCTACGGCGCCGCAACCGACGAGACAAACGTTCATCGTCATCGCGGCTCGCCCAATATTAGCATGGAGAATCCGCCGAGTACGCGCGCGGTTAGACCTGGCCAGAGTTGCCGGCCGATACGGCGCAGGACACGACCGCGCTGCTGCTGGTGCGCCGGTGGCGGGAGATCGAGCTCAACGTTCGTGTAGAACCAATCGACCACCCGATAACCGGTCTCGCACATCAGCGCGAGGGCGGTGTCCTTCGTGAAAAAGTGAATATGGCCGACGCTTTCACGCGCCCAGCGGAGCCGCTCGGGTTGGAGCTGGCTGAGCAGCGACAGATCGAGCGGCAGTTGCACAATGTGCGCGGCGGCACGCAATCGCAGGGCGCGCAGAAACCCACGATGGTCGTCGATATGCTCGACGACGTCCAACGCGAGGAGGAGATCAGCGCGCGGGGTCGGCAAAGCCACGACGTCTCCCTCGACGAAACGCAATCTATCGTTTTCCAGCGGCCGGGCCATCCGAATGGCCGCGCCGGCGATGTCGTAACCGACGAATCCCGTTTCCGGCGGCAGCTCCCGCTGGAGCGCCGCGAGCACACCGCCCGCGCCGCAACCCACCTCTAACACCGAATGCGGCCGGCGGTCATGGCGTCGCAACATCGCGAGCACCTGCGACGCTTTCCAATCCGAGTGTTCGCGATGCCAGCCGGGATGACGGCGCGCGTATTCATCGGATGTATAGAACTCAGCCGCAGAACGCTCGAGTTCACCCATGCGTAAGAAATCCTTTCGCCGCCACGAGGCCGACGCCCACCGTCCGTAATTCCTGCCTAGGACGTTCGATTAGCTTAACCATCGAAATGTCCAGTCCACGTTGGGGCGGAGCAAGCCCCGCGCGATCGAGCCACGGTAGCCTTGTGGCGTCACTTCAAAGGCGAAAAGCGGTTCGAATTCCTCATACAGCGCAACCGCTGAGCCCCCCGCCAATTCGCATGCGGATACACCGACGGAATATACGCCTGGCTTGAGCAACTCGGCCGGAAAGCGACAATAAGCCACGAGCGTCGCACCGGGCCGCGGCGCACGTTGCGTCGCGGTCTCGATGTCCTGCGTCGCGAAGAGCTCGTGACCTTGGTGATCGTAGACCGAGACGCGCAGCACCCAGTTCGCCCGCACGTTTGCTTCCGCGCATTCGAGTTCGATCGCGAGCGGCTCGTCGTGCGCCACCAGATCGACGGCCGCTCCCGTCGCATCGACGAGGCGGCCTGCCAAGATCGATACCTTCGGATGGAGCGCACGATCGGCCGGCCGCTTCCAGTTGCCGCCAATCGCACTCGGCCGGGCGAGACACCGCTGCACGACCTCGGCGGCCAGCCCATTCGCGGTTACACCGCCGCGCTCGAGCAAAATTGCCCGCTGACAGAGCCGCGATACCGCCGCCATGTTATGGCTGACGAACAACACCGTCCGGCCCTCGTCCCGTGCGACGTCTTGCATCTTGCCGAGGCATTTTTGCTGGAAGGCATGGTCGCCGACAGCGAGCACTTCGTCGACGAGGAGAATCTCGGGTTCGAGATGCGCGGCGACCGCAAAGGCGAGCCGGACGTACATGCCGCTCGAATATCGTTTCACCGGCGTATCGAGAAACTTCTCCACTTCCGCAAAGGCGACGATCTCGTCGAATTTGCGGCGGATCTCCGCGCGCTTCATCCCCAGTGTCGCGCCGTTCAAATAGATATTCTCGCGGCCGCTAAGCTCCGGATGAAATCCAGTGCCGACTTCCAGCAGGCTGGCGACATGGCCGCGGATGCGAATCTCACCGGACGTCGGCTCGGTGATCTCGCTCAGGATTTTGAGCAGCGTGCTCTTGCCGGCACCATTGCGGCCGATGATGCCGACGACCTCGCCCGGCGCAATGTCGAACGACACATCGCGTAGCGCCCAAAACTCTCCCTCCGACGATGCGAGCAACCGACCGCGCACGCGATCCCACCAGCGCTCGATTTCGGAGCGCAGACTGGTGAACCCGATCCGGCCGAGCCGATACGACTTCGATAGGTTGCGAACCTCGATGATTGGGCGACTCATGCGGCGTTTCGGCGCAGCGATTTCATACGGTATCGGCAAACGTTCGCTCCGCGCGTTGAAAGGCGAGGAGTCCGGCGAGCAGGACGACGACCGTCATTGCACCCGATACCAGCCAAAGATTCGCGGTGATCGTGCCGGTGCCGAAGAACGCCAGCCGGAACGATTCGACCAAGGGGGTGAGCGGATTGAAGGCCGCGACCAGCCGCGCTTTCGGTCCGAGTTGCGACAAAGGATAAATTACCGGCGTCACGAAAAGCCAGAGCTGCACCAAAAACGGCAACGCGTGCTGGAGATCTCGATACTTCGCCGACAAGCTCGACGTGAGCAGCGAAACACCGAGCGCGAAGAGGGAGATTTGCAGCACCGCGAACGGCACGAGCGCGAGCATCGGCCAAGCGGCATGCCACGTTGCACCCATCGCGGAGAACGGCACATAAAACGCCAGAAACACGATCAGCTGCAACGCGAACGGCACCAAACTCCCAATCACGATCGCGATCGGCACGACGAGCCGCGGAAAATAGACCTTCGTGAACACGGGCGCATTCGCCTGAAACACGTTTCCACCGGAAGCGAGGATCGTCGAAAACAGGCCCCACGGGAGCATCCCGCACAGATAAAAAAGAAACGCCGGCCGAATGCCGTCGGTCGAAACCTGCAGTCCGCCGCTGAAAATGAGCGTGAACGCACCGGTCGTGATGAGCGGCTGAAGCACGAACCACGCGGGACCTAAAATCGTTTGCTGATACCGCGCCACGAAATCGCGCCGGATCAAGATCAGCAGCAGATCGCCGTAGTGCAGCAACCGCCCATCGACGAGTTGCAATGAGCGTCGACGGCGAATGACGCGTTCGGGCACGGAATTCATTTCGTCGCCTCAGCTCGCATTCTCAGCCGCGCATACACGCCGCTCATGGGGTTGCGGCGGCATCGAGCGCGGCCAAATCGGCGTCCACCATCAATTGCGCCAACGTCTGCATGCTCACCGTGGCGGTCCAGCCGAGTTCGGTCCGCGCCTTGGTGGGATCGCCCACGAGCAACCGGCTCTCCACCGGCCGCAGGAAGCGCTCGTCGACTTTGACATAGCGTTCCCATTCGAGGCCGACGTGTCCGAACGCCGCGGCGACAAAATCCCGGATGCTGTGATCGCGTCCGGTCGCGAGCACATAGTCGTCGGACTTCGGCTGTTGCAGCATCTGCCACATCGCCTCGACGTATTCCGGCGCGTAGCCCCAGTCGCGACGTCCGTCGAGATTGCCGAGCCGAAGCTCCGTTTGTTGGCCGCGTTTGATCCGCGCCGCCGCGAGCGCGATCTTCCGCGTCACGAAGTTTTCTCCGCGGCGCGGCGACTCGTGGTTGTAGGAAATGCCGTTGCAGACGAACACCCCGTACGCTTGGCGATACACCCGACACATCTGGGTCGCGAACAGCTTCGCGCAACCATAGGGGTTCGTCGGATTCGTCGGCGTCGATTCATTTTGGGGCTCGGCGGCCGGCGCGCCGAATATCTCGGACGTGCTCGCATGATACACGCGCATGGGATGCTCTTGGTCGCGGATGATTTCGAGGAGGCCGAGCGTGGCATTGGCCACCTCTTGGCACGTCACTTCAGGAATCTCGAAGCTCAGCCCTACGTGGCTTTGGCCGGCGAGATGATAAACCTCGGTCGGCTTGATCTGGCGAAAGATCCGCCGCAACGACGTCAGGTCGTGGAGATCGCTATAATGAAGGAACAGCGCCTTCCCGTATATATTCGGATCGCTGCGGAGATGTTCGAGGCGTGAACGATTGAACATCGAGGCGCGTCGCACCAATCCGTGAACGTGGTATCCGCGCTCGAGCAAAAACTCCGTGAGATAGGAACCGTCTTGGCCGGTGATGCCGGTAATGAAAGCGACAGGTTGGCTCATCGAGTGATTTTGCAGAGGCTCATGCGCGCGCATGCCGGATTTGAGCGAGCTTCGCCCCGTCACGTCTGGCCGCGGGCATGGCTATTGCGAGCATGCCGCCGGCTGGAAGTGGGAGCCGTCAGCTTTCGTCCCATGCGGGTACGGTCAAGCAGCGATCCTGGCGGTTTGGACCCGGCGGTGTCGGAACTCATGGCAAATGGTTAATTTACCGGAATTCCGGTGGTTATATGACTTCCCTTTTCACGAAAGACATGGGGTTATCGGAGCGCGCGCGACCTCCACCTCGCGTTCCCAGTCCTCTTCTTCCCCCTGATGCAATCCGGCCCCTCCCACCCGGCGACGGAGATGTCGTTCGCGTGGTCGTCATGCGCTTACCGGCGCGTTGCCCTCCGATCCGCGGCGGCGGCGGTGCGGCCATCGGCCGTTGCAGTCGCGGCGCCCATCGTCCCGCGCGCACGGGCGACACAGGGTCCTTCAGCGGGCACCAGCCGTAGCACCGGCCATTAAGGCCATCGTTCCTTTCTTCCCACCCACCCATGATCTCCCTGCTCCGACTCCGGTGCGGCGCGGCGCTTTGCGTCGTCGCTTTCACTTTCTCCACCGCGGCGGCGTCCCAACCGTCTGCCCCGCTCGGCCAATTGTACTCCAAGAGTTCCGGGCTGCCTCGCTTCCCGGATTTCGGGTTCATGGTGCCGCCCGGCGAATATACCGGCCGCGTTTTCGTGCTCAGCCAGGATTATCCGCAACAAGCGCCGGAGCCGGACGCGGGGGTGAAGAAAATTCTGTCGATCGATTTCAAGCAGGACTGGCGCGCGTACCTCATGGCGGTGCGCGACTATGTTTTCGAGGGCAACATCGAGGCTCCGGCCTACGAGAACGACTTCTTCCTGGAGGATAATAAAGTCCGGCGGTGGTACCACGTGCCGTGGCAGCACTGGGGCGAAACCGGTCGCGAAGGATATCACGGCCTCACGCAAGAAGGGCCTGTCTCGCTGCAGATGCTCGCCCCGACACAGCTGCAGACGACGCATGCCTACGCGGTGGGTTTCTACAACGATCTCGGTGGATACACGATCGGCCAGGTCTGGAAAGATGCCGCCAACCCCAACCTCGCGGCCATGGCCAACGGCCGCGGCTTTCCGATCGGAACCGTGGTCGCGAAGGTTCTATTCGTGCCGTTTACCGAGGCCGAAGTGCCGTACCTCAAGAACCCGGTGACGTGGAACGCGTGGGTTTACACCAGCGACACCAACAACGCCGCACTCAATGTCGGCACCTCGCGCATGACCGCCCCGGTGAACCTCATCCAGATGGACATCATGGTCCGCGATCCGCGCGCCGAGTCCACCGGCGGCTGGGTGTTCGGAAACTTCATCTACAACGGAAACATGAACCGGGAAAACCGTTGGGAAAACCTCACGCCGCTCGGCATCGAGTGGGGCAACGATCCCACGGTCCGCACCAACCTCAGCAATCCGACGCCGACCGAAACCAAGATCAACCCCGAGCTGAAGGAAACCATCATCAACCCGAACAAGGAGGAACTCCCGCCCGTGCACCTCGGCTGGGGTTATCGCTTGAATGGTCCGGTCGACGATCCGCGCTCGAGCTGCATGTCGTGTCATAGCACGGCGCAATATCCCGCCATCTCGGCGATTCTTCCCTTCATCAGCACGCCTCCGATCAATCCGCCCGCGAAACAAGGCGAGCCGGCTTCGAACGCGTGGATGCGCTGGTTCCGCAACGTCCCTTGCGCAAAACCGTTCGACCCACAGGCCGTGTCCTTCGACTACAGCCTGCAACTCTCGAAGAGCATCGAGAACTTCATCGACTACCAAAACGCCACGATCCAGGGCCAGTACGCCGTCGAATATTGGGAATCCGGGCACAAGGTCCATCGGGGCACGTTCAAGAAGCCCGCCAACGCGCCGGAGGCCCAATAACATGAAAGCCGCTTCCAGCCCAAAAACTTCGGCGACCACGAAAACGCGCCGTACGCCGCGACGAGCTGCGACCTCGCCGACGGCGCCGCGGACCGCAGGCGGCGGTGGCACCGGCGCGGTGCCCGCCACGCCCGTCGCCGGCCTCGCCAATCGCATCGAGCACGTGGTCGTGCTCATGATGGAGAATAGGTCGTTCGACCATATTTTCGGCTACCGCCAGGGCATCAACGGGCTGACCGGCAAGGAATTCAATCTGCTGAATCCCGCGCAGCCGGAGTCGGACAAGAATCCCTCCTTCTACGTGAACAATGGCGCACCGTGGGCCGTGCTCGCGGGCCAGGGTCCGGGGCATTCGCTCAACGCCGCCAACGTTCAACTTTGCAACAACAAGGACGGTCCGACCGCGACGAGCCCGCAGGCCAACAACGGCTTCCTCAGCAATTATCAGACGGAGCTCGTCTACGGCGACCACGTCAAAAATCCCACGCCGGCGATTTTGCACGTCGCCATGCAATCTTTTCCGCCGACCAGCTTGCCGTCGATCAACGCGCTGGCGGATGCGTTTTGCATCTGCGATCAGTGGTATTCCGAAGTGCCCGGGCCGACGCAGCCCAACCGCCTCTTCCTCCACGCGGCCACGTCATTTGGTTACGCGCACAATGTGTGGTCGCAGAAATTCGACGGCCCCACGATCTACGGCCAAATCCAGAAAGCGGGCCTCACATGGTCGACGTATCAGCACGACGACAACGAAGTCCTCGAATTCAACGAGGTGAACGGCGAGACGCAGAACTGCAAAACGTACGAAGGTTCTTTCGCCGCCGACGTGAAAGCCGGCAACTTGGCGAACTACGTCTTCATTATCCCGCAATTCATCAATGCCACCGACGCGATGGCGAACTCGCAGCATGCGCCGCAAGACGCGCGGTACGGCGACAACTTCGTCGCCGATGTCTACGAGACTCTCGTCTCGAATCCGACGCTTTGGGCCAAGACTTTGCTCGTGATCTGCTACGACGAGCATGGCGGATTTTACGATCACGTGATCCCGCCCGCGACGGTGAACCCCGACGGCATCAACTCACCGCCACCGGGCGACAGCGCGTCCTATGCGCCTGTGTTTGATTTCTCGCGGCTCGGTTTCCGCGGCCCCGCCGTGCTCTGTTCGCCGTGGATCAAGGCCGGCAGCGTCGATTCGACCCCGTATCAGCACACGTCAGTCATGGCCACGGCGCGAAAACTTCTGGGCGTCAATGCACCTGCGCTGACCAAGCGCGACGCAGCCGCGAATACCTTCGAGCATCTTTTGGCGCAGCTCTCCGCGCCACGCACCGATAGCCCAAAAACACTGCCGCGTGCGCCCCTGCCCGTCATCACCGCATCGCTGGACGATCCCGCGCATCCCGCCAACCAGCCACTCGATCCGACCCAAAAAGACGTGCTGTATCGCGCGCATGTGCTGACGAAAAGCTCGCACCCCGCGGGGCCAGACTTCGACGGGCTCCCCCAAACGCAGGGTGAAGCGGCCGAGTACATCCGCCGCCGCTACGCCCGTCATTTCGGCATCGGCAAAGTCACGGCCAAAGCAAAGCCGAAGACGAAATCCACGGTCGCCCGACGATAAAGCAATCCGCGGCCGGCACCGCTGGCTGCGGGCTCCGTGCGTCGATCCCATCCATGCCTAATCCGACCGCTCCAGGCTGCGCTACCCAGCGTATATCGACCCTGGCGGCGTTTCTCGACCCCTCGACTCCTCGTTTACCCCACCGCCCATGAAAGCTCCGTCCCGCCTCGCCCTTCGCCGTTTCGCCGTCCTCGGTTTCTTGTTGTCAGGTTCTTCTCTGTCGCTCGCGCAAACTGACACGGTGGTTTCCCGGCCGCCTCCGAAACTCACGATTTCCGAGGCCCGTGCGGCAACGCGGAAGGCCGTCACCGAATTCTTCACGCAGGAGCTCCCCGCCGAATTGGCGCATCCGAACATGCGAACCACGGCGGTGCCCGAAGACCAGTTACCCGCGCCGCAACGCAAGTCGCTCGCCGCCGCAACGACCACGAGCTACCAGCAGCCAGAGGAGGTTTGGTCGATCGACGGTCAACTCTCGGTCACGCTGGTCGGCATGAAAGCCCACAACCGGATCGGCGACGATCCGGTGTATTTGCGTTCGTATAATGGCAAACTCGTCGGTCCCACGCTGCGCGCGCGTCCGGGCGACACGCTGCGCATCACGATGAAGAACGACTTCGAGACGGAGCCCATTCAGCCCGGCGAAATGAACACCCTGCATGGCTTCAACACGATGAACCTGCACACGCACGGATTGCACGTTTCGCCATCGGGCATCAGCGACAACGTGCTGCTCGACGTGCCGCCGCAGTCTTCGCAGGACTACGAAATCGTCATCCCGAAAGATCATCCCGCGGGCACGTTTTGGTACCACACGCACCGTCACGGCTCCACCGCCGCCCAGGTGTCGAGCGGCATGGCCGGAGCCATCATCATCACGGGCGGCATGGATGACGTGCCGGAAATCGCACAGGCCCGCGAACGCGTGCTCGTGTTTCAGCAAATCGCGTACCTCTACAAAAATTGCTTCACCGACAAGGTCGACGGCAAGGACGTGCGCGTCTGCTACGACCTGCCTTACGGGGTGATCGAAGAAGAATACGCCGACCGCACGCTGGCGAACGGCACGTGGGACAAGCTCGCCCGCTACACGACGATCAACGGCGTCAAACTACCCGTATTTCGCGTGCAGCCGGGTTCGGTCGAGCGCTGGCGCATGGTGCACGCCGGCATTCGCGAGAGCATCAAAGTTCAACTCGAACGCGCCGACACCGCCGGCCAGGCCGACGCCGTGACGCTGCCGCTCAACGAGATTGCGGTCGACGGCCTTTCGCTCGGTAAGGTTTCGCCGCAAAAATCCATCGAACTCTGGCCGGGCTACCGCTCGGACATCCTCGTGCAGTTCCCCGAAGCCCCCGGCGAATATCTCATCGTGGACGAAGCCAGCCGGGCCTCCCTCGACGGCACGCCTGAGACGCGCAAATACCTCGCTCGCGTGATCATCGAGGGCGCGCCCGTCACCATGCGCCTCCCGCAAAGCTCGCAGCTCACACGCTATCGGCTGCCGTCGATTCCCGCGGACAAAGTGAACGGCGCGCCGCAAACCGTCATTTACGGCATCGTGGCGAAGGACGGCGTCACGACGTTCAATGTGAACAGCCAGCCCTTCAGCATGGACCGAGCACGGGAGTTGAAGCTCGGCGAGGTGGCGGAGTGGACGATGAAATCCGAGAATTTCATCAACGGCAAACTCACCGCCATCAGCCACCCGCATCATATTCACGTCAACCCGTTCGAGGTTTACTCGATCCTCGATGACCAAGGCGTGGAGCAACTGAAAGAACCGGTGTGGCGCGACACGATCATCGTCAACGGCAGTTGGACGGTGAAGGCTCGGACGCGCTACGAAACGTACGCCGGGCTCTTCGTGCAGCATTGCCACATTCTCGACCACGAGGACCAAGGCATGATGGAGCTGGTGGAAATCACCGCGCCGGCGCCGGCCGCCGACGCGTCGACCACGGCCTTCCCGCCCATTGGCAATCCATCGCTCCGCGTCAAACAAGCGTTCGCCGCGCCGGAGTGGGAACTGCCGGATGCCACGGGAAAAATGCATCGTCTGGATGAATTCCGCGGCAAGCCCACGGTGCTCGTTTTCTTCAAGGGCGAAGGCTGCCTGCATTGCGCCGAGCAGATCGCGTTGCTGCGGCGCCGCATCCGTGCCTTCGAAAACCTCGGCGCCAACGTCATCGCGATTTCGACGGACGACGTGAAGACGCTCGCCAGCGCGCTCGAGTCCGCACCGACGCCGTTCCTCCTGGTTTCCGACGAGAAGAAAACCGCTTTCCGCGATTATGGCTGCGGCAGCAGCGACACGCTGCATGGCACGTTCGTCCTCGATGCGGAAGGCGCCGTGCGATGGAAAACCACGGGGGCCGCCCCCTTCCTCGCGATCGACAATGTACTGGCCGAAGTCGCTCGGCTTACGCCGCGAAAATTCGCTTCAGCCCGCTGATCCTTTTGCCGCGCGTGCTTGACGAAAAAGATCCGGCTGCCCCACGCCCGTCCGTCAAGCCACGCCCCACTCACCTGTCCTCGACCTCTTACCACCATGCCCACCACCTCGAACGAATTTTCTTTCTTTCTCAAC
>CBINOT010000015.1:0-48853 GCA_966252355.1 uncultured Opitutus sp. | reverse complement strand
CATTCAGGTGCTGCGGTCGGTCGATCTCGATGTTTCCGCCGGGGAGAGCGTGTCGATTCGCGGCGAATCGGGCTCGGGCAAATCGACGCTGCTGAATTTGCTCTCGGGCTTGGACGAGCCCGAGACTGGGTCGTTATCCTGGGCGGGTGAACCGGCACGCGCCGACCGTCGGGCGACGTTCCTCGGCATGGTATTTCAATCGTTCTATCTCATTCCCGAGCTCGACGCGCGGGAGAACGTCATGATGGCCGCGCGCATGTTGCGCCCGCCGGGCGCGGCGGAGCTGGCGCGGGCGAACGAGCTGCTGGGGCGTGTCGGATTGAGCGAGCGCGCGCATCATTTGCCGATGCAGCTGTCCGGTGGCGAACGTCAGCGCGTGGCCGTAGCGCGGGCATTGATGAACTCGCCGAAGCTGCTGCTGGCCGACGAGCCGACCGGAAATCTCGACGAGAAGACCGGCGACGCAGTGATCGACATGCTCGTGAGCCTTTGTCGCGAGACCGGCACGGCGCTCGTGCTCGTGACGCATAACGCGCTCCATGCGGCGAAGACCAACCGGCAACTCTTTCTGCATGACGGCGTGCTCGCCGTCACGCGCGGCATTTAAGAGTAGCATGGGCGCCCGGCCCCTGTGGGCCGGAGCGCCGCGCCGCAGACATGGGCAAGATCCCCATGCGACGACACGGGCGAGACGCCCGTGCCACGTGCCCACGCCGTCGTGATCGGAACAATGAAGGTGGAGCCCGATGTCCTCATCGGGCTTTGGTGCGCCGCTCCCTGCCTTCGCTGACCCGAAACCGTTTTTCCTGTCGCGGTGGTCGGACTCTCCGCTACGGTCGCGCGACATGGCTTCGACGAAAATTCAATGCGGTGTCGCGGGGGTTGGTTCGCTGGGCCAGCATCACGCCCGTATTTACGCCTCGTTGCCCGGGGCCGAGTTGACGGGGATCTTCGAAACGAGCGACGCCCGGGCCGCGGAGATTTGCGCGAAGTACAACTGCCGGCGTTTCGCGACGCTCGACGAACTCGGCGCCGCGTGCGATGCGGTGTCGATCGTAGTGCCCACGGACAAGCATGAGCAAGTGGCGCTGCCGCTGCTGGCGCACGGTTGTCATTTGCTGATCGAAAAGCCGCTTTGCGCCTCGCTCGAGGAAGCCGAACGCGTGCTCGCCGCGGCCCAACAGCACCAATGTCTGGTTCAGGTGGGCCACATCGAGCATTTCAACCCCGTGATGAGTTTCCTGGAAAAGGAAATCGACGAACCGCGCTATCTCACGGCGGAACGGCTCGCGCCGTATCAACCGCGCGGCACGGAGGTCGGCGTCGTGCTCGACCTGATGATTCACGACATCGGCATCGTCCTCGCGCTCGTGAAATCGCCCATCGCCAAGATCGACAGCGTCGGCGTGTCCGTCTTGTCGAAAACCGAAGACATCGCGAACGCCCGCATTCAGTTCCAGAACGGTTGCGTTGCTAATCTGAGCGCCAGCCGCATGAGCCTGAAAAAAGCGCGCGAGATCCGAATTTTCCAGGGCGACGCCTACCTGTCGCTCGATTTCATGAATCAGGCCGGCCACCTCGTGAAGAAGAGCGATATCGTGGCGTACGGACTCAAAATGAAGATCGGGCTCGTCAAGCCCGGCGATCTGAGCGCGATTCCGGTGAAAGAAATCCCGATCGAGAAAGGCGAACCGCTGGCGCTCGAGCTGACGCATTTCGTCGAGAGCGTGACGAAGGTGAAGCAGCCGAAGGTCGGTGCGGCCCTCGGCAAAAGCGCGCTCGAAGTGGCGATCGCGATCACCGAACAGATTCGCGCCGCGGCGAAATAACGAACGGTCCCGCGAATGGCGCGAATCTCCACGAATTGGCGCGGTGGCAAGGTGACGTCGGTAAGGCCCGACCTCCGGGCGAGCCGTTCCGATCACGGCCCGGCCCGTTCGGAGATCGGGCCCTACCTGACATGAACACCGCTGCGCCGATTTTTCCTGCGCCGAGTGCGGGGCCGATCGACCTGCTGGTCGTGGCGGGCGAGCACTCGGGCGATGAACACGGGGCGCGACTTGTCCGTGAACTGCGGGCGAAACGGCCCGAGCTTCAGATCGCCGCCCTCGGCGGACCGAAACTCGCCGCGGCGGGCGCGCAGTTGTTGTTCGACCTCACCGCGTCGTCCGTCGTGGGACTGGTTGAGGTGCTGAAGCATTATTCGTTTTTCCGAAAACTGTTCGACGAGACGCTGCACTGGATCGGCGAGCATCGCCCCCGCGCCGTCTGCTTCATCGATTATCCCGGTTTCAATCTGCGGATCGCGGCGGCGTTGCGGGAGCGCGGCCTGTCGGTGAAAGGCGGCGGGACAATCAAGACATTGTATTACATCTCGCCCCAAATTTGGGCGTGGAAGGCCGGCCGCCGGTTTACGATGGCGCGCGACCTCGATGCGATGGCCGTGATTTTTCCGTTCGAACGCGAGTGTTATGCGGACACGGCGCTGCCCATCGAGTTCGTCGGCCACCCGTTCCTGGCCCCCGATTATGTTTCGCCGGTGTGCTATGACCCGGCCGGCCCTGTGCTGCTATTGCCCGGAAGTCGCCGCCAGGCGGTGGCTCGAATCTTTCCGGTGCTGCTGGCGGGCTACCGCGCGTTTGGTGAGCGCGAAGCGATCGTGCTATATCCCAGCGACGATATTTTGGCCGTGCTCCA
This sequence comes from uncultured Opitutus sp., assembly GCA_966252355.1. GTDB lineage: Bacteria > Verrucomicrobiota > Verrucomicrobiia > Opitutales > Opitutaceae > ER46. The sequence continues at coordinate 46,156 of CBINOT010000015.1, read as the reverse complement.
CGCGGCGAACCCACCGGCCGGGGTGAAGTTCATGCCCGTGGGTAGCGAGAAAGCCGAGTCGACGGCCGCGCGCCGCACCCAGCCGATCGCGGCGTCGGCCGTGCTTACCTCGAGCGGTACGATGTCGATGCATTGTGCGCTGGCGGCGATTCCCGGCGCGATCGCGTATCGCGCGAATGCGCTCACGTACATGCTTGGCCGCATGCTCGTGCGCGTGCCGTACCTCGGTATCGCGAACCTGCTGCTCCGTGAGCCGATGTATCCCGAGTATATTCAAAATGCGGCGACGCCCCCGACGCTGGCCGCCGAATTGCGCGCCTGTGTGCATGACGCGGAGCGTCGTCGTCAGACCGCGATGCAGGCGGCGCGGTTGCGCGAATTGCTCAGTGCGCCGGCGAAGGGCTCGGCCGCCGATTGGGTGGCCCGGCAACTATAGGCGCGCTCGCGGTTCGCCGTCCGGCGACGTTAGCGGGCGAAGAACGGGTTGTGCTCTCGTTCCTGCGTCAGCGTGGTGATGGGGCCGTGGCCGCACGCGAACACCGTGTCGCGCGGCAGGGTGAGCAGCTTCTTCTGATTGTGGCGGAGTTGCTCGCTGAAATGCGTCGCGCTGCCGCCCATCGAGCTCGAGAAAATCGCGTCGCCGACGATAGCGAGCGGCCAGCTCAGCCCCGTGACGAAGTAACTGGTCATGCCGGGCGAGTGGCCGGTGGTGAGCAGGGTCTTGATCGCCAGGGTGCCGATATGGAAATGTGCGTTTTCCTTGAAGGTTTTCGCGCCTTCGAGCGGGGCGGGCTCCAGTTCGCTCGCCCAGACCTCGGCTTTCGTTTCCGCGGCAAGCCGGGGCAGATCGGCAACGTGATCCGGGTGCGTGTGCGTGAGGAAAATATACCGCAACCGCAGGTTCTCGGCATGAATCAAATCGAGCATGCCGACGGACGAAGCTCCGGTGTCGAATGCCGCCGCGACGCGATCGCGCGTATCCCAAATCAAATAGCTGTTCACCGTCATGTCTTCGTACGCCGTATTGAACGCAGCGAAGCCACGCGGGAAAACGGGTTGGGTGGGGTACCACCGCTTGTGGGCGAGCGTTTCCAGCGCGTTGGGCGAAAGACGCAGGTGGCGCGCGACGCGCCGCAGGACGGCGTCTAGCGGTTTGCCGGCTTTCACGGCGGCTAAATCCTCCAGCGAGACTTCGGCGCGTTTCGCGAGATCCTCGTCGGAAATAGCCATCCCTCGCTGGGCTTTGTTGATGACGTCGTTGAAATTGTCCTCCAGCGGGATTCGCGGCATGCGCTCATGAAGTTCGCGAACGGCGCGTGCGCAAGCGCAACCGCGAAGCTGAAGCATTGAAGACCAAGTTTAACCGCGAAGAACGCGAAGAGCTGCGAGACGGGAGAGAGAAGCTGGAGTGGAAAGGTTACGGCTACGCTCGCTGAGGGCTGGCAAAGGCAGCGTCGGCTCCGCGAATCTCGGCATTCTTCGCGGTGCATCTTTCTGTTTGGCCTCAGCGCGTTTCGCCGTTGTGGTTTCCGGCTATCATGCTCGTCAAAGGCATCCTCAATCCGCACGTGTTGTCGCTGCTTGCGCGCGTGCGACACACCAATGCGCTCGTGATTGCGGACCGCGGCTTTCCTTTTTGGCCGACGATCGAAACGGTCGATCTTTCGCTCGTCGACGGTGTGCCCACGGTGCTCCAGGCGCTCGCGGCGGTCCGACAGAACTTCGTCGTCGCCGAAGCGTTCATGGCCGAGGAATTTTTGCGGGTGAATACTCCCGCGACCCGCCGTGCCTTTGCCACCGCCCTGCAAGGAGCGAAGGTGACGCATGAGCCGCACGTCGACTTCAAGCGCCGGATCCCCGGCGCGATCGGGCTGATCCGGACCGGCGACGCGGTGCAGTACGCGAATATGGTCCTGATCTCGGGGTGAGGGATTTTTGATTTTGGATTCTGGATTTTGGATTGGCCAACCCGGCTTCGACACGTGTCGCTGCGCGGCTGCGGGATGACGGCGCGCGAATTATGCGATTTGCGTGAATGGCGATTTTCCCTTCCGGCGATCCGCCATCGCAAACCAACAATCCAAAATTCCGCCCGGGGGCTTTTCCGTTGCCACTGCGCACCGCGTTCGCCTTTGATGATTCTTTTCCCATGAGCACTCCCTCCGAATATTTGACCTCTCTGTATTCACTGTCCGGCAAGGTGGCCGTCGTGATTGGCGGCACCGGCGAACTGTGCGGCGCAATGGCGGAAGGACTGGCGGGCGCGGGTGCGGAGGTCGTGCTGGTCGGACGGAACGAGGAGAAGGCCAAGCCGCGGGTCGATCGAATCCAAGCTGCCGGCGGCAAAGCGTATTTCGCCTCGGCGGAAGCGAGCGACAAAGCGGCGGTGCAACAATTGTTGCAAGCGGTGCTCGGGCGTTCCGGTCGAGTTGATATTGTGGTCAACGGCGCGGGCGTAAATTCGGCGACGCCTTTCCTCGATATTCCGGAAGACGAGTTCGACCGCATCGTTAAGATCAATTTGAAGGGCGTATTTCTCGGGTGCCAGGTATTCGGGAAATACTTAGTAGACAGGGGGGAAGGCGGCTCGATCATCAATCTCGGTTCGATGTCCGGACTCGTGCCCTTATCGCGAGTATTTACTTATTCGGCGACCAAGGCCGCGGTACATAATCTATCGAAAAATCTCGCGCGCGAGTGGGCGCCGAAGAAGGTGCGGGTAAACACGCTCGTGCCCGGTTTCTTCCCGGCGGAGCAGAATCGCAAGGTGCTTACTCCAGACCGAGTTAACTCGATCATGGGCCACACGCCGATGAAGCGCTTTGGCGAGGCGCGTGAATTGATCGGCGCGACTTTGCTATTAGCCAGCGATGCGGCCGGCGGCTTTATCACCGGCGCAGAAATCGTTGTAGATGGCGGCTATCACGCTATGACCATTTAAGCGGTCAAGCGCTGTAATATGCGCGATATCGCGTATAGTATAAAATTCTTGCCCCATGGGTTGGGCAGCCGCAAGTTGCGGGTCCTATGCCTACCCTCGTCTCAGCGAAACTGAAAGAGTTAGCAGCTACCCGTGCAAAACTCGCTAGCTTGGAGCAAGCCGTCCAAGCTGAGCTCAACAAGGAACTCGCCGGTTTGCCGGCCAAGTTCGGCTTTGCTTCCGCCGACGCGTTTGTCGACGCGGTGCGCGCCGCCACTGGCGGTCGCCGCCGCGGACGTCCCGCCAAGTCGGACGCAGCGCCGGCCGCCGCCGGCGGCAAGAAGCGTCGTCGTCGCGCGCTCATCACCGACCAGACCCGGTCGGAAGTGAAGAAGCTCGTCGAATCCGGCAAGACCGGCAACGAGATCGCGAAGCTCGTCGGCATCTCGCTGCCGAGCGTCCAGAATATCAAAAAGGCGCTCGGCTTGGTGAAGAAGCGCTAAGCGGCCAAACCCGATCGTTCCTTGCGAGCCCCGCTTTCGGCGGGGCTTTTTTGTCGACCGCTTACCTGCGCCGGCATTTCCGCGGATAGCACGGATGGTCGCGGATGAATGGCGATATTGAAGCCTGGATGCTTTGGACAAAGGCAGGTTGCGAGCGTGTCTCGCCGTGAACGGACGGACTTCGGAGACTGGAACGCTGATCTTAAAACCATCAACGCTCATTAGCGTAGATTAGCAGCGTTCCGGACGTTTGCTTGTGGAGCGTGATTTCGTTCCGCGCCGGTTTGAATCCGCGTGAATTCGCGTCATTCGCGGGCGTCGATCGAGGTTCTGGTCGGCACGATGTTTCGCGATTCACTTCAGGAACCGGCTGCTTTCACTGCTCTCATGCGTTTTCTCGGGATTGATTATGGCGATCGCCGCATCGGCTTGAGCTACGGCGACCAGTTGGGAGTCGCGACGCCATTGCCCGCGATCACGGCAGCCGATGAAGCGAAGCGCTGGACGGCGCTGGGGGCGATGATCCGCGAACGGCGGATTACCGAAATCGTGATCGGACATCCGTTGAACATGGACGATTCGGTCGGCCCGAAAGCGAAGCAGATGGAAAAAGTCGCCGCCCGACTGCGGGCCGAGTTCGGCTTGCCCGTGCACTTGGTGGACGAACGGCTGACGAGCTACGAAGCGGAATCGTCGATCGCGAAGGCGAAGCGCCGCGATGTCCGGGCCAGCGGGATCATCGATTCCCGCGCGGCCACGTTGATCCTGCAGGACTATCTCGACCTGCGTTTTCCGCCGCCGATGGAGCAACCGCCGCGCGAATAGCGGCGGAGGCGGTGGCCCTGCACTCGGTCGCTCGAAGCAACGCTTGCGAGCCGGCTTTCGAATCCCATGCTCGGCGCCCCGATGTCAGTCGTTTCGCCGCCGCGCCCTCAACGCTGGAAATGTCTCTGCGCCTATGATGGCGGAGACTTCGACGGATGGCAAAGTCAGGTGGGCGGCACGGCCATCCAGGATACGATCGAGCGCCGACTCGCCGCGATTTGCGGCGGACCGGTTCGGATTCACGGCAGCGGGCGCACCGACGCGGGCGTGCATGCACTCGAACAAGTGTTTCATTTCGATGCTACCTGGCGGCATGGTCCCGAAAAGCTCACCGCCGCGCTGCGGGCCGGCTTGCCCGAGACCCTCCAGATCAAGCGCGTGCAACGGGTGACGCCGGAGTTTCACGCGCGATTTTCCGTCGTGCGCAAACGCTACGTTTATCACGTGCATCTCGGCGACGCCGACCCGTTCACGCGCCCGTACTGCTGGCCGGTTTTCAAGCCGCTGGATGTGGCCTTGATGAAGGAAGCGGCGGAGATCTTGCGCGGGAGGCACGATTTTCGAGCGTTTACCGCGGTGAACGGGCCGGAGCGCGAAGACACGGTGCGCGACCTGCAACGGCTCGATGTCATCCGCCGCGGTAGGAACATTCGAATCGTGGCCGAAGCGAATGGTTTCCTCTATAAGATGGTTCGCAGTCTTGCCGGCGTATTGGTGGCGGTGGGCGAGGGGCGGATCGCTCCGGTGGAAGTGCGGCGGATTCTCGAGTCGCGTCAGCGCACCGCGGCCGTGCAAACGGCTCCTCCGCAAGGGCTCTTCCTGGCGAAGGTATTCTATCGATGACCGCGACGCCGCGAGTAAACCAAGTGCTCGGCGCGATGCGGCGTTTCGCCGATAACGTCGGCGAGGTCTTTTTCCCGCCGAGCTGCGTGCATTGCAATGCCCTGGTCGAACGCGACGCCAAGGAGGAGCGCGAGTTTCGGCATCTGTGCGCGAACTGCGCGGCGCAAATCGATTATGTGCGCGCGCCCCACTGCACGACCTGCGGCCATCCCTTTTATGGCGTCGTCGAAGGCGAACGGATTTGTCCGCATTGCGACGGCTTGGACCCGGCCTTCGTGGAAGGGCGAACGACAGTTTTGTTCAAGGGCCCGGCGCGGACGCTGATCATCGCGCTCAAGTACCATCGCGGGCTGCACGTCCTGCACGACATCGAAACGATCGTGCGGCGCAACGAGCACGTACGGGAATTTCTGCGCGATGCGATACTCGTGCCGGTGCCGCTCCATGCGCGAAAGGCGCGAGAGCGCGGCTACAATCAGGCGGTTTTGCTGGCCGAGGTCATGGCGCGCGCCGGGGACGGCACACCCCGCGTGCAGCCGTTGCTGCGCCGGGTCGTGGACACGGCGACGCAGACCGCGTTTGACCGCCGCGACCGGATGGCGAACCTGAAAAATGCCTTTGCACTCGCTCCCGGCGCGGCCCTAACTCCTGCCTTTCGCTACATCCTGGTTGATGACGTCTTCACTACTGGCTCCACGCTCAACAGCTGCGCGCAGACCTTGCGCCGGGCTGGCGCGTTGAATCTCGGCGTCGTTACGTTCGGTCACGGCTGATTTCGCCCATGCATTTCGACAAACCGACCTATACGGTCCGCAAAGCTCGGAAGAAGGATATTCCGAAAGGCCTCTATACGAAGGATCCGGTCACCGGTGAGATCCTGTTCAACAAGGAGATCGAGGATAACCAAATGGTGGTGCCGAAGAGCGGCCATCACTTCCCGATCGGCGCCCGGGCGCGCATCGCCAATTTGTTCGATCCGGAAACATTCGTCGAAGCGGATGCGAACGTAAAATCGAGCGATCCGTTGAAGTTCGTCGATTCGCAGCCTTATCCGGACCGGATCAAGCGCTACGAGCGCGAAAGCGGGCTGCCGGAGGCGGTGATCTGCGGCACGGGCAAGATTCACGGCATCGCCGTTTCCGTCGCCGTCATGGATTTTCGTTTCTGCGGCGGCGCCATGGGCGCGGCGGCGGGCGAAAAGATCACGCGCGCGATCGAGACGGCGATCGAGCGCAAGATGCCCTGCATCATTTTCAGCGCCTCGGGCGGCGCGCGAATGCAGGAAGGCATTTATTCGCTCATGCAGATGGCGAAGACCAGCGCGGCGCTTGGCCGGCTCGCTCAGGCGGGGCTGCCATTCATTTCGGTGCTCACGCATCCGACGATGGGCGGTGTCACCGCCAGTTTTGCGACGCTCGGTGACGTGATCATTGCGGAGCCCGGCGCCTTGATCGGCTTCGCCGGTGCGCGCGTCATCAAAGATACCACCAAGCAAACGCTGCCGGCGGGATTTCAGACCGCGGAGTTTCTGCTCAAGCATGGACTGATCGACCAGATCGTGAGCCGGCTCGACCTGCGCGATCGGCTCCGCGACGTGCTGGGCGCGCTTCATCTCAAGAAGAAGCCCGCGGTGACGGCGTGAACGTGACGCCTGATGTGCGCATCAGGCTCCGGTGATCGACGAAGCCCGATGGCACATCGGGCGCCACCATGAGTTTAGCGTCCGAGTTCACGGCCGCGGCCGATTTTCTGTACGGGCTCAAACCGGTGGGCTCGAAGTACGGCATCGATCGCATGCGCGTATTAGCGGCCGCGCTGGGGCATCCCGAACGGCTGACGCCGGCGATTCATATTGCGGGTACGAATGGCAAAGGCTCGGTCGCGGCGATGCTCGACGCCATCCTGCGCGCTGCGGGCTGGCGCACCGGTTTGTATACGTCGCCGCATCTCGTTCATCTCGGCGAGCGCGTGCAGGTCGACCGGCATCCGCTCACCGACGCCGAAATCCTCGCGTATATTCGCGAGCTGCTACCGGTCGCGGATCGCATTGCGAGCGCGCATGCCGACGACCAGCCGAGTTTTTTCGAGTGGATGACTGCGATGGCGTTTTTGCAGTTCGCCCGGAAAGAGTGCGGCATCGCGGTGGTGGAAGTCGGCCTGGGCGGACGGCTCGATGCGACGAATATCGTCGCGCCGGAAGTGAGCGTCATCACCTCGATCGGACTCGATCATTGCGAATACCTCGGCAACCAACTTTCGCAGATCGCCGCCGAGAAGGCCGGTATCATCAAACCCGGCGTGCCGGTCGTGATTGGCCGCATGCCGGAGGAGGCGGAAAAAGTCATTCGGGCCACCGCGGCGCAAGTCGGTGCGCCGATCACTTCAGTGGCCGAGGCATACGGCGACGGGCTCGTCGCCTATCCGCACACGAGCCTCGCGGGAGAGTATCAGCGCTGGAACGCCGCGACCGCTACTTTGACGGTGGGCGCGCTGGCGCCGCGTTGGCAAATCACGCCGGCCGCGATCGAGCGGGGCCTCGCGGGCGTGGATTGGCCGGGCCGATGGCAACACGTGGTCGTCGGCGGGCAGACGATCGTTCTCGATGCGTCGCACAATCCGGAAGGCGCGCAAGTGCTCGAGACGAACTTGCGGCGGCTGGTGGCCGACACCGGTCGAGCGCCCATCGTGATCACCGGTGTACTGGGCGCGGCTCGGGCGCAGCCGTTGATCGAAACAATCTGCCGGCATGCGAAAGCGCTGCACTTGGTCGTTCCGCATCAACCGCGCGCGTGCAGCTACGAAGAATTGGAAGCGCTCATTCCGCTGACGTTTCGCGGTCGTTTGGTCCGCGATACCGTGGACCACGCTTTCCCCGGCGGACAACGTTGCGCGCTTGGCGGTCCCGACGATGTGGTCGTGGTGACCGGCTCGATCTATTTGCTGGGGGAGGCCATGACGAGGCTGGGGCTGACGAACGAGTGACGGACAACGTGGAGGTAAGCTACGACGTCGGGCGGCAGCTAGGCGTATTTGTTGCAGGCAGGCAGCGAGTTGGCGGGGGCGGGGAGGGACGTGGAACTTGTGCCTTGCCGGAGCTTGACAACATTCCCGCGGCCCGGTCTTGTCCTCAGCTTTTCAAAGCAAGAACTGCTCCGTAATTCATCAGACATGGCTCTCAAAATTCGTCTTACCAAGGTTGGTTCCGTGCACCAGCCGCTTTACCGCGTGGTCGTCGCCGAGGCGCGTTCGCGCCGCGATGGCGCTGCGGTCGAGAACCTCGGCACGTATCGTCCTGGCGACAAGGGTAACCCCATCAACGTCAATTTGGAGCGCGTCGATTACTGGATCAGCAAAGGCGCCCGTCCGACGGACACGATGCACGCCATGATCAAGAAGGCGCGCCGCGCCGCTGGCGCCCAAGGCGAAAAGGCCACCGCGACCGCCTGAGTCGCGTCGCGTGTCGAAGGTAAGTTGCGAGCTCGCTCGCAACTGGCGCGAGCAAGCTCGCGACCGACATTGCCCGAACCTCGGAAGCCATTTCCGAGGTTTTTCGTTTTCAGAAACGCCGTGCGCTCGGCTCCCCCTTCGTTAAACCATTGTCTCCCATGCCGCTGAAGATCGACGTCTTGACGCTCTTTCCCCGGATGCTCGATGGTTTCTTGAACGAGAGCATCCTCGGCAAGGGCATCGCGAGCGGGTTGGTCGGCGTGAATGTTCACGATCTTCGGGCTTGGACGACCGACAAACACCGCACGGCGGACGACCGGCCGTTCGGGGGCGGGGCAGGCATGGTCATGAAACCGGAGCCGGTTTTCGCGGCGATCGAACAACTGCAAACACCCGGTTGCCGCCGGATTTATCTCACGCCCGACGGCATCCCGCTTTCGCCCGCGCTGGCGTTGGATTTATCGCGGCAAACGCATCTGCTCTTGCTGAGCGGACACTACGAAGGGATCGACCAGCGCATTCGGGACCGCGTCATCGATCAGGAGATTTCCATTGGCGATTACGTGCTCACTAATGGCACCTTGGCTGCGGCCGTCGTCATCGACGCGCTCGCTCGTTTCATCCCTGGCGTGCTCGGGGAGGAAAAGTCATTGACGCACGAATCCTTCACCAGCAAGTTGCTCGACTTTCCTCAATACACGCGTCCCGCCGAGTTTCGGGGCATGTCCGTTCCCGAGGTTCTGCTCTCGGGTAACCATGCCGAAATCGAAAAATGGCGCCATGCGCGTGCGTTGGAAAAAACCCGGTCCGTCCGTCCCGATTTACTCAAATAACTCACTGCCATGAACCCGATCATTCAAGAAATCACCGCCGCTCAGGTGAAGAAAGACACTACGCCGTTTAAGGTCGGCGACGGTGTGCGCGTACACACGAAGGTCCGCGAAGGCGACAAGGAGCGGGTGCAGGTTTTCGCCGGCATCGTGATCGCGCGGAAGGGCCATGGCATCCACGAGACGTTCACCGTCCGTCGTCTGAGCTACGGTGAAGGCGTCGAGCGCGTATTTCCGGTCAACTCGCCGAACATCGAGAAGATCGAAGTCGAGCGCGAGTCCGAGGCGATGAAGGCGCGCCTTTACTATCTGCGCCGCCGCACCGGCAAGGCCGCCGTCGCAATCAAGGAAAAGGACCGCGCCGCCGAGATCCATGCCGAGAAATTGGCCGCGTCCTCGAAAGCGGCTCCCGCCGAAAAGACCGCTTCCGCCCAGCCGGCCGCCGCGGGCGCCAAAGCCTAAGTTCGGTTCAATTCTATTTCGCGAAAGCGAGCTCCGCGATGCGGCGCTCGCTTTTTTGTTTTCGCAGGGTCGTAAGCGAGCGGAGCGCGGCCGCCCGCGCTCCATGGGCCGAGATAGCACGAGGCCGCGGCTTGATGAAATCCATGAAAACGATTCACGCGCGTCGGGACAGTCATGCGAAGTTCATGCTTTCCCCGGGGACGCCCGACCTGTAGGGGTGGTGCGACTTTTTTCATTTCTCATGACGCTCCAAACTCACCTCCTTGCCAAGGCCGCCAATCAAGCGCGCGGTCTCGCGATCGACGCGGTGCACGCGTGCTCTTCCGGCCATCTGGGCCTGCCGCTCGGTTGCGCAGAAATCGGCGCCGTGCTTTTCGGCCACGCCCTGTCGCACAATCCGGAGCGTCCGCGGTGGATCAATCGCGATCGTTTCATCCTCTCGGCGGGGCACGGTTCGATGTTTTTGTACTCCTGGCTGCACCTCAGCGGCTACGACGTGATCATCGACGAGGTGAAGAAGTTCCGCGCGCTGAACAGCATCACGCCCGGCCACCCCGAGTTTCACGAAACGCCTGGCGTCGAATGCACCACCGGTCCGCTCGGCCAAGGCGTCGGCAACGCCGTCGGCATGGCGATGGCCGGCCAGATGGCGGTCGCTCGTTTCAACACCGCCGAGCATCCAATCTTCGACTATCACGTCGTGTGCCTGGCCGGCGACGGCTGCATGCAGGAAGGCGTCGCCATGGAAGCGATCGCTTTCGCGGGCCATCAAAAGCTGGATAACCTGATCCTGATTTACGACGCGAACGCGGTCACGCTCGACGCGATGGCGGACAAGACGCAGAGCGAGAATACCGCCCTGCGTTTCAAGGCGATCGGCTGGGATGTCCAGATCGTCGACGGCCACGATATGGCGGCCTTCCTGAAAGCCTTCAACAAGGCGAAGAAGACGAAGAGCGGAAAGCCGCAGCTGATCGTCGCGAAGACGGTCATCGGCAAAGGCATTGCCGAAGTGCAAGGCACGGCGAAAGGCCACGGCGAGGGCGGCGCGAAGTTCGCGGATGCGGCGCGCGCCGGTCTCGGTTTGCCTGCTGACCAACACTTCTTCGTCAGCGACGACGTGCGCGCTTATTTCGAGCAGCACAAAGCGGCGTTGGTGCGCCGCTGCAACAAATGGCACAAATCGTACAAGGCGTGGCGCGAAGCGAATCCGGACAAAGCCTCGCTTCTCGACAGCGCCGCGCCCGAGAACGCGCCGAAGGCCGCCACGATTCTCGAAAAGATTCCGATCTTTCCGGCCGACGCGAAGCTCGCGACGCGTGCCGCCGGTCGCGACGTGCTGCAGCCGATCGCGGCGCAGCTTCCGCTCCTCATCGGCGGTAGCGCCGACCTCTATGGTTCGACGCTGAATTACATCGCTTCGGACAAGGACTTCGATCCGTCGAATCGCGCCGGCCGCAATATTCGTTTCGGCATTCGCGAGCACGGCATGGCGGCGATCGCAAACGGTGTCGCATACGACGGCCTCTTCCGCCCGAGCGTGGCCACCTTCCTGGTATTTGCCGACTACTCGCGGCCTTCGATGCGCTTGGCGGCGTTGTCGCACCTGCCCGTCATTTATATCTACACGCACGACTCCGTCGGCGTCGGCGAAGACGGCCCGACCCACCAGCCGGTGGAAACGGTTTCGGGCCTTCGCGTAATCCCGAACCTCGACGTCATCCGCCCGGCGGATCCCGAGGAAACCGCCGGCGCCTTTGCGGCCGCAGTGGAACGGGTCGATGGCCCGACGCTCATCGCGTTGACGCGCCAGGCGCTGCCGACGTTGAACGACATTCCGGCGCAGACTCGCCGTGAAGGCGCGCTCAAGGGCGGTTATATCGCCGTGAAAGAAAGCGGCCCGCTCGAGCGCATCCTCATCGCGACGGGCAGCGAGCTGCAGTATGCGATCGCAGCCGCGAAGACGCTGGGCGGCGGCACGCGCGTCGTGTCGATGCCCTCGACCGAGCGTTTCGACCGCCAGTCGGCGGAATACCGCGAAAGCGTGTTGCCGAAGGACTGCCGCAAGCGCGTCGCCATCGAAGCGGGCGTGACCGGGCTTTGGTACAAGTATGTCGGTCTGGACGGCAAAGTCGTCGGCATCGACCGCTTTGGTCTCAGCGCCCCGGCTCCGATCGTATTCAAGGAGCTTGGCATCACGACCGAAGCTCTCGTCGCCGCCGCGCAATCGCTGTAACCGGCGAACACGCGACGAGCATCGTCGCTTTAATCTCGAGGCCCGGCGATTGCGCCGGGCCTTTTTTTCGGTGAATGATAAGCGCGCCTATGCGTTTGCGCGCAGCAGCCGGTGTGGGTGGGTGAGCGATTTGGCTCCCGTTCCTGCTTCACCCCAGCGGATTGGAGTGAGATCTCCGGGCTAAGGTTAGGACCGCCTCCCCAATGACAACCCATGCGGCGTGTGCTAATTTCCCGGATGCAGATGCCCCATCCCGCGCTGCCGCGCCCCCACTATCTCGATGAGCACGTCGCGTCGCGCGATTGCGCGATCGTTTCATGAAGCCGCCGAGCGAGTCGGGCTGCGTCGTGCGGCGGCCGGTGCTGATCACCGGTGGCGCCGGCTTCATCGGCACGAATCTAGCCCATCGGCTGCTCTCCGGCGGCAATGGAGTGATCATCTTCGACAACCTGGCGCGCCCCGGCGTGGAGCGAAATCTCGCTTGGCTGCGGGCTCAGCATCGCGAGCGGTTGAATGTCGTCGTTGCCGACGTGCGAGACGAAAAGGCGATCGCCGGAGCAGTACGGCAGGCCGGCCAGGTGTTTCATTTTGCCGGCCACGGTAGTGCGGCCGCGAGTCTCGCCGATCCGGTCACCGACTTCGAAGTGAATGCGCGTGGCACGCTGAACGTGCTCGAGGGGGTTCGCCGACTCGATCGCCGCGTGTCAGTGCTTTTCGCCTCGACGCATGCGGCGGAGGCCGAACGGTGCGACGCGACGCGCTCGAACGGTAGCGACGAACCCGACTGCAAGGCATCGCTCAGCCCACATGCCTGTTCGAAAGCCGCGGCCGAGCAATATGTCCTCAGTTATGCGCAGGCGTTTGGCGTGCCCGCGACCGTGTTGCGCCTGAGCACGATTTATGGCCCGCATTCGTCGGAGGGCGTCGACGATTGGGTTGCCCACGCTCTGCTTCGCGCGCTGCAACGTGTCCCGATCGTCGCCGACGGCGAAGGTGCGCAGGTACGGGATGTCTTGTACGTGGAGGATTTGGTCGACGCCATGATCTTCGCGCAGGCGAACATCGCTTCCGTTCAGGGCCGGGCGTTTAACGTCGGCGGCGGAGCCGAAAACGCGATCAGCCTGATGGATCTGATCTCGCTCATTGCGGAGATTCAGGGTGAAGCGCCGGCGGTCGCGCATGCGGACGCCGTGCCGACGAACCGCCGGCCGAGCATTTCCGACCTCGAATGTTTTAGCAGCGCGACGGGATGGAACCCGCGCGTCGCGGTGCACGAAGGTATCCGCCGGCTCTATCGCTGGCTGATTGAACATCGCGTGGCGCAAGCCGAGGCGGAGCGCATCTCGCCGCCGAGCGTCGTGTTTGCGGCTGGCCGCGATATCGCGCTCACCGCGAAAAAGGGCTGAACCCGCGGCCACCGCGTGCCGTCGCGCGACCCGCTAGCGCAAGCGCTCCGCGGCCGTCTCCGGGTCCCAAGCGTCGGCCCCCGCCAGAATGTTCTTCGCGGCGTACGCTTTCGCCTCCTCGTTGTTAAGCGAATGGCTCCACGGTACGCGCGCCGCCGGCGTAGCGCCGGGCCCTGTATTCTTGTATTCCACGTAGCGCGCCGTTTTTTCGTTCTCGGGCTTGCCCCAATTGTGCCACCCCTCCGGCTTGATGTGATCGCCGAGCTCGCATTCGACGAAGGCCACTTGGGCGTAGGGACGCCACGGGCGGCCGAGATGAGCCAGCGGCGGACGCGTCGCGACTTTTTTGGAATCCCATGGCGCGGGATCTCCGGTCAGGCGGCAGTGCAGAAAGACGAAGCCGAACGGATGGTCCTGTGGCGTGCTGGCCGCGGTGACGTACCCACCATTCTTGCTGTGAATCTCACAGCGGTCGAACACGGCCGTGGCTGAGCCGTAAATGAAATCCACCCGCCCTTCGAGGTAGCAGCCGCGGAAGTAATGGCGCCCGTTGTTGACCATGAGCGTGTCCTGCCAGCCTAAGAGATGACAGTCCTTGAACAACGCGCGATCGCCGTCGACGCGCAAGGCGAGCGCCTGCCCGTGATCGCCGGACGTGTTTTCGAAGGTGACGTTCGTCGCGGTGAAATCGTCGGCGAGCACGATGAACCCCGTGCCCTTGAACGAACGGTTCGTGTGTTCGTCCGCCTCGGTCACGTTCTTATCGTAGGTGAACACAGTCGCTTGGGTTTCCTCGCCGACGATACGAATGAAGCGCTTCTCCCGTGGGATCACCGTCTGTCCGGGATAGACGCCCGGCTTCACGAGGATCACGAACGGCTTCGTGCCGTTGTCCGGGGCAGCGGCAATCGCGGCCTGAATCGTGGTATGCGTTCCCGAACCGTCGGCGGAAACGACGGCGTCAGCCTTGCTCTCCGTCGCCCGCGGACGTCGAGTCAACGGCTCCGTCCGCAGAATCGTCGCCAACGCGGGGACGGCGGCGCGCAGCTCCGACGCCACGAGCTCACCGAACATCACATACCCTTCTTCGTTGAGGTGCGTGCCATCCGGCACGGTCTTGCCGTCGACCGTCTTCGTCGGACTAAAGACGAGACAGCCCTCGCGCCCCAGTCGTTCGCAGAGCGCCTTGCTGCGCGCATGGAGATCGACGAGCGGCACGTGCTTCTCGGCGGCGATTTCCTTCACGATCGCAACATGCTGCTCGAGACTCGAATTGATCCGATGCTCGTCGGCCTTGTCGAACTGACGACGCACGAGTGAAGTGACGAGCACGGGAATCGCTCCCGCGGCGCGCGCTTCGTCCACGTAACGGTTCATATAGCCACGGTATTCGTCGAGCGTCGTGGAGCGGCCGGGTTTGCCGGGCTCGTCGTTGTGGCCGAACTGGATGAGATAGTAGTCACCCTTGAGCCCGAGAGCGCGCTCCCAACGACCCTCTTTGATGAAGCTCATCGAGCTGCGGCCGCCTTGTGAGGTGTTGACGACTTCGGCGCGCGCGGAGTCGACGAACTGCTTGAAGCCTAATCCCCAGCCGGCGTTATCGGTGACCGTCGAGTCGCCCACGAGGACAATTCGAATCTTGGCGGCCGCACCGGCGCGAAGCGCGAGCGTGCTGACGAGCAGGAAAATGACGGAGCGGACGAATTGCATGGAGAAAGAGGAAGACGTGTGGCGGCGTTGACTCACCGCGATGGCGGAGAACGCGTGAGGAATGCATCTAGCGTTGCGCGTGTTATCAGCGGCTCAGGTACTTCGCGATCGCTTCCGAGCGCGAATGCACCTGCAGCTTCTCGTAGATTCGCCGGATGTAGGTATCGACGGTTGGAACGCCGACACCGAGCGATTCGGCGATTTCCTTGTAGAGGTAACCCTTGGTCAGGAGAGCGAGGACGGACTGTTCGCGGGGCGAGAGCGCGGCCATCGGTTCAGGAGGGGCCTTCAGCCCGCTGAACGACTGCACGACCTTGCGCGCGATGCCACTGCTCATCGGTGAGCCGCCGCCGACGATCTGTTCGATCGCGGCGACGAGTTCCTCGCGGCTCGTGCTTTTCAGGAGGTAACCGGTCGCGCCGGCGGCGAGCGCGGCGAAAATGTGGTCGGTGTCCTCGTAGACCGTCAGCATGAGGAACTGCGTGTGCGGCATGTGCGGCTTGAGCTGCTGGACGCATTGCACGCCATTCGTCTCCGGCATGTTGATGTCCATGAGCACCACATCGGGGCGTTCGCCCGGGAGTTGCTTGAGGGCGGGATCGGCGGCGCCGTAGTCGCTGACGAGCTGCAGCTGTTCCACGGTCCCGATGATTTCCGTGAGAATGCGGCGGGTCTTGGCATCGTCGTCGACCAGGGAGACGCGGATGAGTTTTGAGCGAGCCATGGAATTACTTCAGATTGACGCGGAACGAGACCGTGATGCCGGGACGGCCGGCCACGGCATCGAGCGTAAATTCGCCGCCCAGGGATGTCATCCGCTGGAGCATGTTGTTGAGGCCATTGCCTCCGCGATTGTGCCGTGCGGTCACGTCGGCCGGCCGGAGGCCTGAGCCGTTATCGGTGATGGCAACGGTTAGCCAGTAGCCGGACAGGGTGAGCCGGACGATGGCTTCGTTGGCGTGCGCATGCTTGACGATATTGTTCAACGCTTCGCGGCAACAGAGGAACAGATGATGACGGACTTCGCTGGTGAGCGAGATGGCGGGCAACTCGTCAGGAATATCGAGGCGACAGCGGATGTTGGCGACGCGTAGGAAACGCTGGGCGTACTGCGCGAGGTAATTGGCGAAGCTCTCGAGCGTGTCGTGCTGAGGATTCGTGGCCCAGACGATTTCGTCGAGCGAACGCGTCACGTCGCGCGTCGTTTCGTAGATTTGCTGCAGCTTTTCCGGCGAGTTGTCGCGGGCGGCGGATTGCGTGAGGAGGCTGATGTGCGTGAGACTGGCGCCCACGTCGTCGTGGATGTTTTGCGCAATCCGGGCACGCTCGCGTTCGATGGCGCGCTCGCGTTCGAGCTCCTCGAGCTTGCGGCGGAGCCGCCGCGTGGACCAGGTTCGGACCGCCAGCACGACGATCGTGAGCGCGAGGACGACGCCGAGAGCGATGATCCAGATCTGTTGCCACCACGGCTGCAGCACGACGATGCTCAACGTTTCCTCGACTGATTCGTCGGCCGGTCCGGCGCGGACATGGAAGCGATAGCGACCGGGCGACAAGCGCGGATAGCTTGCGGTGTTGCCGTTGCTCGCGGGTACCCAATCGCTGTCGAAACCGTCGAGCCGGTACTCGGCGTGGATCCGTCGTGGGGCGGAGAGGCTGAGGATGGAAAAACGAATCTGCAGTTTCTTCGCCTGGGGCTCGAGGGTGAGGACCGGCATGAACGGAATCTTTCGGTCGTCGATGGCAATTTCTTCGATCGACACGCGCCGGGGCGTGGAGCTGAGCAGCGGCGCGGATGGGTCGATCGCGAGCAATCCTTGGCGGGTCGCGAACCAGAGGCGGCCGTCGCGCGCCTTCACGGCTCCGGGGAAATAGATGCCGACGCAGGAAATGTATTTGAGCCCCTCGTCGCGGCCGAGCCGAACGACCTCGACGGAGTGCGCGCTGCCGTCGGCGAAGCGGGTCATTTCGTTTCGCCCGACGCGAAAGACGGCGCTGTTCGATCCGCACCAGAGAAAGCCGTGATCGTCGGGCAGCATCTGCGTGACCGCATTGTCCGGCAGGCCGGCTGCCACATCGACGATGCGGGCCTCTCCCGTCCGCACGATGGCGATGCCGGCTTGCGCGGTGCCGAGCCAGAGCGCGCCGTCGCTCGCGAACACGATCGCATTGATGGCACCGATAGCGCGGGCCGTGGAAAACGGCACGGCGGCGAAGCCCGCGCGTTCGCGGCGAAAAAGGCGGCCCTGGTTGGTGCCGATCCAAAGCGTCCCTTTTTCGTCCTGCGCAAAGCACCGCACCTCGCCTCCGGCAAACCCATCTTCCGGACCGTAAGTGCGAAACTCGCCTGCCGCTGTCCGACATGCCACGCGATTCGCTTCCGCGGAAATCCAGACGTCGCCGGTCCGGTCGACAAACAGCCGGCGGACGCCGTCGCTCGTGGGCAGCGCGAGCGACGTCGGCGGTCGGCCAGCCGTCGGTGCGAACTCGAACAAGCCCGGGGCGGTGCCGAGCAGCAGCCGGGTGTCGGGTGTAGCCCCGATCGCCACGACGCCGAGGCGCGGCCAGGTCATCTCGCGGGCGACGACGGTGACACGTTCGTCTTGGACGTTTGCGATGCCGCCGTCGCCGTTAGCGCACCAGATCGCGCCATCGGGCGCCTCGCAGACGGCATATACCGCGTTTTCGATCAACCCCGAGGTCTTGTCATAGAGCTTGAGGATTCGCGGGCCGATGGCGTCGAGACCGCCGATGTTCGTGCCGACCCAAATGTTGCCTTCGGAATCTTGCCGGACGATATGGACGTTTTCGTGCGAGGTGGGGACGTGCACGACGCCATCGCCCGTGACGCGATGCACGCCTTGCGAACGCGTCCCGAGCCAGAGCGCGCCGCTGCGATCTTCGCAGGCCGACGCCACGTAGTGAGCGCCGAGCAATGCCGGCAGCAGGTGGATCAGGCGAGGCTGATCGTTATCATCGAGTTTGAGCACCCGATCTTGCGTGATGACCCAAGGACCGCCGATGGCACTAGAGGCGACGCGTAACTCCGAAGCGTCTGTCTCCGCGTCGACCCGGACGATTCGTCCCTCCTCGTAACGGCCGAGAAAGCGATCGTTCGAAATCCAAACGCGACCGCGGCTGTCGGACCCGAAGCGGGTCGTCCGTTTGCCATCGATACCCGACGCCGCGTCGAAGGCCTCGAATTTGCCCGCGCGGTGCCGGAGAACGACGCTGTCGCGGAGCGCGACCCAACGGGCGCCGTCGGGCGCGACGAAGGCGGTCGTGATCGTCTTGTCCGCATAAGCCTCGGGGAGCGGATCGCGCGTCAATACGCCGTTGCGATAGTCGAACGGTTCCGCGCCGCGTGGCACGAGCCACAAGCCGTCGCCGTCTTCCATCACGGCCAGGAGGGCAGGGCCGTTCGGGTGCAGGCGAGTGGAGGGTACGCGCAGTTCGAAATCCTGCCCGTCGAAGCGCACGAGCCCTGCGCCGGTGGCGAGCCAAAGATATCCCTGCCGATCCTGCATCACGTCGAGCACCCATTCGCTCGGTAGACCGTCCTCGCGATGCCATTCACGCACGGTGAACGGGCTTTCCGCCCGAATCAGGCACACGTGGCACGCGACGACCGCGACGAACGTCGTAAGGACGGCGAGGCGACGGGCGACGAACGTTACGCGAGGCGTGGTCACTGGGGTGCGCAGAACGTGGGAGGCTGAAACCCGCGAGGACAGTAAAATGAAAGTGGGCCGTGTCACGTGTTCACATGACATGACGTTGCGGAGCTTTTCTGACACGATGGGGCCCTCACGGCACCGTCATCGGCGCTGTACCTAACCCCTCCCCATCCGCGGCGCGCTCGCTGTCGCGTCAACAACGGCCGGCGTTCACCGGTGCGACCGCTTTGCTCGCCGGCGAGCGCCCGCTACGTCTGCGGTACCCGCCCATTTCCCCCGTCCCCCAAAAAAATAAATCATCATGCATTCGCTTAAAGTTACTCTCCGCACCCTCGTTCTCTTGATCTCGATGTCGGTGGCCGCCCGCGCTGCCACTGCGTACTTGATCGGCGATTCCACCGTCAGCCTCTACAGCTCCAGCGTGTTTCCGCGCATGGGGTGGGGGCAGGTCTTCCAAAATTATTTCCAGTCTACACTCGTGGTCAGCGACAAGGCGCTCTCCGGACGCAGCTCGAAAAGCTTCTACGACGAAGGTGCGTGGAGCCCCATCAAGAGCGCTCTGAGATCGGGCGACTATGTCTTCATCCAGTTCGGTCACAACGACGAGAAGTCGGACCCGGCTCTGCACACCGATCCCTACACGACGTACCAGCAATATTTGTCGATCTATATTAACGACGCGCGCGCCAAAGGTGCGATCCCGATTCTCGTCACGCCGGTCGAACGCAACAGCTGGAGCAACGGCGTCGTGAAACCCACGCACGGAGATTATCCGGCCGCGATGCGCGCGCTGGCCTCGTCGAAAGGCACGCCGTTGATCGATCTCACGGCGGGCAGCACCAACAAGTACAACTCGTCGGGGCAAACCTACACGACGTGGAGCATCTTTATGAACCTGAAGGCGGGCCAGTATCCGAATTATCCCAACGGTAATACGGACAACACGCACTTTCAGCAAAACGGCGCCAATATCATCGCCAGTCTCGTGGCCGGCGCCATCCGCAGCAGTTCCAACGCTCAGCTGAAGGTATTGGCGGGCTATTTGAAGTAACGCGCGCTCCGAACGCTTTCCGTCCGCCTCCCGCACTTGCGTCATCATCGACGTGCGGCGGGCGGACCGGATTCACAAAACAACCAACCCTGACACCAATGAAACGTTTGTCCCTCCTCCTCGCGGTGAGCGCGCTCGCGCCCGCCGCTTTCGCTACGACGCGCAGCGTTCCGTCGCAGTATTCTACGATCCAAGCCGCCATCAACGCCGCGGTCTCGGGCGACACCATCAACATTGCCAGCGGCACTTACAACGAGCAGTGCAGCATCCCGACCGGCAAGAATAGCTTGAAGATCGTCGGTGCGAGCCAGACCGGCGTCATTCTGACGGCGGGGCTCAACCAGAAAGCCATGGTCGTGAATGCCGACGATACCACGTTTTCGTACATGACCATCCGCAACACGGCGGGACTTACGGCCGGCAACACCAGCCCGGCGGTTTATGTCTATGGTCACCGGACCGAGTTCTACCGCTGCTACATCAACGGCTCGCAGGATACGATGTATCTCGGCGGCGGGCCCAATTACTTCGCCCTGAGCGAGGTGCGCGGCAGCGTGGATTTTATTTACGGACCGGCCGTGGCCTTCTTCACCTCGTGCAACATCCGCCAAATGCGCCCGACGGGCGGCTACGCGACCGCTCCGAGCACCCCGCAGACCCAGACGTATGGCTTGGTGTTCAGCAGTTGCACGATCAACAGCGCGAGCGGAGTCGAGGCTGGTAGTTCCACGCTCATGCGTCCATGGGGAGATTATGGCGAATCCGTTTTCATCAACTGCACGATGGACGCGAGCATCTCCGCGGCAGGGTGGAGCCCCTGGGGCGGTCGCGAAGCGACCTGTCGCGCGTACGAATACGGCAGCAAGAAACCCGATGGTACACTGATCAATCTCGCGACCCGCGCGTCGTGGGTCGTCAGGCTCAGCTCAACGCAAGCCGCGACCTACACGAAGAGCAACGTGCTCGGCGGTTGGGTCCCCCCGCTCTGATTTGCTTCAATTGGGTTTGCAGGCGGTGCTGTGTGTCACCGCTGGCGGTCTACGACAGCCCGGCCTTGCGGCCGGGCTGTTCCTTTTATGCACCGAATGCGTGGCGTGGCCGCGGTTGCATGTCCGGAGCGGGCTACTTCGTTCGTTTTCTTGATATGCGACATGGCAGATCGATCACAGTTCGGGCGGCGAAGAGCGCGGTTGCGCCGCTTCGGAATTTCTTAGGTACAGCGTACCAGAAATATCCGGACGCGGTGGCGTTATAATTCACATTCGCGGGCTTGCTTTTGTCGTTAGGCGCCTAACTATCGCCGCTCTTTTTTCGGACCATGCCGCTATTGATGCTGAAGGACCTGCCGCGCTACGAGTGCCTCTTGGAGGCGGCGCGGGAGTTTCCGGACCTCGATCCTTCGGCAACCGAGGCGTTTCTCCATTTGCTTCGCACGGGCGACGAGGCATTTCGGATCGTCGAGACCCATTTGGCGCAGCACGACATCACGCAAGGTCGGTTCGCCGTATTGATGGCGTTATGGACCAAATGCCGGCGGGCGGAAACGGATGCCTTGTCTCTGACTCCGGCCGCGTTGGCTGAACATACCGGCGTGACGCGGGCGACCATGACCGGCCTGATCGATACCCTCGAACGCGACGGTTTGGTAACCCGCGTACCGCATGCCGGGGATCGTCGCATGATGTCGGTCGATCTCACACCGAAAGCGACCGAACTGCTTGGCCGTATCCTGCCGCAGCATTTTCGGCAAATGGCTTGGCTAATGCAGCCGCTTTCCGAAGCCGAACGGAAGACGCTCGTCGCTTTGCTTTCCAAGATGCTTCGCCGCGCGGCGGAGCAAAATGCGGACTCCGCGACCGCCGTGCCGACGAGCCCGGCGGGGCCGCTCTAGTTTTATTCCATCGTTCACCACCACAGCGCGTCTTCGACTTTCCACCACCATGTTAACTGCGTTTCGCTATACTCTTATTTTTGTCTTGGTCGTCGTGGCCTTCGCCGGACCGCTCGCGGTCGTCCGCGGTTTGCAGATCAAGGCCATGATCGCCGCCGGCCAAAACGCCGTGACGCCGCCAACCGTCGTGACGGCATCGCCGGTCGAGCGCGACCAATGGGAAGACGGCATTACTGCCACCGGTACGCTCGCCGCGGTCCAAGGCGTGACGGTTGGCGCCGAAGTCGGCGGCAAGGTGATGAAGATCGCCTTCGAGCCGGGCGCGACCGTGAAGGCGGGGGATTTGCTCGTTCAGCTGGACATCGCGACCGAGGAAGCGCAGCTCCATGCCGCCGAGGCGAGCGCCGCGCTCGCGAAAGCCAATCTCTCCCGCGCCCGCGAGCTGCGCGAAAACAACACCAATTCGATCGCCGAACTCGACGCGGCGGACGCACAGGCGAAACAAGCGACCGCCCAGGTGGAAAACATTCGCGCCGTTATCGCGAAGAAAACCGTGCGCGCTCCGTTCGCCGGCCGGCTGGGCCTGCGCCTGATCAATCTCGGGCAAATCCTGCGTGACGGCGATCCGATCACCACGCTGCAGACGCTCGACCCGATTTACGTGAACTTCCCTCTGCCGCAGCAGCGGCTCGCGGATTTGACGGTCGGACAAGCGGTGCGCGTGACGGTGGATGCCGCGCCCGGCCAAAAGTTCGAAGGCAAGATCAACGCCATCAGCCCCGAGATCGACCCGGTCACGCGCAACGTTCGCGTGCAGGCGACGCTCGAGAACGGCCAGGAAAAGCTGCGCGCCGGCATGTTCGCCAACATCGATGTCGTTCTTCCCACCAAGCAGGACGTGCTCGCCATTCCGGCGACGGCGGTGCTGTACGCGCCGTACGGAGACACCGTGTTCGTCGTCGAGGACAAGAAAAACGAAAAGACCGGCGCGATGGAAAAAGTCGTGCGTTCGCAAATCGTGCGGCTCGGCAGAACGCGCGGCGACTTCGTTGCGGTCGTCGACGGGTTAAAACCCGGCGAAACGATCGTGACTTCAGGCGTATTCAAGCTCCGGGCGGGGATGACGGTCGTGATCGACAATGCCCTGGCGCCAAAACCGGAGCTCGACCCGAAACCGAAGAACGCCTGAACCCGCGCTCGGTTGTTCGATAGCTAGCCATCGCCGCGACTGCGGTCGTCAACCACCTCACCCATGAAGAAAGCTTTCACCGATCTTTTCATCCGCAAACCGGTCCTCGCGATTGTCGTCAACGTCGTCATCGTCCTGGCCGGGCTGCAGGCGGTCGGCATCGGCGCCCTGGCGCGCGGACTCAAAGGCATCGGCCTGCCGATTCCCGCCTCGATCGCCGACATGCCGGGCGGCCTGAACATCCGGCAATATCCGCGCAGCGAGAACTCGACGGTCACGATTTCGACCGTGTACATCGGCGCCAACGCCGAGCTCGTGCGCGGGTTCGTCACGACGCCGATCGAGCAGGCGGTCGCCTCCGCCGACGGCATCGATTACGTCGAGTCAAACAGCCTGCAAAATATCTCGATCGTCAGCGCGCACTTGAAGCTCAACTACGAGCCGACCAAGGCGCTCGCGGAAATCACCTCGAAGGTAAATCAGGTGCGCAACAACTTGCCGCCCGAGGCCGAGGTGCCTGCGATCAGCGTGCAGTCCGCCGACTCGCAGTTCGCGTCGTGCTACCTGAGTTTTTCGTCGAACATCCTCGATCAGGCGCAGATCACCGATTACCTCACGCGCGTGGTCCAACCACGCCTCGGCGCGCTGACCGGCGTGCAGCGGGCAGACGTGCTCGGCGCGCGGACGTTTGCGATGCGCGTTTGGCTCAAACCCGATAAAATGGCCGCGCTCAACATCAGCCCAGCGCAGGTGCGCGCGGCGCTCGCGAGCAATAATTACCTCTCTGCCGTCGGCACGACGAAAGGCTCGCTCGTGCAGGTGAATCTCACCGCCAACACCGACTTGCATTCGGTGGAGGAATTCAAGCGCCTGCCCATCCGCCAGGTGAACGACACGGTGGTGCGCCTCGCCGACATCGCCGATGTCCAACTGGGCGCCGAAGACTATGACACCGAGGTCCGCTTTTCCGGCCAGACCGCCGTGTTCATGGGCATCTATCCGCTGCCCAACGCCAACGTGATCGACGTCGTCGCCCGGATGCGGGCGGAGTTCGAGGAGATCAAAAAGGATCTCCCGAACGGCCTCGATGCGCGCATCGCTTACGACGCGTCGGAATACGTCAAGACCGCCATCAGCGAAGTGACCCATACCCTCATCGATACGCTGCTCATCGTGATCGTGGTGATCTTCCTGTTCCTCGGTTCCTGGCGCTCGGTCTTGGTTCCGATCATGGCGATCCCCGTGTCGCTGATCGGCGGCGTGTTTCTCATGGCGGCGTTCGGTTTCACGCTCAACTTGCTGACGCTCCTCGCGATCGTGCTTTCGGTGGGTCTCGTGGTCGACGATGCCATCGTCGTCGTCGAAAACGTCGAACGCCACATTCGCGAAGGACGGACGCCCTTCGAGGCCGCTCTGCTCGGCGCGCGGGAATTGGTCGGGCCGATCATCGCGATGACGGTGACGCTGGCGGCGGTATATGCCCCCATCGGCTTGCAAGGCGGTTTGACGGGGGCGTTGTTCCGCGAGTTCGCGCTGACGCTCGCGGGCGCGGTGACGATTTCGGGTATCGTCGCGTTGACCCTTTCGCCGGTCATGGCGTCCCGGATGCTGAAGAGCGCGGCGGACGAGGAGCGCGGCTTCACCGGCTGGGTGAATCATCGCTTCGACCGGCTCCGGCACGCTTATGGCCGCATGTTGACCACAACGTTGAATCGCCGTGGCGTGACGTATGTTGTCTGGGTCGTGGTCACGTTGCTCGCCGGCGTGATGTTTTTGCAGTCGTGGAAAGGCAAGGAGCTCGCGCCGCTCGAGGACCAAGGCGTGATCTTCTCCTTCATCTTCGGGCCCGCCACCGCCACTGCCGCCCAAAAGAGCCAGCAGGGCCGCGCGGTGGAAAAGGCATTTCTCGAGGTGCCCGAGCGCGATCTCACGTTCCAAATTCTTTTCCCGCCCTCCGCGGGGGCGGTATCGGGCGTCGACGGATTTTCCGGCATGGTGCTGAAGCCATGGCACAATCCGCGAAAACGCACCGTCGCCCAGGTCTTCCCGGAGGTCTCGGCGAAGCTCGCAAATATTCCCGGACTTCAAGCGTTCGCCACGCGACCGCCGGCATTGCCGGGCGGCGGCAATTTTCCCGTCGAGGTCGTGCTCGCGACGACCGGCTCCACCCGCGAGCTCATGGACGCGGCGAACACGGTTTACGAAGAGGCGATGAAGTCGGGTAAGTTTTACTTCATCCAGCTCGACCTGAAATACGACCAGCCCCAATCGCAGGTCATCATCGACCGCGAGAAAGTCGCGGCGCTCGGATTGAATCTCTCGCAAGTCGGCGCGGACCTCGCCTCGGCCTTGGGTGGCAACTACGTCAATCGCTTCAATATTGCGGGGCGCAGTTACAAGGTCATTCCGCAGATCGAGCGCTCGCAGCGGCTCAATCCCGATCAGCTCGAGAATATCCACATTAGCGGGCCCGGCGGTCAGCTGATCCCGTTGAGTTCGATCGCGCATATCGAGAACCAAACCGTGCCGCGTTCGCTGAATCGGTTTCAGCAGTTGAACGCCGTAAAGATCTCCGGGCAGAGCGGCGTCACGCTCGATGAGGCGCTGACCACCCTCGAGACGATCGTGAAAGAAAAGCTGCCCGGTGGCTTCACGGTCGATTACACGGGCGAATCGCGGCAACTGCGCCACGAGGGCAACAAATTCCTGCCGGCCTTCATGCTCGCGATCGTGATGATTTTCCTCGCGCTCGCGGTGCAGTTCAATTCGTTCCGCGACCCCGTCGTCATCCTGCTCGGCTCCGTGCCGCTCGCGATGTTCGGCGCGCTCGTCTTCGTCTGGCTGAGAATGCCCAACCCGAATCAGCCGTTTTGGACCGATAGCTTTACCACGACCTTGAATATTTACGCCGAGGTCGGACTCGTGACGCTCGTCGGCCTGATCGCGAAGAACGGCATTCTCGTCGTCGAGTTCGCCAACAAACTCCAGGAGGAGGGCAAGTCGAAGATCGAAGCCGTGCACGATGCGGCGATGACGCGTTTGCGTCCCGTGCTCATGACCAGCGTCGCGACCATCGCCGGCCACTTCCCGCTGACGCTCGTCACCGGTGCCGGCGCCGCAGCGCGTAATTCGATCGGCTTGGTGCTCGTCGGCGGCATGACGATCGGCACGATCTTCACCTTGTTCGTGCTGCCGTCGGTTTACGTGTTGATCGCCAAGGACCACTCGAAAGATCGCGCTCGGGTCGCCGCGACCGAGCCGGTTGCCACGCCCGTGTTCGCCAAATAACGCTTCGCCACCGATGAAACTCGCTCGTCACCATTTTCGCCCTGTCGCTCCGCTCGCCGCGCTCGTGCTGGCGGTTTCGCTGCCCGGCCTGCGCACCGCGCGCGCCCAGCCGGTGCCGCCGCCGACGGCGGTGCCCGACACGCTCGACCTGAGAACCGCGATCACGTTCGCGCTCGATAACAACTTCGCGATCCGGCAAGCCAAGGAACGCATTCGCCAACAAGAGGGCGTGGTCGTCGAAGTCACGGCCCGCGAAATCCCGAACGTCAGCGCGAACGGCTCGTACCAGCGCAACGATACGTCGATCAGCCAGTCGTTTCCCGCCAGCGACCGCGGCTGGCAGATCAACGTGACGGCATCGCAACTGGTCTTTGCCGGCGGCGGCGTTCGCTCCGCGGTCAAGAGCTCCAAGCTCGTGCGCGATGCGGCGTTGCTCGAACTGCAAGCCACGATCAACGAAGCGCTGCTGCAGGTGCGCACCGCGTTCTACGGCGTGTTGCTCGCCCGGGAAAAGATCAAGGTGCAGGAATCGAATCTCGAGCTCTTGCAAAGCCAGCTGAAGACCGCGACCGATCGCTATCGCGCCGGCACCGTTTCGAGCTTCGAGCAGCTGCGCGCCGAAGTGGCGGTGGCCAACGCTCGGGTTCCGCTCATCACGGCTCGCAACGACTACCGGCTCGCGATCGAGAGCCTGCGACAAGTCCTCGGGTTCACCACGAACACGCGCGACACGGCGACGAAAGTTCCCGATTTCGTCGGCACGCTCGACTTCACGCCGGTCAACTTCGACCTCCAGTCGGCGTTCGAGGCGGCGCATGCGAATCGGCCCGATCTCAAGCGGCTCGCGAAGCTGGTGGATGCGCGCCAGGAATCGGTCACCACCGCCCGTTCGGGCTATTTTCCGACGGTGTCGGTCTTCGGCGGATGGGCGTTGCGCAAGGGCACAAGCAACGCGTTTCGTGACTCGCCTGACGGCTTCCTCGCCGGCGTCCAGGGGCAATGGAATATCTTCGACGGCCGCGCCACCGCGGGTCGCGTCGCGCAGGCGCGTTCCGTCGCCGAACAATCTCGTCTTGGCCTGACCGAGGCGCAGTTGGCGGCCGATGTGGACGTCCGCCGGGCGTTCTCGCAATGGCAGGAAGCCACCGAATTGGCGGAGACGTCGCAAAAAGTGGTTGAGCAAGCGACGGAAGCGGTCCGGCTCGCCAATGCGCGTTATCAAGCCGGCACGAGCACCCAGCTCGACGTGCTCCAGGCCCAAGTGGATCTGACCACCGCGCGGACGAATCAAATCCAAGCCTTCTATACCTATAACGTTTCCATTGCGGCGTTGCGCCGCGCGATGGGACTCGGGGACGAGTTCGTCACGCATTGAGGCGTTGCGATCGAATCGGGGTCTCGCAGGTGAAGCCCGATGTCACCGTCGGGCTTCCTTCGCGACTGGCCCGGGCCCGGTAAAGTCATGGGGCTCCACCCGCTGGCCGACGCTTCTACGGTGAGATATCTCCTCAACTTTCATCGCCACGGACTCTCTCTCGTGTCATTGGTCGTCCCATGAAATCGGCTCGGAAGGCACTCTTGGTGGCCGCCGCCTTCGTGGCGTTGGCGCTGATCGGTGTCGCCGTCGCGCTGAATTCGAAGGTCCAGACATGGGTCGTTTTCCGCCTGCTCGCGCGGCATCCCGAATGGCGTTTGTCGATCGGCCGAATCGACGCCGGCTTCCGGGGCTTCACGGCGATGGATGTTCGGATCGAACGCAACGGCTGGCGACTCGCCGCGCCGGCGGTCAACGCGCAGTTGCCGATGCTCTCGGCGCTGCTCTCGAAACGGGTCGATATCTCGCACTTCGCGGCGTCGAACTGGACGCTTGAAGCCGTCGCCGTGTCACCGGTGCGATCGACCGCACCGGCTCCGACAGCGTCGCCGGTCGCCACGACGAGCGACGAAAAGCCGTCGTCGAATGCGCTCCCGGGCTTCCCTGGCGTGTTGGCGGGTTTGCAGTTGCCGTTCGATCTCACCCTGGACGGTGCCGACCTGGAGGGGAAAGTCGTGGCCCGCGGACATGCCGTCAGCGTGAAGGTAAAGGGCGGCGGCTTACGGGCCGGCAGCACGGGGAAATTCGATGTGGTGGCCGATTCGATTTTGGGTGGCGAAAAAGTGCGCGCGCTTGGGCTGGAAGGCAGCGTCGCGGCGACGATGGACACACCGCGCACCGTCACGCGGGTCGCGGCGGATTTCACCGCCACTGCCGTGGGGCCGTCCCTGTCTCAACCCGTGAGCTTGCGCACAAAAATCGCGGTCAGCCGGGGTGAGAAAACCGAAAGCTATATCGCGACCCTCGTGAGCGGCGATCGAACGCTCGCCGACGTGACCGCGGAGTATCCGGCCCAGCCGGATCGAATCGCCGGACAATGGACGCTCAACCTGCACGACGCAGACTTCGCGCCCTTCCTGTTTGGCCGCGCGATTCCGGTTTTTCACGCCCAAGGCCAAGGTAAATTCGATGCCGACATCGCGCTGACGCGCGTCGAAACGGCCGGGGAGCTTGACGCTTCGGTCGATCAGCTCGGCGCGATCCAGCCTGACCTCGCGGCGATTGGCGCGGTGAAGTTGGCGGCGAAGGTGGACCTCGCTCAGCGTGGGGACGTGTTGGCGGTGAAGACCTGCGAGATAACGCTCGCCGCCGATGGCCCGGTGGCGGCGCTGCATGTGCTGCAGCCGTTCGAATTCAATTGGAAAGCCGGTGATCTTCGTGCCACGGACGAGGGGCATGACGTGTTTGACGTCGCGCTCGACGGCGTGCCGCTCGCTTGGGCAAAGCCGTTCCTGCGGGATTTCGTCGTCACGGGCGACGACCTGCGGGGCGAACTGGTCGCATCGCCACGAGCCGGCGGTTTCACTTTCCGGGCAAAGTCGCCGCTGGTCGTGAAGAACCTGGCCGTGGCGCGCGCCGGACTTCCACTCGTCGAGCACGTCGATGTCTCGTTGACGACGTCGGGCGATTACACGCCGCGGGGCTGGCAAGCCGAACTGACCGGACTTACGGGCAAGACCGGTGCTGCCACCGTATTGCTGCTCGATGCCAAAGCCGGACGCCTGGCGGGCGCCGATCAACCGATCAAAGCCACCGGCCTGCTGACCCTCGATTTGGCGGCGCTGGCGGCGCAACCGCTTGCTCGCGGCAGTCTGCCGCTGTCGGCGGGTGACGCGACCGTCGATTTCGTGGCGAGTCTCGGCCCGAAGCACGAGCTGCAGGCGAATGTCGCCGTGAAGCGCCTCGCCGTCCGCGGCCAGCCGCCGACCGAAACCTTGCCCGCGATTTCCGCCAACCTCCGCGCCGACCTCGCTGCGGACGGTCGCATCACGTTCAATGTTCCGCTCATCGTGCGGCGCGATCAGCGCGAGTCCGACGTGACCATCGTCGGCGAGTTCGTCCCCGCGAAAGTCGACGGCCCGGTCGACGCTCGATTGACGAGCAACAATCTCATTCTCGACGATGCCAAGGCGCTCGCTTCGGTTTTCGCGTCGACCGCATCGCCGGACCAGAAGCCTACGGACACGGCCGTTGTTCCCGCGTGGGCGATATTGAAGGGCACCGTGGGACTCCAACTGAAAAAGCTCGTTTATTCCGGGACGTTTCAGATGAGCGATGTCACGGGTGTGCTGCGGTTCGACGGCGGCAAAATCAGTTTCGAAAAGCTCCGCGCCGCGGTTGGGGATGACGGCGATGCGAAAATAAGCGGCGCCATGCTCTTCGAGCGCGGCGCGCCGAATCCCTATCGACTCGGCGCCGACCTCGCACTTACCGATTTCGATCCCGGCCCGTTGTTTCGGGCGATCAATCCGCGACAACCGCCTTCGGTGGAGGGGCGGTTCATTCTGACGGCGCGGGTCGCGAGCCAAGCGTCGCAATTCGCGGCGCTGCCGGCCTCGGCCGTCGGGAATTGCGAGCTCACGAGCAAAGGCGGGACCTTTCGCGGCGTGCCGGTCAACGTCGGCAACTTGGTCGAGAACTCGGGCAAGCTCGCGAGCTGGATTGCATCGGCGGGCAACGCGATCACGTCCATCGCCGGACGGAAGGATTTCGACGACATCACGAGCCGCTCACAGGCCGCGAACGAATTGGCGAAGATGCTCGCCGCGATTTCGTACGATCAGCTGAGCGTGGTCTTTTCGCGGGACGATACCTTCCGTACCACGGTGAAAGAATTCACGCTGATCTCGCCGGAGTTTCGGCTGACTGGCCGCGGCCACGCCGCTTGGGTGCCGGGCCGGCCGCCGCTGGACGATGTCGTAACGATGGAGCTTCAGCTTCGTGCACGCGGTCGCGCGGCTGAGCTGATGAAGTATTTGGGCGTGCTCGAGCCAAAACCCGACGACCTTGGTTACGCTGCGTGCACGATCCCGATTCGGATCGGCGGGACCTTGGCCCGACTCGACGCGACGGACTTCAGTAATCGGCTCGTCGCTCTCGCGGTCGAAAAAACCGGACTCACGGACAAAGCCGTGGATTGGATCAACCGGCTCCGCGGCAAAACGCCTAATTGACGTTCGGCCGAAAATTTGGGGCGCGCGAAGGGCGGGGGAGAACGTGCGCCGATCGATCCGTTGGAACGCTGATATAAAACATCCGCGTTGATGACTGAAGATTGATATGCATCGCGCGCGCTTCCTAAATTAGCGTCAATTCGCGTGATTCGCGGGCGGCCTTCGCTCGGCGGGCGCGGCGCCGTCCGTGGCGGTGCCGGATTCTCGGCGCGAAATGCTTTGAATCGACCCCGGTGAACGAACCATAACGTTCGTTCGTTTCATGCCTAAGTTCGCATTTCGACGGCGCTCGTCGCTGCCCTATTGGATCGAAATCGTGGCGACGCTCGCAGCGCGGATGCTGTATCGCGTGCGTGCCGGCGGAACCGACCGGTTTCCATCGACCGGTGGCGTCGTGCTGATCGCGAACCACCTCTCGTATGTCGATGTCGTCGTTCTGCAGCTCGCGTGTCCGCGTCCGATTCGGTTCATGGGGTATCGCGGTCTGCAGCAACACGCGTTTTTCAATTGGTGCTTTCGTGCCAGTGGCTGCATTCCGATTTCGTCGCAGCAGCCGGCCGATGGCTTTCGCCGCGCCGTCAAAGCGCTGCGCAACGGCGAGGTCGTGTGTATCTTCCCCGAGGGGCAGATTTCGCGCACGGGCCAGCTGATGCAGATCAAGAAGGGCTTCGAGATTCTGGCGCATCAAGCCCGGGTTCCGGTGGTCGCGGCAGCAATCGACGGGCTGTGGGGCTCGGTGTTTTCTTTCGCGGGTAACAAGTATCTCTGGAAGCCGCCGCGTTTGATGCCCACGTCCGTGTATGTCGCGTTCGGGCGGCCCAAGCCATTCGCCGAGGCGTCGCCGGAATGGGCGCGCAACGAATTGCTCGATCTTGGCGCCGTCGCATTCGACGAACGCCCCGCGTTGCAGCGCCATCTCGGCCGCGAATGCGTCCGGGCATTGACCAAGCATCCAGGCTGCGCGCAAGTCATCGATCGGACTGGCGAACGCCGCGTTGTGTCGTGCGCGCAACTTTACGCCGCCGCAGCGGTGCTGTCGCGGCGTCTGCGCACGAACGTGTCGGAGGAGCGAGTCGGAATAGCGCTGCCGCCCAGCGCCGGAGCCTTCATCGCGAATCTGGCCGTGCTCTGTGCCGGCAAGGTGCCGGTCAATCTGAACTTCACCGCGGGCCGCGCTTCGGTCGAAGCCGCATTTCGATTGGCCGGCATTCGCACCGTGATCTCTGCCCAGGCGATGCGGTCGAAGGTGCCGACGTTTCCGTGGCCTGAGCGCACGCTGGATCTAAGGGACGAACTGGCTGCCGCCGGTGGCAAGCGAGCCCTGTTGCCGTGGATGCTCGCGGCTTGGACCCTGCCGAATCAATGGTGCGCGAATCTGCTGCGCTTGCCCAAGATCGGCGACCGGCGGGAAGCGGGTTTGTTGTTTACGAGCGGCAGCGCCGGCGAGCCGAAGGGCGTCGTGCTCACGCATCGCAATATTCTCGCGAATTGCGCCCAGATTTCTTCGCTGTCGATTCTGCCGCCCACGTGCTCGATCATTGGCTGCCTCCCGGTATTTCACAGCTTCGGTTTCACCGTCACCGTGTGGTATCCCCTTTTGCGCGGGGCTCATGTCGTGACGGTGCCAAGTCCGCTTGAAACGCGTAAAATCGTCGATGCAATCCGCGAGGAGCGGGCGACGACGTTGATCGGTGCGCCAACCTTCATCCGGCCGATCCTCAAGCGCGCCCAATCGCACGAGCTTCGGTCGCTCGATCTGGTGATCGCCGGTGCCGAAAAGCTCACCGACGATTTGTACCGCGCGTTTCTCGAGACGTTTCACATCGAAATCTTGCAAGGCTACGGGCTGACGGAGACGGCTCCGGTGACGAACGTGAACCAGCATCATCCGGCCATCGCCGCCGCGACCAATCTGCCGCAACTCGGGAAGCGGCTCGGATCCACCGGCCGTCTCTTGCCCGGCATGACTGCGCGGATCGCCGATCCCGACACCGGCCAAGAGCTGCCGTCAACCTCCTCGGGGATCGTTTTATTGCGCGGTGCGAACGTATTTGCCGGTTATCTCGACGACCCCGCGAAGACCGCTGCGGTTTTTCGCGACGGCTGGTTCGTGACCGGCGATTTGGGTCGGTTCGACGAAGACGGTTTTTTGTTCATTCAGGGACGACTCTCGCGGTTTTCGAAGATCGGCGGAGAGATGGTGCCCCACGGGACGGTGGAGCAGAAAATCCTCGATGTGTTCGGCTGGGAACAGAGCGATGCCACGATGCTCGTGATCACGTCGATTCCAGACGAAGCGAAAGGCGAAGCGCTCGTGCTTGTCACGACGCGCGAGGTGTCGACCGAAGAACTGCGCTCCAAGCTTCTCGGCGCGGGCCTGCCGAACTTATGGGTGCCGAAAATGGTCCGGCGCGTGGACCAAATTCCGATGCTCGGCACCGGCAAAACCGATTTGAAGCGCTGCCGTGAGATCGCGATGGAGACCGCAGGAGCGCGGCCGCCCCCGACCGCTCGATGACGTACATACGGGCGGACGATGGCCGTCCACGCTCCGAGACCGAACGCCGTCGGCGCCCATTGACGCGACGGGCGGCCGTGCCCGCGCGGCGCGGTCTTCTATCTACGAGGTTGCAACGGCAAGGAGCGGTAAGGATTTTCGCGGGACGCCATGTCGCTCCCCAGCGTTTCGCCTGCGCCCGAGGCTTTAGCCGTCAATAAGACCATCGTGTTGTGGCGCTGGGCATGGGCGGTGGTCGCGGCTTCGGTGGTCGTTTTGTTCGTGCGGCGGCCGGATGCGTTTTATCGGCCGCAATTCTGGGCGGAGGATTTTATCTTTCTCGCTCTCGCCGAGGGCCAAGGCTTGCACGCCTTTGTCCTCCCGCAAGCGGGGTACCTGCATTTGATTCCTCGGCTGGCGGCGTGGTGCGCCATCCCGCTCGATCCAGCTCTCCAACCTGCGTTCTTCATGGCCGTGTGGCTGGCGCTCTTTGTCACCGTGGCGCTGACGTGTTTGTCGCCGCGGCTCGAACTTCCGGCCAAGCCCTGGCTGGCGGTCGTCATGCTGCTCGTACCGAATGTCGGCGAGGTGTTCTTCACGCTGACGAACGCGCAATGGATCGCCGCGTTGGGCCTGCTCTTGACGGTGCTGAAGCGCGATCCGCGAACGGTGTCGGACTGGGCGGTCGATTTGGCATTCGTGCTTGGGTCCGGCTTGTCGGGGCCATTTGCACTGTTCGCGTCACCGCTATTGGCGTGGCGATGGATGCGGCGCCGGACGCGAGCGTCTGGCATTCTACTGCTGATCGCGGCGGCGACGGCGGCGATTCAGGGCTGGTTCATTTTGCATGGCGAACCGGATCATGAATTCACGGGACCATTTCGAGCCGGGGCTTTATTCGCGACGATTTCATTTCGCCTCGTGGCAAACGTGTTTGCGGGCACTTTTGTCGGAGAGGGGGCCGGGGCGTTTTTTCTGCTCGCGATCGGAGCGGCGATTTTGGCGCTGCTGGTCGCAGCAGCAAGGCGGAGTCCGTATCGCGCTGCCCTGGGCACGATGGCGGTTTTCGGCCTCCTTTTGTTGACCGCAACCGCGATCTACAAGCGGATCGATTTATGGGGACTTAGCCAGGTCGGAGATCGATACTTTTTCGTGCCGAAAGTGCTGTTGCTGTGGTGTGCGATCATCGCGATGGCGAGCGATTCGCGACCGTGGCGTCGCTATGTCGTCGGTGTGCTGTTGGTGGGCGGAGCACTGGCGAACGCCCCCCGGTTTCGGTTTCCCACCTATCGAGAGTACCCGTGGTACGAACTGTGTCCTGACATCCGCGCAGGGCGAGCGGTCGAGGTCACCGTCAACCCGGGCTGGAAATTCCGCTATGTTCGCGGCCATCCGGAAGAGACGCATCCGATAAAATAGTGAGCGTCGGATGAAGACCTCGAACAAGGGGTAGCCGCGGATGATGCGGACGAACGCAGATACGCGGCGAAAATCCATTATTGTCCCACAATCATCTATCGAGATGCTAGCCGTCGATGCGTCGGATATTGAAGGTGTCGGCTCGGTCGAGATTTTATTCATCTCAATAAGCATCGTGAAGACGTATCTCCAAAATGGAACCGAGCACTAACAGTCCGGAAGCAGTCGTGCAGCGGCAGCTCGATGCGTTCAATGCCCGGGATTTGCCGGGATTGCTGGCCGTTTACGCGGACGATGCCGAGATGTTCGAATTCCCGGCAAAGCTGCTGGCGGCGGGATCGGACCAGTTGCGCGAGCGATTCTCGCAACGCTTTGGCGAACCGAATCTGCACGCTCGGCTGAGGCAGCGCATCGTTTCCGGATCCACGGTGATCGATGACGAGTGCGTGACGCGAACGTTTCCGGAAGGGCCGGGCGAACTCGACCTCGTGATGATCTACCAGGTTTCCAATGGGCGCATCGTGAAGGCGTGGAGCATCCCCGGGCAAAAGCGCTTGTTCGGGGGATGACGAGTCATGGAGCGTTTATTTCGAATGAACGAGACCCCCCGATCGGCCGCTGTCACGCGCTCCACGTCGACGTCGTCCGCTCCGACAACCCGTATACCGTGGATCGATCACCTGCGCACGCTCGTGATCGTCCTCGTCGTCAATCTCCACGCCTGCGTCACCTACAGTCATGTCGGCGACTGGTATTTCATGAGCGCCCATGAGCCGACCCTCGCCGAGAAGGTGCCGTTCATCCTCTGGGAAGGGCATCTCCAGGCATTTTTCATGGGTCTATTGTTCTTTATTTCGGGATATTTCGCGCATGGCTCGCTCGCGCGTCGCGGTCCGTCATGCTTTATCCGCGAACGCCTTTTTCGCCTGGGGCTGCCGGTGTTGTTCTACATGCTGGCGATCCATCCGTTCATCCTGCTCGCGCTCAATCCATGGCATTACAATTTTGGACCGCCGGGAGCGTATTACCTAAAATATCTGCGCTCGGGACGGTTTCTGGGGTCAACGGGCCCGCTTTGGTTTGCGGTTGCGTTGCTGCTCTTTTGCCTCGTGTTCGCCGGCTGGCGTTCGCTTGGTCGGCCCATGTCGGACGGCGGCGCCGCGGATCGACCGCCTGTTGTCGTTCCTTCCGGTAAGCTGCTCGTTGGCGTCGCGTTGGCTTTGGGTCTCGTGACGTTTGCCGTGCGATTGGTCCAGCCCATCGGCACGAATGTGCTGAACTTGCAGCTGTGTTTTTTCGTGCAGTATATCGCGTTTTTCGTCTCCGGACTGCATGCCGCGCGTCATGGCTGGTTGGTTCCGCTGGCGTTTTCGTCTCACGCGCGTACGGCGGGCTGGCTGACGCTCTGCGGCAGTCCCGTGGTATTGCTGGGCGTCATGTTGGCCGGAATGAGGACGGGCAAGGTGGAATACTTTTTCGGCGGCGCGCACTGGCAGGCGGTCGCTTTTGCGCTTTGGGAGCAAGGCGCGGGCGTCGGACTTTCGCTCGGCGCGCTCGCGCTTTTCGCGCGAAAGCTGAATTTCGAAGGCCCTCGCAGCCGATGGCTGGCCGACCGCTCGTTCGGGGTGTATGTGCTCCATGCGCCCGTGCTGGTGGCGCTGGCGATGCTCTTCCGTTCGCTACCGCAAAACACGTATTTCCTCGTGATGTTGCTGACGTTGTCCGGACTGCTCGCCAGTTTCGTCGCCGCGGACGTGCTCCGGCGGCTGCCGGCATTCCGGGCGATGCTCTAGCGAGAGGGCGCCAGGTTTAGGGTCTAGGTTCTTGGGTCAGGGGACTCGTGTCCGAGCTCGCGCTGGGCGGTGGCGTGGTTCATGGATGACATAGACGAACGCGAATTTTTCCATGAAATCACTCATCGTGCCGATTAGCTCCGCGGTGCTTACCACCGCCTTGTGCGTCTACGGTTGTCACCTGTTCGGGATGCCGCGCGCGGACATGTGTATCGCGGCGTGCGTTGCCGGCGCGGTGTCGATCACCGCGGCGGTTAGCGCTGTGGGCGAAACCTTGTCGGCCATCGCGCTGATGGGGCAGAGGTGACCACCGGAGTCGTTATCGCGGTGAGTCGGAGTCGGACGCATCGCTTCAGCAAGGAGCCGCAAAAGCGAATTCGTCTCGTGGCCGGAATCGGAGTGGAGGGCGATGCTCACGCTGGGGAGACGGTTAAGCACCGATCACGCGTCGCGGTGGACCCGACTCAGCCGAATCTACGTCAGGTGCATCTCATCCACACCGAACTGCACGAGGAATTGCTGGCTTCTGGCTTCAAGGTGCGTCCGAGCGAGATGGGCGAGAATATTACGACGCGCGGCATAGACTTGCTGCACCTGCCGGCCGGAACGCGGCTATACCTCGGTGCCGACGCCGTGGTCGAAGTCAAAGGGCTCCGCAATCCGTGTGCGCAGCTCGATCGTTTTCTTCCCGGATTGATGGCTGCCGTGCTGTCTCATGATGAAAACGGAAACTTGGTCAGAAAGGCTGGCATCATGGGCATCGTCTTGAAAGGCGGCGTGGTTGAACCCGGCGACACGATTTATGCCGAGTTTCCTACTGGACCGCAGATCCCGCTGGACCGCGTTTAAGAAACGTCTCAACCGGCGTCTGCATTACGGCAACGTAGACAAGGGCGCGTTCGGGATAACTCGCTACTGCCGCTAACACGAACTCAGCTTATTCCTTTTTTAGACAGAGCAGGAACTCGCGGTTGCCGTCGGCGCCGGTGATCGGCGAGTCCGTCGTGCCGACCAGATGCGCCTGGGCTAGCTCGGCCAGGGCGAAGTCGCGCACACGGGCCAATGCGGCTTCTTGCACAGCGGGATCGCGAATGACGCCGCGACCTTTGTCGACTTCCGCTTTGCCGGCTTCGAATTGCGGCTTCACCAGGGCGACGAGCGTCCCACCGGTGCGGAGGAAGGGCCAGACCGAGGGCAAGATCGCGGTGAGCGAGATGAAGGAGACGTCCATCACAACGGCATCGTATTCGGCGCGGGGCAGGTCCTCGGCTTTCAGAAATCGCGCGTTGAGCTTTTCGATATTGGTCACGCGCGCATCGGCGCGAAGCTTCGCGTGTAGTTGCGCGCGACCGACGTCGATGCACACGACATCGGCGGCCCCGGCTTGGAGCGCGCAATCGGTAAAGCCGCCGGTCGAGGCCCCGATGTCCAAGACGTGCGCCCCGCGCAAATGGAGCGCGAATTGCTCCAGCGCCGCTTGAAGTTTTTCCCCGCCGCGACTCACGAAACGCGGCGGTTGATCCACGCAGAGCTCGATGTCGGTGGGGAATTCCTTGCCTGGCTTATCCAGCCGTGCGGTGCCTTGTCGCACGCGGCCGCTCATGATCAGCGCTTTCGCTTGCGCGCGCGATTCAGCGAGCCCGCGGGCAACGAGTAATTCGTCGAGGCGCTGTTTTTTCGGAGCGGTCATGGACGCAGCGCATTGGCGCAAAGAGCGGAGGCGGGTGCAAGCATCGCGGCGCGAGCAGATGAAACGAGTAACCAGCGATCGGCCGCGGATTGCGCGGAGGGGAGCCGGATCAGACTTATCCGAATCATCCGGGAAATCGGGCGGATGTTTTCGGGCGAACGCGCCGCACGAATGCTTTTTTGCGGGCGTGCGGAGTGCCTGCGGAATCGATGGTGTGCGCGCGGTCGCCGCGTGACGGCGGGGTTCGGAGCCCCCGCCCTACATCAAGCAGCAGACCCTTTCTACATCAGGCAGGCGAGCGTGGGAGTTTTTGGCGGGCGGGTGACCAGCATGTCGTGCGGCCGCCGATGGTGGCGTGGGCAAGGGGAGTGCCGGTGCGCGGATCTTTGCCGCCGGGACGCCAGCGGTGCTTGAACAGCCACGTGCGCGGAATGTTGACGTTGAGATCGGGCGGAAGCTTGTTGCCGCGTCCGGCGATGGCATCGAGCGCGAGGCGGCACACATGACGGCATTCGCGCCAGAACGCTTTCACTTCGGCTTTGGTCAATGAGCCGGCGAGCCGCGCCGGATGAATGGCGGCGCGCCAGAGGATTTCGTCGGCCATCCAATTGCCGACGCCGGGGAAACGCTCCTGCATCAAGAGCACGGCTTTGATCGGCGCCCGCCGTCGCCGCTGCAGGAATTCAGCGACCTCGTCCACAGTGAAGCGGGGCGAAAGAATTGCCGGAGCGATCTTCGTCCACCACGAGGGCGGTTCTTTTCCGACGTGGAATTGAACGCGTCCGAACATGCGCGGGTCGTTGAAGACGAGCGCGTGGCCGTCGACGGCGGACGGGTTGGGCGTGTCGGCAGAACGGTGCTTACGAGATGGACGCCCCACGGAGGAATGCGGAGCCGTTACGAGAATGAGATGATCGTGCTTCCCTGGTTCATGCGCGGGCGGCGTGACCGTGAGTTCGCCGCTCATGCCAAGATGAATGCCGAGCCACGCTTCGCCGTGCGAACCGCGAAACTTGAACAGCATTTGTTTCGCGCGGGCTTCCGAATCGACGAACTCGGCGCCGATCAGCACGCGCCGGAATTGCGCGAGATCGAGTTCGCGCAAGAGCTTTTTCCGGTCGTGGGTGTGTATCGCGGTGACACGTTCGCCCTGCGCGGCGAGATGCCAGCGTTTCCGAAAAAATTCGACTTCGGCGAGTTCGGGCATGGGAAGAGAAACGCTGAAACCCTGTGGTCGAAGCGGTCAACCGGGCATGCGCATCGCGGTACTCGCTTCGAGGTACGAGACGAACTCAAGCAGCGACGGGAATACGTGGAGGTCGGGGATCGCGAGCGCCGCCCATTTTTCCACGGTGTGCTTACCGGTGCAAACGGCGGCCAGCCGGACGCCGGCGTTTTGGCCCGCCTCCATGTCGGCGGTGTTGTCGCCCACCATCCAGCAACGGGCAGGATCGAGACCATGACGCGCGATGCTTTCGAGAATGAAACGCGGCGATGGCTTGCGGTACTGTTGCGGTTGCCCGGGTGCCTCGGGCGCGATGCATACGTCTGCGAAAAGCGGGGAGGGCAGCCCGATCAGTTCTTGCATGCGAGCGTTGCAGCGCAAGGTGTCTTCGAGAGTGAACAGGCCGCGTCCGATGCCCGATTGGTTGGTGAAGAGGAACAGCTCGTACCCGAGCGAGCGAGCGCGTCGCAAGGCCTCGGGCACGCCCGGCAGAAGCTCAACGTCAGCCGGATCGGCGAGATAATGTTTATCGAGAATCAGCGTGCCGTCGCGATCGAGGAATAGGGCGGAGCGCGTCACGGTTTTCGGGTTGCGACTGACGATATCCAAGGCGACGACGGCCGGGGGTTAGCGCTTGCTGACGTACGCGAGCAGTTCTTGCGGCGTGACGGTCGCGGTGCCGAGCTTGCCGACCACCACGCCGGCGGCGGCGTTGGCAACGTGCGCGGCGGTTTCGAGCGTCGCTCCTGCAGTCAGCGCCAGCACCAGAGCGGCGAGCGCGGTATCGCCTGCGCCGGAGACGTCGTAGACTTCGCGCGCGGCGGTCGGGATCGTTTTCACGATCCGGCCCTCGGAACTGAGCAGCATGCCGTCTTCGCCGAGCGTGATGACGGCGAACTTCGTGCCATACAGATCGTGGAGACGTCCGCACACCTCGGCGGCGGGAAAGGGAGTGTGCGGCGCCCAATCGACGCCGGCGAGTTGGAGCGATTCGCGTTTGTTCGGCGTGATGAGATCGAGGCCGTGAAAGGCGAGCTTCCGTTTCGGCTTCGGATCGAGGGCGATGAATTTCCCGCCTGCGCGGGCGAGGGTGGTGATCCGCGATACGACCGCGTCGGAAAGAATGCCCTTTGCGTAATCGGAGAGGATGACGGCGTCGCACGCTGCGATCGCTTTGCGCAACAGCGGCTCGACCGTTGCGACATCGATTTCATAAGCATCTGGCGAATGTTCGCGGTCGAGGCGGCAAAGCTGCTGATGCTGCACTAGCACGCGGGTTTTCAGGATGGTCGCGGCCGTGCCAGGCGTGGGCAGCGTCGCGATCTTTCGCTCGCTCAGGATTTCGGTCAGCTTCGTGCCCGCTTCGTCTTTTCCGAAGTATCCGGCCACGGAGCAACGGGCGCCGAGCGACGCGATGTTCAACGCGACGTTGGCCGCGCCGCCGGCCGTCCACGAATCGCGGGCGATATCGACCACGGGAACGGGGGCCTCGGGTGAGATGCGCGTGGCGTCTCCCCAGATGTAGTGGTCGAGCATCACGTCGCCGACCACGAGGATCCGAAGGCCAGCGATCTTCTTGAGGAGGG
This sequence comes from uncultured Opitutus sp., assembly GCA_966252355.1. Lineage (GTDB taxonomy): Bacteria > Verrucomicrobiota > Verrucomicrobiia > Opitutales > Opitutaceae > ER46. The sequence goes on along the minus strand of CBINOT010000015.1, from coordinate 5,120 downwards.
CAGGAAGCGATTTCATGGCTGAAGGGGGCGGCCGGTTGCGCGATGCGCTCATCGAATCTCCCAGTTGTAATGGTAGTGCGACAGCATTTTGGACGTGCGATCGGTCACTTGCACCACGTCTTCGATCCGGCATCCGCCGAGGCCTGGATAATAGAGTCCCGGCTCGACCGTGACGACGGAGCCTTTTTTCAGCGCGTAATCGAAGGTGGAATTCACGCGCGGCGGCTCGTGCACCGCGAGCCCGAGACCGTGGCCTGTGCCATGAAAAAAACCGACCGAGCCGCGGGACGTGCGCTTCGTTTCGAATCCCCGCCGCGTGAACACTTCGACGACGCGGCCATGCACCTCGCGGCCATTCACGCCGGCGCGAATCGTTTTCAACGCGGCGAGTTGGGCCGCGCGAACCGCGGCGACGAGGGCGCGCTGCGCATCGCTCGCGCGCCCGCGCAAGAATGTGCGCGTCATGTCGCCGTGATAGCCGGTCGCGCTCACGCGCGGAAAGATATCCACGATCAACAGCTCGTGCGGGCGAATCGGACCCGAGCCGCGCTCGTGCGGATCGCAGCCTTGATCGCCACCGGCGACGATGGTGTTGGTGGAGACGGCACCGGCCTCGAGACACGCGACCTCGATGGCGAACTTGAGCATCTCGCTCGTGACCTGCTTCCCGCGGTGCACGAGGTTCCGGCCGCGAATCTTGCTGGCGCGCAGAATGCGCTCGACGGCGGCGAAACCCAGGGCGCTACAACGATTGCCCTCGCGAATCGCGGCGGCCTCGGCGGGCGACTTGATCTCGCGTTCCGGGAACAAGGCGCCGTCGGCGATCGCGACATTGACGCCGAGCGTGCGCAGCTTGGCGTACAAGCCGGCGGGAAAATCGTCGGGAACCTCGAAGCGTGACGCTTTGAATTCTTTGGCGAGCAGGGCGATGACCTCGGCGATGCCGACGCGTCCCTTCGGCGAGGCTTCTCGCGCGCGCTGCACATACATTTCCAACGGGAGGACGACGTCGAAATCCGAGGTCTTCTTGACGCGGCCGAATTCGAGGGCGCTTACGACCGCGTACTTCTTGCCGCGGCTGCCGAAGGCGATGAACGCATCGGGGACGTTTACGCGTCCGAAGTACAACGCATCGGCGCTGCGTTCGGTGTCGGCGTAGAGGAGCGGGGAAGGCGATGGACGGGCGGGCACGCGAGGAGAATTTTGGGGCCGACCGTGATGACGCGGGCGCCGGCTGACAAATGCAAATACGGGTTAGCCTCGGCGGTGGGGCGCGCCGAGGAACGCCCTTGCGCGCCTTCAGGTCGGCGGGTAGCACTCGCCCGTATGCGCAGATTCGTTTCCTCCTCGGTTAGCGTAGTCGTGATCATGTTGGCCGTCGCGTTCGCCGCTTGTGCGAAGGACCGCGCGACCGGCGACGAACCCGCGGTGCGCAAAACCGTGTCGGATTTTTTTTCCATCAAGGTTGGCAATAAAACCGTGCGCATGCAGCTGGCCGTGCTGCCGCAAGAACAGGAGCACGGTCTGATGGAGCGGCGCGACCTTGGCCGCGACGACGGCATGCTCTTTGTGTATGCGAAACCGCAGCAGGTGAATTTTTGGATGCGCAACACGCCTACGCCGCTCGATATTGGGTACTTCGATGAGAGCGGGACGCTGCTGGAAATTTATGCAATGCAGCCGTTCGACGAAACGACTATTCCGTCGCGCAGTGCGCACATCAAGTTTCCGCTCGAGATGAACCAAGGCTGGTTCGCGCAGAACGGCGTGAAACCCGGCGCCCAGCTCGATTTGAAAGCGCTGGCGGCGGCATTGAACGAGCGCGGCTTCGAGCCGCGGAAGTTCGGGTTGGCAGAACGTTGAAGGCGGTTTGTTTGCAGGGCGTCAGTCTTGCTGACGCCGAAGGCCGGCCTCTGGGCGGCCAGCTACAAGAAAGCGAGGCGTCTGCAAGTCAGACGCCGTACAGAAAGCAGCGAGTTCGGTTTCGGATTTGCGCGTTCGAGACCCGCACGCACCCTAAGCGATCATGGAGGTGATTTTTCTCGGCACTGGGACCTCGCAAGGTGTGCCCATGATTGCGTGCGATTGCGAGGTGTGCACGTCGGCGGATCCGCGTAACAAGCGGACGCGCGCGTCGATTCACGTCGTGATGGATGGTCTCCACGTGCAGGTCGACGCGGCGCCCGAGCTCCGGCTGCAATGCGTGCGTGAGAACATCCGACACGCCGACTTGTTCATTCTTACCCACGGTCATGCCGATCACATCGTCGGCATGGACGACTTGCGGCGTTTCTGCGATCTCCTCGGCGGCACGGCGCTGACGGTTTACTCCACCGACGAAGGGATGGGGCGCGTGCTTTCGATCTACCCCTACGCGATGTCGGAGAAGCCAATTTCGAAAGGCTATGCGGCGTTCAAGCTGGTCGAGATGCCCGCGGTGCTCGATCTGCCACAAGGGACAATTCAGTCGACGCTGCTACCGCACGGCGGCGTCAACACCCTCGGCCTCATTTTCACCGAGCGCAGCACCGGAGCGAAGTTCGTGTACTACACCGACTGCAAACGCGTGCCGCGCGAAGCGGTGGAACTCGCTCGCGGTGCCGCTGCCGTTGTCTTGGACGGGCTGCGTCCCTTGGAGCACCATTCGCATATGAACATCGCGGAAGCGGTAGCGGCCGCGCAGGAGATCGGTGCGCCGCAAACCTGGTTGACCCATCTCACGCATCTCACGGACCACGCCGAATTGGCGGCTTCGTTACCGAGCGGTATCGCGCCGGCATACGACGGGTTGAGGCTGAAACTTTAGCTCCCGCCTTGCCTGTGAGTGCAACAGCTGTTGCAGGTTCGAGAGAAAGCGAAGGCGCTTTTTTGTCTCTCAAAAGTGGTAAATATTAATTGTCGTTTTTGCTGATTCATGCAACAGCTGTTGCAAGGATCAGCACCGCCCGGGGTCGGGAATGTGGTGGCCGCGAGCTCACAAGGTGCGAAACACTCCCAGCGTGTCATACGGCAAATTCTTACAATCAGCGCTTGCTTTAATCCCTACTGAAGCAATGTACATTCAACTTCTCAGAAATGAAACTGTCGAAACGAGGAGAGTATGCGCTTCGATCTCTGATCAATCTTGGCATTGCGGCCGAGGTAGGTCGGTCGCTCGTTCGTGTCTCGGAATTGGCCGCCAGTGAGCAATTGCCGGTCAAGTTCCTCGAACAGATTTTGCAGCTGCTGAAGGACGCCGGCCTGGTCCAGAGCGAGCGGGGCAAATTCGGCGGGTATCGGTTGGCGAAGCCGACGCGTGACATCCGAATTGGCGAAGTGGTGCGATTGATCGATGGGCCGCTGGCGCCGATCGGCTGCGTGAGCCAAACCGCCTACGTTAAGTGCACGTGCCCCGATGAGGCGCATTGCGGGCTGCGGATGCTGATGCTCGACGTGCGCAACGCCATCGCCGGTATCCTCGATCGCTACACGCTCGCGGACGTGGTCGAAGTGACCCTGCGCAAACTGCGCCGCGACGGATTGCCGCTCCCCTTTTCGCAATCGGCGGCGCCGCGTCCGGCAAACAACACGGCGCGTCGAGGCGCACCGGCGCGCAACGGCCGGCTCGATGAAACCGAAGGCGTGCTGCACCAGCTGCTGGGCGATTACACCATCTGATTTTTTCATGGAAACCGCGGTTCATCCTCCGTCGAACTCGATTCCCGACTGGCTCGCCCTCGTCCGCGAGAAGGTCGAGCGGCTCCGCTTCGGAGTCGTGCAACTGGTCGTGCACGACGGCCGGGTGACTCAAGTCGAATGCACCGAGAAGCTACGGCTTCCGGTCGGCCGCGAGGGCCAGACGAGCGAATGATTATTCGGCCCACCGGCGCACACCGGCGGCCTTTTACCGACAATCGATCGAACGCGAATCCGCCGACCTGGCTACGGGAGGTTTCGCTCAAGCTACATTCTTCCTCATGAATTTTTTTTCTTCAGTTCGCGCTTTCGTCGCCGCGGCGGTACTTTCAGCCGCCGCTCAGGCGCAGCCGGCGGATCAAGCCGAACTCGAGGCGCTGCGCGCCCAGGTGCGGCAACTCGAACAGCAACTCAACGCGATCAAGCGCCAGCTCGACGCCAGAGAGCATGTCGCAGCATCGTCGGCGACGATCTCGCCCTCGAGTGGGACCAACGCGATCGCAAAAACGAACGAGGCCTCGGCCTCGGCGGCGGCGGCCGGGGCCGGATCTTCGGCGCAGGGAAATGCCGCCAGCCCAGCGGCAAAGATCACCCTTAACGACAAGGGATTTACCTTCGCCTCGGCGGACGGCGCTAACGTGCTGAAAGTGGGCGGTCTCGTGCAGTTCGATTCGCGCCTCTTCTTCGGCGACGATGGCTTGACGAATAATGCCTTTGTTCTGCGCCGCGCCCGATTGATCGCCCAGGGCGGCTTCGCGAAGAACTACAGCTACCAGCTCGTGACCGAATACGGCGGGAGCACCGTGAGTATCCTGGATGCCAACTTCACGGTCGCCCTTTCGCCCGCCGCGCAGATCAAGTTCGGAAAATTTAAAATGCCGATCGGTCTCGAGCGGACGCAGTCGGATTCGTGGACCTTTTTCGACGAGCGATCGCTCGTGACGAATCTGACGCCGGACCGCGATCTAGGCGTGCAGATTTCGGGCGACCTGGCGAAAGGCGTCGTGAGTTATGCCGCCGGCGTGTTCAACGGGGTCGCCGATGCGAACGCGACGAACAATTCGGACTTCGATAACGAAAAGGAGGTCGCCGCGCGTGTCATGGTGTCGCCGTTCAAGACCGCGGCGAAGTCGCCGTTGCGCGGATTCTCGTTTGGGGTGGGCGGGAGCGAAGGTCGTGAAAAATCGGCGGCAGGGCGCGCCGCCGCGTATCGTACCGACGGCCAGCAGACATTTTTCACCTACAACTCCGCCGTGATCGCGGATGGACGCACGTGGCGGCTGTCGCCGCAGGCCGATTTCCGGAGCGGGCCGTTCGGTTTGCTCGGGGAGTATATCGTTTCCGCGGTGAACCTGCGCCCCAGCGCGGGAGCTCCGAAGACGGAACTGCGGCATCGCGCATGGCAACTCGCAACCGGCTATGTGATCACCGGCGAGGATTCGTCG
>CBINOT010000014.1:0-48869 GCA_966252355.1 uncultured Opitutus sp. | reverse complement strand
GATCGCGATCGGCGAGTTCGACGTTCATTACGGTGCGATCGGCTGCGGCGTCGCGGAAGGCGTCCTCGTTAAAGTCATCGGCACCTCCACCTGCGATTGCGGCGTGGTTTCCGCGGACAAGACCGTAAAGGACATTCCCGGCATCTGCGGCATCGTCAAAGGCGCGATCCTTCCCGGCTTCTACGGGATCGAGGCCGGCCAGTCGGCCGTGGGCGACATCTTCAAGTGGTGGGTGGAGGTTGTGTGCGGAGGCGACGGCTCGTTGCACGCCCAGCTCACGAAGGAAGCCGCGGCGCAAGCGCCGGGCCAATCCGGCTTGCTCGCACTCGATTGGAACAACGGGAATCGCACGATTCTCGTCGACCAACAGCTCACCGGTTTGCTGCTGGGCCAAACGCTCTACACCACGCAGGCGGAAATTTATCGCGCCTTGATCGAGGCGACCGCCTTCGGCGCCCGCGCGATCCTCGAACGGATCAAGGAATATGGCGTCCCAGTGAATCGCATCGTCTGCGCCGGCGGCATCGCCGAGAAAAACTCCCTGCTGATGCAGATCTACGCCGACATCACGGGCTGCACGATGCAGGTCTCGGGTTCTTCGCAAGCCTGTGCCCTTGGCTCCGCCGTGTCGGCGGCCGTGTTGGCCGGCGCCCATCCCAACTTCGCGGTGGCCCAGAAGAAGATGACTTCGGTCGCGCCCAAGAGCTACAAGCCGAACGCCAAGGCGCGCAAAGTCTACGACCAGCTTTACGCCCTTTACCGGCAGACCCATGACGCCTTCGGGGGCCTCAACAAATCCGCCGATTTGTCGCGCGTGATGAAGGACCTGCTGGCGATCAAGGAAGGGGCGCGCGGCTGATTGAGCGTTCTCGTTCTCGTAATCTTTCTCGTTCTCGCGGCGCGAGTCTAAGAGAACGAATAAAGAGAACGATCGACCAGCCTACCCGCTACTCGCTACTCGCTACTTTTTTATCGTCCCTTTTCATGAAACTCCTCGCTTCTCCAGAAATCTGGTTCGTGACCGGAAGCCAACACTTGTACGGCCCGGAAACGCTCAAACAGGTCGCCGCCGACTCGCAGGCCATCGTCGCGGGTCTTGGCGCCTCGAAGCGGATCCCGCTCAAGGTGGTCTTCAAGCCCACGGTGAAGTCGACCGAGGAGGTCAGCGCGGTATGCCGCGACGCGAACAACGACGCCAACTGCGCCGGCTTGATCCTGTGGATGCACACGTTCTCGCCGTCCAAGATGTGGATCAGCGGCTTGAGCGCGCTGCGGAAGCCATTCCTCCATCTGCACACGCAGTTCAATCGCGACCTACCCTGGTCGACGATCGACATGGACTTCATGAACCTGAACCAATCGGCGCACGGCGACCGTGAGGCGGGCTTCATCCACACGCGCCTCCGGCTCGGCCGCAAAGTCGTGGTGGGGCACTGGCAGGATCCCGAAGTACAAGATCGCGTTGGCGCCTGGATGCGCGTCGCGCGCGCGTGGCACGATTGGCAGGGCGCGAAATTCTGCCGGTTCGGCGACAACATGCGCCAAGTGGCCGTCACCGAAGGCGACAAAGTCGCGGCGGAATTGCGCTTTGGTTTTTCGGTCAACGGTTATGGCGTCGGCGATCTGGTCGCCCGCCTGAACGATGTCTCGGACCAGGCGATCGACTCCCTCTGCGCGGATTATCAGGACCAATATACCGTGGCGAAGGAGCTGCGCAAAGCCGGCGCCCGCCACGATTCGCTGCGGTACAGCGCGCGCATCGAGCTCGGGATCCGCGCCTTCCTCGAGGAGGGCGGCTTCAAGGGCTTCACCGATACCTTCGAGGACTTGCACGGGATGCGTCAGCTGCCCGGCATGGCCTCGCAGCGGCTGATGGCCGACGGTTACGGCTTCGGTGGCGAAGGCGACTGGAAGACCGCCGCGCTCGTTCGCGCGATGAAGGTCATCGGCGCCGATCTCGATGGCGGCACGTCCTTCATGGAGGACTACACCTATCACCTGTCGCCCAAAGGCCATCAGGTGCTCGGCGCGCACATGCTCGAAATTTGTCCCACGATCGCGGCCACCAAGCCGACGATCGAAATTCATCCGCTTGGCATCGGCGGCAAGGAAGACCCGGTGCGCATGGTGTTCGATGCCGCCACCGGTCCGGCAATCAACGCGTCGCTGGTCGATCTCGGCAACCGCTTTCGCCTCATCGTGAATGAAGTCGACGCCGTGAAGACGCCGAAACTGCCGAAGCTTCCGGTCGCTCGCGCGGTCTGGGAATGCCGCCCCGACTTCAAGGTCGCTTGTGCGGCCTGGATTCTCGCCGGCGGCGCCCACCACACGGGCTACAGCTACACCGTGACAACCGAGCACATGGACGACTTTGCGACCATCGCTGGCATCGAACTCGCGGTGATCAACGCCGACACCAAGCTCAGCCAGTTCAAACAAGACCTGCGGAACAACGAAGTGTACTACCACCTCGCCCAGGGCATTCGGGTCTGAGCGACGATCCACTTGGTCACGGAGATCACGGAGTTCGGACATAGAGTTCACAGAGCCGAGCCCTATGCGCGTCTGCATTAACTCCGTGACCTCTGTCTCGGAGCTCTGTGTGCTCTGTGGCTAAGCGTCTGTGGCTGAATTCTCATGCTCGAAGAACTCAAACGCGAAGCGTACGAAGCCAATCTGCTGCTGCCGAAGAATGGGTTGATCAACCTCACCTTCGGCAATGCGAGCGCGATCGATCGCGCCAAGGGCATCTTTGCCATCAAGCCCAGTGGCGTCGATTACTCCGTGCTGAAGGTCGACGACATGGTCCTCGTCGATCTCGAAGGGAAAAAGATCGAGGGTAAACTCAACCCCTCCTCCGATACGCCGACGCATCGCCGGCTGTATCTGGGTTTCGCGTCGATCGGCGGCGTCGTGCACACGCACTCGTCGCACGCGACGGCGTTTGCCCAAGCGGGCCGGCCGGTGCCGATCTTCGGCACGACGCACGCGGACTACTTCTACGGCGAAATTCCCGTGACGCGGAAGATGACGGCGCAGGAAATTGCGAGCGCGTACGAATGGGAAACCGGCTCCGTCATTTTGGAACGCTTCAAGGGCATCGATCCGCTCGACTGCCCCGCGGTGCTCGTGAACCGGCATGCTCCGTTCACCTGGGGTCCGACGGTCGCGAAAGCGGTCGAGGTCGCTATCGCCGCCGAATGCTGCGCCCACATGGCCCTGATGTCGTTGCAGCTTGAACCCAAGCTCGCCCCGATCGAGCCGGAGCTGCTGAACAAGCATTTCAAGCGCAAGCATGGGCCCGGGGCGTATTACGGGCAGGCCGAGGCGGGGAAAACAGGCCGATAGGTAGGATTTGGTAGTTGGTAGTTGGTGCAAACGGCGCCTGGACAGATTTGCGGCGTCAACTCGGCTACCAAATACCAACTACTCCTGTGCGCAGGCTGCGCGTGCCGCCAAAGTCGCACCCCAAAATCACCCAGATACGCATCGACTTTGCCCGTCACTTGACTGTCATCCCCTGTCATGCGCCGCGTTACCCTAAGCGACATCGCGAAGAAAGTCGGCTACTCCAAAAACACGGTTTCCCTCGCTCTGCGCGGCGATCCGCAAATCCCCCCCGGCACTCGCGACCGGATCCGTCAAGTAGCGGAAGAGCTCGGCTACCAGCCAAACGCGATTGTCGCACATTTGATGGCGCAGCTGCGCTCCAGCCAGTCGCCGCGCTTTCAGGCGAAGCTAGCCCTCGTGAACGCCAATCGCGACCAGGACGCTCTGCGCACCCACCCCACCATCCCGACGTACGTCGAAGGCTGCGAGCGGCGCGCTGCACGGCTCGGATATGGTTTCGACCGGTTTTGGCTGCATGACCCGTCGATGCGGGCCGAGACCTGGATTCGCGTGCTTCGCACGAGAAACATCAACGGCATCATTCTCGTGGGGCTCATGGATCAGAACCGGCTGCCCGCCCATTTACGTCCGGTGTGGGAAAATTTTCCGACTGTTGTGACCGGCGTCCGCACACGCGAGCCGGCGCTTTCGTTCAGTTGCGTCGATCACCACAGCCTTGTCCTCACTGCGTTCGAAAATGCGGTCGCGCTGGGTTATTCGCGACCGGCGCTCGTCCTCGACGACGTGATCGATCGCCTCGTCGAACGGCGGTTCTCGGCGGGTTTTTTGACCGCTCAGGAAACGCTGGCGCAGAATCGCCGCATTCCGGTGTTTCGGCAGCTCCATGAAGCCTGGCAGAACCCGAAGGTCTTCTACACGTGGTTCGACCGCTACAAGCCGGATGTCCTATTCACATTGTACAATGTTGTCTTCGACTGGCTCAAAGCGCACGAGGTGCGCGTGCCCGAAGACGTGGGCGTCATCCAACTCGAGTGGCGGTCCTCGAAACCGGAGATTGCGGGAATGAACCAGCATAACGACGTGACCGGCGAAGCCGCGGTCGACCTTGTCGTCAGCCAAATCCATAACAACGAGCATGGCGTCCCGTCTTTCCCGCGCGCGACCTTGATCGGACCGACCTGGGTCCACGGCACAACCGTCCGCAACGCCGCCAACGCGCACCTGGTCTGAATTGTAGGGCGGAGTCTCCGAACCCCGCCGTCAGAAAGCGCGGCCCGTTTCTACGTGGCACGGGCATCTTGCCCGTGTCGTATCATGGGCGTCTCGCCCATGCTGGCGGCGCGGAACGGCCGTTCACGGCCGGGACGCCCCTGCCCACCTTGGCAACCCCACCGGCAGGAGCGGAAGGCCGGCCCTCCATTCCAACCCCGCCCTATTTCCGTCGTGACGCGCCGCGGACGAGAAACCGCTGCAAGAGGATGAATGCAAATAAAAGCGTCCCGACGACAATCCGGACCCAGGCCGAATCGAGCCGGCCATCGAACAAAATGGCGGACTGGATCGTGCCAAAAATCAGAATACCCAGCACCGTCCCGATCATGTGGCCGCGTCCGCCCGTCAGCAGCGTCCCGCCGATGACGACGACCGCAATCGCGTCGAGTTCTAAGCCGATACCAAGACTTGGATTACCGGCTCCGGTGTAAACGGTCGCCACGAGTCCCGCGAGCGCGGCGCACATGCTGCACACGACATAGCCGCCAATTTTCGTCACCCCGACCGGGAGCCCCATCAAGAGCGACGACTGTTCGTTGCCGCCGAGCGCGAGGAGATTGCGGCCGAAGCGCGTGTAATGCGCCACGACAAAGCCGATCAGCAACACGCCCACCAAGCCCAATCCGGTTGAAGGCACGGTGTACGATCCGCCAAGCGGGATGAAGAACCCGGTGATCTTCAGGAAAAGCGGGTTATCGATCGGAATCTGATCCGTCGTAATCCAGAACCCGAGCCCGCGCATCAGGAACATTCCCGCGAGCGTGATCAAAAACGGCGGCTGCTTGAAGAAGTGGATGACGACGCCCATTCCGAGCCCCAATGCCGCGCCCACGAGCACCGCCAGCGCGCCTGCGGCGAGCGGATGAAATCCGTGGTGCTGAATCAGCATCGCACTGAAAATCGACGTGAAGCCGACGACGGCTCCGACCGAGAGATCGATCCCGCCTGAGAAAATCACCAGCGTCAGCCCGACGGCGGTGATGCCGAGCGCGGCGTTATCGGTGAGCAAATTCAGCATGACGCCGCCGGACAAGAAGCCGCGGTAAAGATATGCCGCGATGCCATACAACACCACCAGCACGATGGCCGTCGCGAAAAGCGTGATGTGTCGTTGGACGACGCCTTTCATGCCGCACGCCCCTTTCCGAAGAGTCCGCGAAACCACCGGCGCGTCCGGTCCGATTGGAGAATGCACACGAGCAAAATGAGCAGCGCCTTCGGCACGGTCGCGACATGCGGCGGCACGCCGACGTTATACATGGTCACGGTCAACGTCTGCAGCAGGATGCCGCCGACGAACGAACCGAGGAGCAAGAAGCGGCCGCCGCTCAGAGCAGTACCGCCGACCACCACCGCGAAAATCGCGTCCAACTCCATGTTCTCGCCCGCGCGCAGCGAATCTGCCGCGCGGATGTTGGACGTCGCCAGCACTCCGGCGACGCCCGCGCAAAGTCCGCTGAACACGTAAACGAACCAGGTCACGCGCGAGGTCGGCAACCCCGCGAAACAACTCGCGATGGGATTGTCGCCGACGGCCTCGATGAACAAGCGCCCCGCCGTTTTTCGCAGCGCGAGAAATGTCGCGATAAACATCGCCGCCGCGATCAGCGCCGGCAGCGGCAAGGCGGCGAGAAAGCCGTTCCCGAGATACTCGAAGCCGGCGTGTTTGATCAGCAAAACGTTTCCGCCCGTGATCAGCTGGGCGACGCCACGGCCCGCGACCATCAAGATCAACGTTGCCACGATCGGCTGCACCCCGGCAAAGGCAACGAGCGCGCCATTGAGCACGCCCGCCAGGCCCCCGACGAATACCGCGACGCCAACGATGAGCGGCAGCGACTGCACGCCATGGCCAATGAGCACGGCCGCGACCGCACCGGTCACCGCGACGACCGATCCGACCGACAGATCAATGCCTCCGGTCGCGATCACCAGGGTCATCCCCAATGCGACGATCGTGATGAGCGCGCCGCGACGCAGGATGTCGATCGGCACGCCGGTGAAATGGCCGTCCACCAGCGCGACGCTGAGATAACCCGGATCGCGGATGATGTTGGCGAGCACGAGCAAAACAATGCCCGCGATCGGCCAAACGATCGGCGACCGCCAAAAATTGCGGCTACGGTCACTCATGGCGTACATGCCCTCCCGCCATCGCCTGCATCAATCGCGGCGTGGTAATATCGGCGCCGGCGAACTCTCCCGCCTTGCGGCGCTCGCGCAGGACGACGACTCGCGAGCTGTTGCGCACGACTTCTTCGATTTCGGAGGAAATAAAAACGACCGCGACACCATCGGCGCGCAGCTTGGCGACGATCTGCTCGATCTCCGCTTTCGCGCCGATATCGATGCCGCGGGTCGGCTCGTCGAGGAGAATCAATTCCGGTTGCGTCGCGAGCCAGCGCGCGAGCAGCACTTTCTGCTGATTGCCGCCCGACAAATTCTTGATCGGCACCTCGGAATCGGCCGTTTTGATCCGCAAGGCGCCAATGTAGTAGCTGACGAGCTGGTCCTGCTCTTCGCGGCTCAACGCGCGCCAACCGCCGCGCTTCGCCTGGAGCGCCACGATCAAGTTCTCGCGCACCGAAAGATTCGGCAGAATGCCCTCGATTTTCCGGTCCTCGGACGAAAACGCGATCCCGCGCGCAATCGCTTCGCGCGGATTGCGCAGGGCGACCGGTTTCCCGTGCAGCGAGATCTCGCCGCCATCGCGGCGATCGACACCGAAGAGCAAGCGCGCCGTCTCGGTCCGGCCGGATCCAAGCAAGCCGGCGAGGCCCATCACTTCGCCGCGGCGCAGTTCGAAATCCAATTCGCGGACCGCGCCCACGCGCGAGAGTCCCTTCGCCACCAAGAGCGGCGGCGCGTCGACGTGCGCCGAATGCGCTTCGGCCGCCTGTGCCGCCGTTTCCGCGAGATCGCGACCGAGCATTTTGGCGACGAGTTGCAGCCGAGGCAGCTGGGCGGTGGCGTATTCGCCGACGAGCGAGCCGTTCCGCAGGACCGTAATGCGATCCGTGACCGCATAGACCTGATCGAGGAAGTGCGTGACGAAAACGATCCCCATTCCCTGCTCTCGCAGCCGCCGCATGACGGCGAACAGCTCGGCGATTTCCTTCTCATCGAGGCTCGCCGTCGGCTCGTCGAGCACCAGCAGTTGCGCCCGCAAATCGAGCGCGCGCGCGATCGCCACCATTTGCTGCAGCGCAACGGAAAGCGTGCTCAACTCGGCATCGACGTCGCATTCGATCTCGAGCTTCGCGAGAGCCTCGCGCGCATGCCGGCGCAAGGCCCGCCAATTGAGGAATCCGGCCACGCCGGGCTGCCGTCCCAGCCCAATGTTTTCCGCGACCGATAGCGTCGGGATGAGGTTCACCTCCTGGTAGACCGTGCTGATGCCGGCCCGCTCGGCGTCTTTCGGCGACGTTGGCTGGATGCGATGTCCGCCCAGCCGAATTTCCCCTGCGTCCGGCTCGTAAACGCCGGTCAAAACCTTGATCAGCGTCGATTTTCCGGCGCCATTCTCTCCGAGCAAAGCATGGATTTCGCCCGCTTTGACGGTGAAGTCCACGCCATCGAGCGCGACGACGCCCGGGAAGCGTTTGCAGATTCCGCGAAGCTGAAGCAGGGGCTGATCATTCACGAGTGAAGTGTAGTCCAAACGGCCAATCTCAAGCCATCCATGCGCTCAGCGCCACGCGAATGTCTCGCGCGGAGCTAAGCGACAAAGGAAGTGGATCAGCGTGACAGCGACACGCGATCAATATTTGCGCGTCGGCAACGCTTGCGCGGCGTTCTTCGCGTCGAAGAGCTCGTCCTTGTTGTACATTTCCTTCGGGACGTGTTCGCCCTTCAAGACGCGCTCGACGGCATCGTAAACCTTGGGACCGAAGAGTGGGTTGCACTCGACCGTGCAGTTGATCTTCCCGTCGGCGACGGATTGGACGGCCTCTTTGATCGCGTCGATCGAGACGATCATGATGTCCTTGCCCGGCTTGAGCCCGGCTTCCTCGATCGCCTGGATCGCACCGAGGGCCATGTCGTCGTTGTGAGCGTAAAGAATTTCGATGTCCTTCCCGTGCTTCTTGAGGAGGGCTTCCATGACTTGCTTGCCTTCCGCACGGCGGAAATTGCCGGTCTGCGAATCGATGATCTTGAAACCTTCGTGGTGCGACATCCCTTCAGCGAAGGCGCGGCGGCGTTCGTTGGCGGCCGCCGAACCCGGTTCGCCCTGGAGTTCGACGATCTTGCGGCGTTCGCCGGCATTCGCTGCCACCCAATCGGCGACCATCTTGCCCTCTTTGTAGAAATCGGAGCCAATGAACGCCGTGTACAGGGTATCGTCGGACGTCACGATCTTGCGATCCATGATGATGACCGGGATATGCGCGTTCTTCGCTTCGCGGAGCACGACGTCCCAGCCGGTTACCACGATGGGGGCCAGCACGATGGCATCGACGCGTTGCTGCACAAAGGAACGCAGCGCACGAATCTGGTTCTCCTGCTTGCTCTGGCCGTCGGCAAATTTGAGGTCGATGCCGCGTTTCTCGGCTTCCGCCTTCATGGACTCGGTATTCGCGGTGCGCCAAGCGCTTTCGGCGCCGGTTTGGGCGAAACCGACCCGGATTTTATCCGCCGCTGTGGCGAGAGAAGAGGCGCAACCGAGAAAGGTCGCGGCGACGAGAAGATAGGCACCAAAACGGTGGGTAAACGAGGGGCTCATATGATTGGGTGACTGACGCTACGTGCGGCGTGTTCCATGGGCAAGCGAGGTATCGCGACGCGCGCCGCGTGGAAAAATCAGAGGAGCGGCCCAGCATGACGTCACTCTGTGCGCTTCATGACAGTCAAGTGTCGGAGAGGCGAACGGTTTTGCCGGCGCTGCTCACGCATGAAACGATTCGGGCGCTGGTGCGACGCCGGCGAGGCGTTGAGGCATGCGCGACGGGTGGTGTGCCTGGGTTACTCGCTTCCCGAAAGCGATCTGACGATGAAGCATTTCCTCCGCACGACCTGTCGCGCGGGAACGCGGATCGACGTCGTCGACCCATCGCGCGAAGCCCGCGAAATTTCCGGGCGCTCCTGCGTGCTTCGGGCATTCGCGTCGCCCAACCCGCCGCGGCAACACCAGCATCGCCGCTTTCGTGGCGAAAATGACCGTCAGTAGGCGCGCAACAAATAGTTTACGTCTACTGTGTTGACCGACGACAAATCAAGTGGGTAGCCTTGTGGAATGCATTTCTATCGCGCTATCCAGCGGGCGTGGTGCCTTGCCGCAGCACTTGTCTGCGCCAAGGCGACAGCCCAATCCTACGTCTTTACTACGGTTGCCGGCGTTTCGCCTCAAGGTTACGCCGATGGCATGGGCACCGCGGCCCGTTTTGCCCTGCCCGAAGACGTGGCCGTTGACGCCGCGGGGAACGTGTACGTGTCCGATTTGAACAATTGCGTCGTGCGTAAGATCACGCCCGACGGCACGGTCACCACGCTCGCCGGAGCGGCGCACGAGGTGGGATATGCCGATGATACTGGTTCAGCCGCGCGCTTCAGCGGCGTTTTCGGGCTCGTCGTCGATGCGGCGGGCAACGTTTACGTTGCCGATGCCGGCGGCCAAGCCATCCGACGAATCGATGCGACTGGTCGTGTTCAAACGTACGCGGGCTCGGCCCAAAAACCCGGCAGCGCCGACGGTTTTGCGACCTCCGCCCGATTTAGGAATCCGCGCGGCGTGGCGCTTGACGCAGCCGGGAATCTCTATGTCGCCGATACCGACAATTGTACGATTCGAAAGATCGCTACGGACGGCACTGTGACTACGATCGCAGGCTTGGCGGGTGTCGCGGGCTCGACCGACGGAATTGGAACCGCCGCGCGTTTTCGCGCGCCTTACGGCGTCGCGGTCGACGGATTTGGCAATGTGTATGTCTCCGATTGGTCGGATTGCACGATCCGGAGAATCACTCCGGACGGGACCGTCTCGACGCTGGCTGGCCTCGCGGGCGTGCCAGGATACGCCAATGGTACCGGAAACGCGGCGCGATTCGATCAGCCGTTATTCATCAAGAGTGACAGCACCGGGAACGTTTATGTGGCGGACCGCGGCTCCGATACGATCCGTAAGGTCTCTCCTTTTGGGGTAGTTTCTACCATCGCCGGCATCGCGGGAGTACGGGGATATGCGGATGGCACAACCGGCACCGCGCGCTTCTTCAAGCCGTCGGGCGTAGCGATCACTGGCGGGACAATTTACGTCGCGGATTGCTTCAATTGCACGATCCGAAAAATTAGCCAAGGTAACGTCTCGACGATCGCGGGGGAGGCCACGGCCGGAACGATGGACGGCATTGGCAGCAGCGCGCGGCTCTTTTCGCCGCTCGGGCTGACGGTCGCCCCGGATGGCAGCCTTTATTTCTCCGACACATACAATCATTCCATTCGGCGCGTCGCTCCGGGCGGGGCCGTAACGACGATCGCCGGCCTCAGCGGAACGCAAGGCAGTGTGGACGGCACGGCGACCAACGCGCGCTTCCGTTATCCGCAGGGCTTGGCGTTCGATGCGGGCGGCAACCTCTTCGTGGCCGATTATACGAACGACACGATTCGTAAAATCACGCCGAACGGCATCGTCGGCACGTTCGCCGGGTTAACTCGGACACCAGGGAGCGATGACGGAATCGGTGGACTCGCGCGATTCGCCGGCCCGGCTGATGTCAAAGTCGACAAATCCGGCAACGTCATCGTGGCCGATTCCGCCAACCATACGATTCGCCGCATCACGCCAGACGGCGCTGTAACTGTGCTAGCAGGCCAGCCGGGCACTCCGGGCGATGCAGACGGCCCCGCGGCGCTGGCCCGTTTCAATTATCCGTGGGCGCTCGCTTTCGACAGCGCCGGTAATCTCTTCGTCGCCGATGCCGGCAACTTCGTGATCCGGAAAATCACGCCCGCGGGGAACGTTTCAACCGTGGCCGGACTGGCGGGCCAATCCGGCGACGCGGACGGAGTAGGCGGCGACGCTCGCTTCGGGGCTCCCGGGGGCATAGCCGTCGATCCGAACGGCAATATCTTCGTGGGCGACACACCGAACCACACGTTGAGGAAGATTTCGCCCGGCGGCGTCGTATCTACGATCGGCGGATACGGATTTCCCTCGGCAGCGGACGGCGTGGGCGACTCTGCGTTATTTTCATATCCGGGCGCCGTCGCGACAGACTCGGCCGGTAACGTTTACATCGCGGACGAGGCCAATCATACGATCCGGAAGGGCGGTCAGGCAGGCGTAGCGGTGCCCACCAGCCGGCTATTTAATTTGTCCGTGCGCGCCGATTTGATCGCGAATCAACGTTTGATCACCGGCTTCGTGGTGCGGGGCGGGCCAAAGACCGTTCTCGTGCGAGCGATTGGTCCAGGGCTCATCCCGTACCTCGGCGGCGCGAAGGAGGCCGGCGATCCTCGCTTCGAAATCTACGACAGCGCACTGAACATCGTTCAAACGAACGACAACTGGGGCGGGTCGCCCAAGCTGAGCGACACCTTCTCCAGCGTGGGCGCATTCCCGCTGTCACCGCTGAGTCTCGACGCCGCGGGGGTACGCGACATCAACGGCCTCCACTCCGTCCACGTCCTGTCCCCTTCGACGGGCATTGCGCTGGTTGAAGCCTACGACGCCGGCGCGGGCACCGCCGCCCGACTCATCAACGTTTCCGCCCGGTACATGGTTGGCTCCGGCGCCGGAGCGCTCGTGGCTGGGTTCGTGATCGACGGCACGAATCAAAAAACCGTACTGATCCGCGGCGCCGGCCCCACCCTCGCCGCTTACGGTGTCGGCGGCGCCCTGTCGGATCCGGTCATCGAGCTGTACAATTCCTCGCACCAAAAGATCGCCGAAAATAACGACTGGGCTTCGAGCCTCGCGACCACGTTCAATCAAGTGGGAGCATTCGACTTCGTTGCCGGCAGCAAAGATGCCGCGTTGCTCATCAGCCTGCCGCCCGGTTTGTATAGCGCTCAGTTATCCGGTGCGAACAACGCCACGGGCGAAGGCATGATCGAGATTTACGAGGTTGGAAACTGATCGCTCTCATCCGCGGACGGCGACGGCTCCGGGCACGATTGCATCGGTCAACGAGCGGCGCTCCGTGCTCGGTCCGGCGCAACGCGGTCCGCGTTCGGTCCATACCAGCGGATCGATGCACATGCGTCGCGCCGTTCGCGTGGCGTCCCAGGCGTGATACACCAACACCTCCGTCCCATCAGGCGCGATCGTGTGCGAGTTGTGCCCGGGCCCCAGCACGGTGGGCGGCCGTTCGCGCAATACGATCGGCTCGTTTTCCGGCGCGTGCTCCCACGGCCCGAGCGGATGATCCGCCACCGCATAGCTCACCCCGTAATCGCGCGTCTGCCAATTTCCGCCCGAGTAAAAGCAATAATAGCGGCCACCGTGGGCGACGACACTCGGTCCTTCCACCGTGTGCCACGCCGTCCACCGCTGGCCATAAAGCAAACGGTCGCGCTCGTAGATTTGCCAGTCGGCATTCGCGCGCAGGATGGGCCGCGACGGCCCGGCCGCCCGCAGCATGTCAGCCGTTAGCGGTATGACCGCCAAGCCGGTGCCCGTGCGCTCCTCGAAAAAGTCTTTCGCGTAGAAAAGATACCACTGGCCATCGCGTGGGTCGCGAAACGGGTGCGCATCGATGCAAAAGCCTTCCTCCGCGAACAACACCGGGCCGGCCGTGACGAAAGGGCCCGTCGGTGTGTCCGCCACGGCTACCTGTAGTCGATGCAGTTCGTCGCGCCCCGGCGGCGCACTCGAATAATACAGATAGAATCGGCCTCCCACCGCGGCCACTTCCGGCGCCCAAAACGAATGCGCGAGTTGCTCGGACGCGGGCACCAAAGCACCTCCTTTGCGCTCCCACGTCACGAGGTCGCGCGAATGCAACACGGTGAAGGCCCGCGGCGCACCGTCGGGACCGACATCGAGTTTTTCCCCCGTACCGTAGGCAAAATAGTCGCCGCCTACTCGGAGCACGAAGGGGTCCGCGAAATATCCGGACCACACCGGATTCTGATATACGATCGCCACAGTCGACCGACAGACGCGTTCGACCGAAGGAAGTTCACCGCGTTCTGTGCCATTGTCCTTCGCGCGATGGGTCCCGTCCGCACGGCCCCGTTCGTGAGTTTCCTGTAAATTCTGCCCGTTTTCGAAGCCCGCAGAAATAGATGGAACCGATTTGTCGGAGTTCGTCTGACATCGCGATTTTTCCGCCGGCCCGGAAAAGATTCGCGCAAGTCCGAAGCCCAGCGCGCGATCACAAACGGGCCTCGCGGGCGGGCGTCAATACGCTTGCGCGAGAGTACGCCGCGCCGTTCGTGGCAGCCCTATGCGCAGCGCCTCCATTCTTACACTCATCCCGTCGGTAATTCTCGGAGTCGTGGATCGGCTGCGTCGCCGACGCTCGCGGCGGCGTCCGTATTGGGCGCCGTACTCGTTGATTGCCGCGCTCGCGGCGGGCGCGGCCGCGAATGCCACGACCGTCACGCCGCCGTCCTTCGCGGAGCTGGTCCGCGAGGCGCAGACGATCGCGCGTGGCACGGTTACCGCGATCGATGCGCGCTGGGTCGACGTCGCGGATCGGCGCGTGATCAAAACCTTTGTTACTTTTGCGGTCGAGCAACCGCTGAAAGGCACGCCGCCTGACGTACTCACGCTGGTGTTTCTCGGCGGCACGGTTGGCACCGAGACCCTGCACGTGAGCGGCATGCCGACCTTCAAAACGGGCGACAAGGATATCCTTTTTCTCAGCGGGAACGGCGTCCAGTTCTGCCCCCTCGTGCGCTTGATGCATGGACGTTATCGCGTCCGCCACGACGGGTCCACGCAACGGGACTACGTCGCCCGCGACGACGACACGCCCCTTGCGTCCATCGACGACGTGCAGTTGCCGCCAGAAGACCACGGAGGCGCGAAAACGATGCGCTCAGCCGTTCCGGGCCTGACGCCGGACGACTTCGCTGCGCGCATCGCAAGCGAGGTCGCTCGGAACAATCGCTAAGCGCCCATTCCCATGCTTTCCCGCTTCATCTCGGCGTGCGCCATTGCCTGGCTTCCCGCCCACTCCCTCTCCGCTTACACCTTCACGGGTTCCCACTGGGGCACGAGCACCGTGACCATGCAGCTGCAACTCGGTGCAAGCACTTCAGCCTTGTCCGATGGCAGCGCCTCCTGGGGCGCCTCGGCGGAGGACGCGCTTACGATCTGGAACAGCTATATCGCGAGCACCCATTTCGCGGTCGTCCGCGACTCAACCGCGGCCAAAGCGCAGGGGAATCGACAAAACAACGTTTTCTTCAGCTCCAACGTTTACGGCAGCGCTTGGGGCAGCGGCGTGCTGGCCGTGACGCTCACCTACAGCTCCAGCGCCTCGCAGACCACGGAGTGCGATGTGCTCTTCAACAGCAATCTGAGCTGGGACTCCTATCGCGGCGCATTGCGTTTCGGCACGTCCGGGACGGTCTTCGATTTTCATCGCGTCGCCCTCCACGAATTCGGCCACGTGCTCGGCCTCGATCATCCCGATCAAGGCGGCCAATCGGTCGTCGCGATGATGAACAGCCGGATCAGCAATCTCGACGTCCTGGCGTCAGACGACATTTCCGGCGCACAATCGCTCTATGGCACGAACTCCTCGGGCGCAACGGTCGTCGCTCCATCCATCACCGCACAGCCCGCGAGTCAGACGGTCA
Source organism: uncultured Opitutus sp. (assembly GCA_966252355.1). GTDB lineage: Bacteria > Verrucomicrobiota > Verrucomicrobiia > Opitutales > Opitutaceae > ER46. The sequence continues at coordinate 33,497 of CBINOT010000014.1, read as the reverse complement.
ACGCCGGCCAAAATGTTTCGTTCAGCGTCACCGCCAGCGGGTCCTCGCCGCTCAGTTATCAGTGGCTGAAGAATGGCGCGGCGCTTGGGAGCGCCACGAACGCGACGCTCAATCTAGCCGCGGTGACGGCTAGCTCCGCGGGGAATTACAGCGTCACGGTCTCGAACTCCGCCGGCGCAGTGACCTCGGCCACGGCGACGCTCACCGTCAACACGGTCACGGCGCCTACCATCACCACCCAACCGGCGAGCCGCAGCGCCGCCGTTGGCTCGAGCGTGACGTTCAGCGTGACCGCTTCCGGCACGTCTCCTTTCTCGTATGTCTGGCGGAAGAACGGCGTCGCGATCGCCGGCGCGACTCAGTCGAGCTATACCCTCTCCTCTGTCCAACAATCGGATGCCGCCAATTACACGGTGGTCGTCACCAACAGCGCGGGCTCGGCCACGAGCACGGCGGCTGCTTTGACCGTTACGACCGCCCCCGTCATCAGTTCACAGCCAACGAGCCAAACCATAACCGCGGGTAGCAGTTTCACCCTGTCGGTGGCGGCCTCGGGATCGCCAACGCCTTCGTATCAGTGGCAGAAAGACGGCACGGCGCTGGCGGGCGCGACAACGACCACCTACGCCGTAGCGAGCGCGCGTTCGTCCGACGCTGGCAGCTACGCGGTTCGCGTGAGCAATGCCAACGGAGCGGTCACAAGTTCCACGGCCGTCATCACCGTCAACGTGCCACCGACGGTTACTATCGCACCGGCGGCGCAAACGATTTCGGCCGGGACGCAACTCGCGTTGAGCGTCGCCGCGTCCGGCAGCCCGGCGCCCACGTATCAATGGCAGAAGAACGGCTCGAATCTTGCCGGCGAAACCCAATCGCAGCTCGTGATCGCCTCGGCGGCGCCGACCGATGCGGGTACTTATTCCGTGGTGGTCACCAACGCCGCCGGGACCGTCTCGACCGTTCCGGTTTTGGTGACCGTAAATTACAGCCAACTCGTCAACCTCTCCACCCGCGGCTACGTCCCGGCGGGGGGTTCCCTGGCCGCGGGTTTCGTTTTGCGCGGCTCGACCGCCAAGTCCGTCATTGTGCGCGGCGTCGGACCGACGCTCAACAGCTTTGGCGTTACCGGCGCGTTAGCCGATCCGCGGCTGTCGGTCGTCGCGCAGGACACCTCCGAAACCCTCGCGGTCAACGACAGCTGGAGCGTGATTCCGCAGCTCTCCACGGCGTTTCAAAGCGTCGGCGCTTTCCCCTTGCCCACCGGCTCCGCCGATGCGGCCTCGCAGATTCGGCTGACGCCGGGCGCGTACAGCACCTGGGTGACGGCCGACATGAGCGGGACTCCGGGCATCGCCCTCGCGGAAATCTACGACGCCGAAGTCAGCTCGAATCGAGCCCGCTTGGTCAATGTTTCGACCCTCGCCTACACCGGTTCGGGCGAAAATGCGCTGATTGCCGGCTTCACCATCCAAGGCAACGTACCCAAGCGCGTGCTCATTCGCGCCATTGGACCAACCCTGACTTCGTACGGCGTGCTCAGCCCTCTGGCGAACCCGCGCCTTGACGTCTATCCGCTGGGTCAAAGCAGCAGCATCGCCGGAAACGACGATTGGGACGGGACAAACGCGCTCAGCACTGCGTTTACCACGGTCGCGGCCTTTCAACTGCCCGTGGGCAGCCGCGACGCGGCCCTCGTCCTATCATTGTCACCCGGCGGCTACAGCGTGGTCGTCACCGGGGTGGGCGGCGCGACGGGCTACGCTTTAATAGAAATTTACGATCTCGACCCCTAAAAGACCGCGTCATGGCAATTATGGTTGGCAGACGTGAACGGGCCATCTCGGTAAGCTGGCTGCCGTGCCTGATCGCGCTGCGAAACTTCAACGTCAATTCGGTCAAACCGTGCGTGCCGAACGCAAGGCACGACAACTCACGCAACAACAGCTGGCGTTCGATGCCTCGCTCAGCTTGACGTACGTAGGTGAAATCGAACGCGGCGAGCGAATGGTTTCGCTCGAAACGCTCCTGCGCCTCGCCGGCGCGTTCAACATGAGCGCCGCCGAATTGCTGACCAAAGCGAAGATTTAGCCGGCCGCCACGCGAGTTCGCGGCCCGGCGTACCGGATTAACGGCGGGCGCATCGGTCTTTGGTCTCCGATTCTTGGCCATCCGGGCCATGCCTTCCCCCGTTTGACTTCGCGGCGTTTCTCCCGACGAATTTCGGCCGATGCCAAAACGTGCGGTCCTGCTGGTTAACCTCGGTTCTCCCGATTCGACGTCCGTCGCAGACGTTCGCCGCTATCTGCGCGAGTTTCTCGGCGACGAACGCGTGCTCGATCTCCCCGCGCCGAGCCGCTGGCTCCTCCTCGAGGGAATTATTCTTCGGACGCGACCGAAGAAATCGGCCCACGCCTACGAGCAGATTTGGACGAAGGACGGCTCGCCGCTGATCGTGACGTCGCGCAGCGTGCAGCAAAAACTCGGGGCGGCGCTGGGGCCGTCGGCTCCGGTCTACCTGGCGATGCGTTACGGCCAGCCGTCGATTGCGTCCGTTATTTCCCAAATGGCGGCGGACGGCGTCGACGATGTGCTGCTCATCCCGCAGTACCCGCATTACGCAATGTCCTCGTGGGAAACGGTCGTCGTGAAAGTATATGAGGAAGCCGCGCGGCTGGCTCCCCAGATGCGGGTGGCAACGGTGCAACCGTTCTACGACGACGCGGACTACATCGATGCGCTTTACACCGTGGCGTCGCCGTATCTGAGCCAGCCGCACGATTACGTTCTGTTCAGCTACCACGGCATCCCGGTGCGGCATTTGCAGAAAGCGGATTCCTCCAAAGCCCATTGCACGATCGTCGCCGATTGCTGCAATACCTGCTCGCCGGTCCAGTCGACGTGTTATCGGGCGCAATGCTTCGCAACGACGCGTGCGCTCGTGGCCCGCGCGCGGATCGCGCCCGAGCGTCACTCGGTGTCGTTTCAATCGCGGCTCGGCAGCGAGCCCTGGCTCACCCCGTACACGGATCACGAACTCACTCGGCTCGCAAAAGAAGGAAAGAAGCGGCTGCTCGTGCTTTGCCCCGCTTTCGTTGCGGACTGCTTGGAAACCATCGAAGAGATTAGCGGTGAAGGGAAAGAATCGTTTCTGCACGCGGGTGGTGAATCCTTCGTTCAGATACCCTGCCTCAACGACCACCCGGCCTATATCGATTTTCTCGCCAAACGTTCGCAGCGATGGCTCACTGACGGCCGCGTGTGAGCGACCCAGCGTCAACGTCCACCGTTAATTCCGCGAATTCCCGCTCCGCCTTCGGCGGCGACGCTTGTGCCGTCCTGGTGCTGGACCGCGCGGGCCGGATCGTCGCCGCGAATCCGTCCGCGCGCCTGCTCTGGCAAACAGGGCCCAACGAATTGCTCGGCGATGCCTTTGCCTCGCTGTTTGCCTTCGAAGTCACATCCACAGATCCAGAGTTTCTCGAAGCGCAATGGGAGGTGCTGCTCGCCAGCGCGCTCGAGCGCACCGCGACGCTGACGGCGCAGCCGCGCGAACAAGCGCCGCGCGAGGTTCGGGTCCGCCTCGAGCCGAACCTTGCTGGCGAAGGCTACATCGCGACGATTCTTCCGCCGGCGATCGCGGCACCGGTTGGCACGAGCGGAAGCGGCGGCAACGACCCCGATGCCGCCTTGCAGGTGCTGGCCGCGCATGGGGCGACCGGATTTTTCGACCTGAACCTCGCCGCCGGAAAATTCCAGTTTTCTCCCGCCTGGAAAAAACTTCTCGGCTATGCGCCATCGGAGTTGCCGGATACGCTCGAGACGTGGCACGAGTTGATTCACCCCGACGACTCCGCCGCTGCGCCCGATAAGCTCGGCAAAAAGACGATGAATGCCTCCGCGCCACGTCCCTTCAACGTGGAGTTTCGCATGAAGCATCGCCGCGGCCATTGGATATGGATCCAATGCCTCGGCGTGCAGATGTTGTCCTCCGGCGGCGAACTCGAACGGGTCGTCGGGCTGCACCTCGACATCACGGAGCGCAAAGAACTCGAGGAAGCCTCGATGGCGAACGAAGCCCGGCTCGAGGATTTGAGCGGCGCCGGCCCGCTGGCCGCTTTCGAACTCGATTTCGCGAATCAAATTTTCTGGTTCTCGCCGGCTTGGGAAAAACTTCTGGGCTACGACGAAGGTCAGCTCGCGCGCGAGCCGTCTTCGTTCGGCGCCGCGCTGCCGCCGGAAGAAGCGTCCGCCGGCGTCGAGGCGTGGCTGAGCGCGCGGGCTCCCGGCCAAAGCGCGTTTCTCGAGACCATAAAGCTTCGCAATCAAGAGGGGCGCGCGGTGCCGGTTTTGTTCGGCGCACACCGCACCATGACGCGCAAACGCGAGTTGTTGCGCGTCGTCGGCTTTGCCGTGCCCCTGCCCGCGGAAGGCTTGGTGGAAGAGGGAGCGCTGCCCACACAACTTGCCAACGAAGCCTTCGGCGCCTTGGCGGAAGGGGTGATCGTGACCGATCCTCGCGGCAAGATTCTGTTCGCCAACGCGACGGCCATTCGCCTCGTGGGTGCGACGCCCGAATCGGTCCGCGGCCAGCCGGTCGCGGAAACGCTCCGGCTCGTCAATCGCCAGAGCGGCCGCACCACCGACGATCCGGTCGATCGCGCCTTGTCGGCCGATCAACCGCTGCCGCTCATCAGCGATGACGCGCTCGCCGGACCCGAAGGCGCAACGCGACTGCCCGTCGTTTGGACGGCCCGTGCGGTATTCGGCGCCGACGGCAAGGCTCGCGGGGTCGTGATCGTGTTCCGCAATCCGGAAGAAATGACGCTCACGCCGGAGGAGCTGGTGAAAGCCAATCGCTTCGAATCGCTCGGCTTGCTCGCGGGCGGGATTGCGCACGACTTCAACAATCTTCTCACCACGATCCTCGGCGCCGTTTCGCTCGCCAAGGACAGCAAGGACTATTCGGCGCTCGACGATGCCGACAAGGCATGCACGACCGCCAAGGGCCTGACGAAACAGCTGCTCGCGTTCGCGAAGGGCGGCGCCGGCACGCAGATCGTGTGCGCGGCGAAAGATATCCTCACGGACTCGCTCAAAATCGCTTCCGCCGCCTCCACCGCCGAAGTCGATATCCAGGTGGCCGACAACGTTGCGCCAGTCTTGGTCGACCGGGCGCAAATCTTGCAGGTCTTTCAGAACTTGATCGTCAACGCCCTGCAGGCGATGCCGCCTCCCCCGCATCGACCCCGATTGCAGATCCGCGCCGGCAACGTAACCCTCGCCGAAAATCAGGTGCCCTCGCTCGCCGCCGGCGAGTATGTGGAATTCGAGGTGAGGGATAACGGGACCGGCATCAAGCCGGAGCACGTGGAGAAAATATTCGACCCGTTTTTCACCACCAAAAAGCACGGGACCGGGCTCGGGTTGGCGACGGTCCTTTCGATCGTGCGAAAACACGGCGGGCAGATCGGCCTCGACACCCAAGTGGGCGTAGGCACGGCGTTCACCGTGTATCTGCCGAAAGCGGACAAGCCCGTGGACGTCCAAGCGCGCCGCGCTCCGTCGATGCGCTTCGGCACCGGCCGGGTGCTGTTCATGGACGACGACCCAAAAATCTCCGCGCTCACCGCCAACATGCTTCAAAGCCTCGAGTACAAGTACGACTTGGCGAAAAATGGCGAGGAAGCGGTCACACTGTACCGACGTTATCTCAATATCGGACGGCCTTACGACGCGGTCATCATGGACCTCACCGTCGTCGGCGGCATGGGCGGCGAGGAATGCTTCACCGAGCTGAAGAAACTCGATCCCGAGGTTCGCGCGATCGTCGCCAGCGGCTATGACAATGACGAGATGGCAAAGGGATTTATCGACAAAGGATTTTGCGGCTACTTGACGAAGCCGTACCGCGTTGGCGACCTCGCGCGGGTGCTCAAGACGGTGCTCAGTTAATACCGACCGCGAGAGCCGAGGCCGGATCAACCGCCCTGTGGGGTCCGCGGCGCTTGCAACCGCTCCAGCTCCGACAAGAGCGCATGACGCTCCGCGGGTTGGGCGCCGGGCAACGATTCCACATAGCGTCGCGCGGCCGCGATATCGCGTGACGCCCATTGCCGGAGCAAGCTGGTGCGAGTACGCGATCGCAGCTCGTCGTCCACGATGTACGCCGCCCAGTCCAGCGCGACTTCAGGCCGGTGCAACAGCGCGGGCAAGGTCGCCACCGCTTCCATCCCTCTATCGAGATCGCGGCTAGGCGGCTGACCTTCGATCCAACGCATCACCGACTCGGGATCGCGATAGACCCATTCCTGGAGCGCACTCGAAAAGGCCGCATCACGTTCGTTTCCGGCGGGCAACGTCTTCGCGAAGCTCGCGAGGCCGAAGGGATCGATCGAGGCCCAGCCATTGACGACGCTCGCCGGTTTTCAGTCCGGACAGCCAGCACGTCGCGTATGTCGCGAAGAAAGGTCGCAAGTCGATCGTGATCCTCCACGGCGTCGCCGGCCCGGAGTTCGATAAGGTGGGCATGGGCCGGCCGGTATTCAGTCCCGATTCCAAACACCTCGGCTATCTCGCACGCGACGGCGGCGAATGGCGGCTCGTCCTGGACGGCAAGCTCGGCCCGAAACATGAATCCACGCCCGAGAATTCGCTCGTCTTCAGCCCCGACGGGAAGCGGTTCGCTTACGCGGTGAAACGCGAAATCCGCTCGGCTCCCGGCGCGCCGGCCCCAGCGTCAGCCGAAGTCATGCAGGTCGTCATCGACGGCAAACTCGGCGAAGACTACGACGCGATCGACGCGATCGACGCGATCGAATTTAGCCCGGACAGCGAGCACGTCGCTTACAAGGCGCGCAAGGAGGGTTACTGGCGCGTGGTGCTCGATGGCGACGGGGGCATCGAGTACCCGCAGATCATGGACGGGTGGCCGGTGTTCAGTCCGGACAGCTCGATGCTCGCGTACTGGATGAAAACCACGGAGCACACGTGAACCTTTTACCTCACGCGCTTCGGGCTCGCGGCGAAAAACAGCACGACGGACACCAGTCTGGCGTGTCCCTGCCGCGGGATCACCGGCGGCCAATACGACGGGATTCAGGACAATAGCGTGATCTTCAGCGCAGACGGCTCCCGGCTCGCGTACTGGGCCATCAAAGAACACCAGTGGTGCGTGATGACCGACGAGGGGCAATGCGGCCCGGCCTGGGATGCGATCAAGGGCGGCCCGATGTTTTTTGGCCGCGCGAGCAATCCCAACGGCGTGCAGATCGCCTACGCCGCCGCGAAAGGCGACAGCCGGCAACTGGTCGTCGATGGCGTCCCGATCGCTCACGACTACGACAAAATCGCGACCGGATTCGCGAACCTGCCGACAAATGACGGGTTCGAAACATTGGCGGTGCGTGGAAAATCGCTGTTCCGCGTGCGGTACCAAATCGATCCGTCGGCCGTCGCCACGGCCAAGCCGTCACCCGCGGCGGTGCGCGAGCTCACCCTCGCAGAAGTACGAGAGGTCCTGAAGAACGAGGCCGCTCTCATTCTCGATGCGCGGCCCGAAGCGTTCTACCAACAGGGGCATCTGCCTCGCGCCGTGTCGTTTTCGCGGGCGACGTTTTCGGCGGCGTACGCGCGTTACGAAGCGGAACTCGCCGCGGCGCGGAATCAGCCGATCGTTGTCTATTGCTCGAGCGAAACTGCGACGATAGCACGCAGGTCGCGCTGATGTTGGCGAAACTTGGGTACCCCAACGTGTTTGTGTTCAAAGGAGGCTGGGCCGAATGGTCGACCGCCAACCCGACATGAACTGAGCTTCGGAATTCGATGGTCGCCCGGCGCCGGGCGGGGCCCGTCAGGCGTTGGGCGTAACCGGAGGCGGCGTCACGAAGGGTGAACGCGTGGTCCCGCGCTTCGGCGGAATCAATTGGCGCGCGCGCTGCACGGCGGCTTCCAGTTCCGCGCAGACGTTCTCCGCGCCGACTTCCGCGAGGAACCCTGCCCTCTCCATCGTAAAATACGGCTGGGTATGCGGCGCACACAGCACCAGGTGCTTGTTGTGCCGTTTCAGCTTCGCGTGCAGATCGCTGAGGCGGTCGAGCGCCGTCGCGTCCATGGCGGTTACGGCGCCGAGGTGAAGAATGATGACATGCATATCGCCCCCCGCCCGGCGCAGCACCGTCTCCAGCTTGTCGGCGGCGCCGAAGAGCAACGCGCCGAACACGCGGTAGACGACCACTTCCTTCGGTAGATTCTCGATTTTCTCGTGCGAAGCAGCTCCCTCGCCGGCGATCGCCCGGACTTCGGTGGTGTCCGCGACGCGTTTCACGAACAGCCCCGCGGCCAAAATCATCCCGACGCCGACCGCGGTCGGAAGATCGAAGCAAACCGTGAGACCGAAGGTGGCGAGAAAGACGACGCCGTCGCTCTTCGGGCGGCGCGACAGCAGCAAAAATTCGTCCCACTCGCCCATGCGCAGTGCGACGACGATCAGCACCGCGGCCAGCACCGCGAGCGGCACATGCGTGGCCAGCGGAGCCGCCACCAACAAGACGATCAACAAGAACCCCGCGTGAATGATTCCCGCGACCGGTGACGTCGCGCCGTTGCGGATGTTGGTCGCGGTGCGCGCGATGACCCCGGTGACGGGAATTCCACCGAAAATTGGCACCACGAAATTGGCCACGCCTTGCGCCATCAACTCCTGGTTCGAGTCGTGTCGATCGTCGATCAGGCCGTCCGCCACGACGGCCGAGAGCAATGACTCGATCCCGCCCAACATCGCGATCGTAAATGCGGGCCCGATGAGATGATTCAAGGTCCGCCAGTCGAACGCCGGCCAGGCCATCGAAGGCAGGCCGCGCGGAATGCCGCCGTACTTGTTGCCGATGGTTTCGACGGGCCAATGGAAGAAGTAGGCGCAGGCGGTCGCCAAGACCACGGCCACAATGGATCCAGGAACGCGGCTGCTGAGGCGCGCCGGCCATTTGCCCACAATGAGCAATGATACAGCGCCAATGCCGACGGCATACCAGTTCACCGACGGCAACACGCCCCAGAGCGCCACGAGCTTCGGCAGGAACTCGGCCGGCTCGTGCTCGATTTGAAACCCAAAGAATTGACGAACTTGTGTCGTGATGATCGTGATCGCGATGCCGCAGGTGAAACCCATCGTCACCGGCTGCGGGACGAAGCGGACCATCGTCCCCAGTCGCAGCGCGCCCGCCGTGAACATGATCGCACCGGCCAGCATCGTGCAGACCAGCAGGTTCGGAAGGCCGTAGTCGCGCCCGATCAGCGCCACGAGCCCGACGAACGCCCCGGCCGGGCCGCCGATCTGCACGCGCGAACCGCCCAACGCCGACACGAGAAACCCGCCGATGATTCCGGTGTACAGGCCCGCCGCCGGCGTGACGCCGGACGCAATGCCCAGCCCGATACACAACGAAAGCGCCACAATCCCGACCGTCAGCCCCGCGAGTACATCGGTGACGAACCGCTGCCGATTATAATTGGCGAAAGCCTCGATCAGCTTGGGACGAAACGACAGATAGTCTTTAGGCACGTTCATCGAATAGCAGAGCATGTCAGTTTGCCCCAAACGTCGCGGTGTCACAAGCGACTGCGCTTGTCATTTCCTGCGCAGGAATTGCGCCGCAAGGCCGGGGGGGGGCTTAATGCCCCACCGGCGAAGGTCTTGGCGCCACAGCCGACGACATCGCGAGGCGCTGCGCGAACCGTCTAGTTCGGCGCAGCGGGCGCTATTCGCGCCACGTGAAGGCGTGGCACAACGCGACGCCCGCGGCGTCGGCTTCGTCGGGCGCGAGGGGACGAGCGTGGCCCAGCAGCGCCATGACCGTGCGAGCGACCTGCTCCTTGCTCGCACGCCCGGCGCCAACCACCGCCTGCTTCACCCGCAGCGGCGGATATTCGAACACCGGCCGCTCGCGCACGGCCGCCGCCGCGATGGCCGCCCCGCGCGCCGCCCCGAGAATCTGCGCGGTTTGAAAATTCTGCACGTAAATCGTCTGCTCCAACGCGACGTGCCGCACCTCGGACTCCTCGAGAAAACGCGTAATCGCTCGGTGTATCTCCGCGAGCGCTTCCGCCATCGTGAACCGCGATGCGACGCGCACCGTGTGGCAACGCAGCAGCAGCGGGGAGCGACCCGGCGCGAATTCGATCAGCGCCAAACCCGTCCCGCGGAGCGAAGGATCTACGCCCAGCACCACGCCCGAAAACGGCAGGCGCGCTTGAATGACCCGCGAACCTTGCGCCGTCGGCGCCGCGGCGCGCGGCAACGCGAGCGCAACCGGCATCGGCCTGCCCGCCAATTTTGCCGCCCACATCTGCCTCACGTTCATCCGCGCCATATGGCCACCGACGCTAATGCGAACTTCAAATGGGACGAGAATTTAAACATCAGCTCGAGGGCGGCCAAGGCGGACAGGACGAGCGCGAGATTTTCGAACCATCGTTGATCGATGCGATGAAGGATTTTGCGGCCGCCCCACGCCCCGAGAAAGACCGCCGGCGCGAGGAGCAAATTCACGGTCAAACTCGCCGCGTTGATCAAGCCGAGGTTCACCATGAACGGCACTTTGAACCAATTCAGGAGCATAAAAAACACGGCCCCCGTGCCCATGAATTCCAGCTTCGGCAGGCGCATCGCCAACAGGTAAATCACCATCAATGGGCCCGCCGCATTCGCCACCAAAGTCGTGAATCCGGCCAGTACTCCGATCGTCGGCGCAAACCAGGCCCCATGCTCCGTTTCGGCGCCGGATTTGCGGCGGCGTAGGAGGTGCAAGCCGACGAGCGCGAGCACGATCGATCCGATCAAAAGCCGCGTCTGCTGCTCATCGATCCGTCCGAGCGCGAAGTACCCCGCAATCACGCCTGCCGCCGTCCAAGGAAAAAGCTTCCACAAATGGCTCCAGGTCGCATGCCGCCGGTAGGAAGCGACCGCGGCGATGTCGCCGAAACACAGCAGCGGGAGCACCATTCCGGTCGCGGCTTTCGCCGGCAGCACTTGCGCAAACAGCACGACCGCGAGCATGCCGAGGCCGCCAATGCCGGTTTTCGACAGGCCGACGAAGAGCGCCGCGATCACCGCGATCGTCCACTGCCACGGCTCAAAGCTCATGATGCCCGCTTTCCACCGCGCCTCCTTGTACGTCGAATACCTGCCACGCGCCGAGATCCGCGTCGGGCAAATGCGTGCCGGTCGCGATCACCTGCGCTTCGCCGCCAATCGCGGTCCAGAACCGTCGCCGCCGCGCGGGATCGAGTTCACCAAGAACATCGTCCGCCAACAATACGGGCCGCACCCCGCTCTTCTCGCGGAACCATGCGGTCTGCGCGAGGCGCAACGCGAGGACCGCCGACCGTTGCTGCCCTTCCGACGCGAAATCTTTCGCGGCAACGCCGCGCACGCTGAAAGCGAGATCGTCACGATGCGGGCCGACCAATGTCGTCCGAAACTGCGTGTCCCGCGCCCGCCCGGCTTCAAATCGTCCAAGCAACGCCTCCGCCGTCGCATCGCCAAAATTGGGCTGATACGCGATCGTCGCCTCTTCTGCGCCATCGCTCAATCCGGCATAAGCCGTCTGCAGCGTGGCGCTCAGCACGCGCACCCCGGCGGCCCGTAACGCGATGAGTTCGGCTGCCGCCGGCGCCAACGCCTGCTCGAACGCGCTCAGCTCGGCCGCCGTGGCGCGGCCGGTTTTCAAGAGCGCATTCCGGTCGGCGAGCGCCCGTGTATACGATTGGAGCACGCGCAGGTACGCGGCATCCATCGCGGCCAGCGTCAGATCGAGCCAACGCCGGCGCAGCGTGGGCGAGCCCCGCACCAACTGGATGTCCTGCGACGAAAACACGACGGTCGGAAACTTGCCCAAGTAATCGGCCAGCCGCGTGATTCGCGTCTGGTCGCACCAGACTTCTTTGCCTTCGGGGCGCACCTTGATCGTAACTTCCGTTTCGCCGAGCCGCTCATGCTCGACGACGCAAGCGATCGCCGCTTCCCGCTGCTCGTGCTGAATCAGCACCTTGTTATCCGCCGAGCGAAACGAACGCAGCGCGGTCAAGAAGCCGATCGCTTCCAGGAGATTCGTCTTACCCTGGCCATTCGCCCCGACCAAAAATTGCTGCCGCCCGACCAATTCGACCGCAGCAAAGCCCACGTTCCTGAAGTGGTGCACGCTGAGCTTCCGAAGGCGCATTCGGGAAAAGGTGGGAGGAGCGAATAACGAGTTGCGAGCATGGACTGCAACGACTCGCTGACACCGCATTGACCCCGGGTTGCTACTCGCTACTCACTACCCGCTACGCACACCTTTGCCGATGACCTTCGACGCTTCGCTCGCCGAGACCGTACGCACCTTTCAGGCCTTGACCACGCTTCGTCCCGCGATCGACCGCGCCGGCGATCTGATCCTCGCGACGCTGCGCGGGGGCGGAAAGCTGCTCATCGCCGGCAACGGCGGAAGCGCCGCCGAAGCGGCGCACTTTGCGACTGAGCTGGTGGGCCGCTACGCCAAAACCCGGCGCTCGCTGCCTGCCATCGCGCTGTCCTCGGACGGTTCGCTCGTAACCTGCATTGGCAATGACTTCGGCTACGACCAAGTTTTCGCGCGCCAGGTGGCCGGCCTCGCCCAACCCGGCGATCTCGTGGTGGTGCTCACCTCGAGTGGCAACTCGGGCAACATCGTCGCCGCGCTCAACGAAGCGAAAAAGCTCGGGCTCGAATCGATCGCCTTCCTCGGGCGCGGTGGCGGCAAAGCCAAAGGCCTCGCAACCTGCGACCTCGTCATTCCCGGACAAAGCGGCGCCGCGGCGCAGGAAGCGCATTTGTTTCTGATTCACCATTTCTGCGAGCGGATCGACGAGGCGTTTCCGGCGTGAAGTCATAGGGCGGGCGTGCCGGGTCCGCGCGGCTGCGAGAACGCCCCGGACTCGACGGACCGCTAGCGGCCGCTCGGGTCAGCGGAAAAAGTTCGATGGCAGCGCTGCCCGCGGAGCCGGGACATCAAACGGAACGATATCCTGCGAACGATTGGTCACCATTGTCACGCGCTGTATCCGCGCTTCGGTCGTGACGAGCGTTTGAAAATTGACGTCGGCGGCCAAGACGCCGGTCACCGCGCCGCGGGGATCGTGCAGGGCGACCGAAACCGTGAAGCAAAAGTCCGCCGTGGCCGTCGACCGATAGATATCCGTCACATGCACGTCGCCGGGCAAATGCAGTGCCTCGGTAAACCAGCGCCGGCGCGACCAGTCCCGATTGTAACCGCTCGCATCTGCGACCGTCGCACCATCGCGGCGACCGATGTTGCTCACGATTTGGCGCCCGCGCGCGTCGGTGACATAGAGCAACTCGAAACAAGGATCGGCTCGCAGCCAGCGATGTAGCTTGTCCTCGAGGGCTGCGCGATCGTGCAACACGGGCACGACGCTCGCGATATGCGCCGCCACGTCGCGGGCGGCGCGCTCGTGAATCGCAAATCGAAACGTGCCGACGGCAAGCAGCAGTCGTTCGGTCAGTGCATTGGTTTGAGCGCTGAGATCGTGCAGCGCATGAGCGCCGTCGCGCTGGCCCGCCGTGGTCTGCGCCATCAGCCGTATTCGCCGATCGACGGACTCGACGGTGAGCTGTTGCGATGCTTCGTCCGCCGCCTGACCGGACCCCACGATCGAAGTGACGTTCTGCACGCTACCGTGAATGGCGGTGACGCGTTCTTCGATTCGCCCCGTCGAAACACGCGTTTCGTCGGCGAGCTTTTTCACTTCGTCGGCCACGACGGCGAACGCGCGGCCCTGGTCGCCGGCCCGCGCCGCCTCGATGCTGGCGTTGAGCGCGATGAGTCGCGTCTGCTCGGCAATGCGGACGATTTCGCGCATCGCGTCATGCACGTTGCCCGCCGCCCCTTCGAGGGCGGTGCCGACCCGCGCGAGCGTTTGCGCGAGCTGGCTGGTCGCAGCCGCAATATGCTCCGCGGTCGCCGCCTGAGCCTTTGCCTGCTCCTCCGTCGCCTGCGCGAGGGTGGCCAGCCGGGGCCCAAGCGCCGCCAGTTTCACGGCGGTGCGCGCGATGTCGCTGAGTGTCCCATCGGTGGCCTGCGGCGGGAGGCGCACTTTGGGCCACGCCTGCTTGCCCTCCGCCCCAAGGAGAGGAATATCCGTCGGCAGCATAATGCGCGCATGGGGACGTTGCCCCCAGCTTCCGAAAAAAGTTCGCCATGAGCTCTTCACGCGCCCGCCATTGCACGTTTCGTGCAACGAAGCCTTTTTTCGCGATGAAATTTGTTCATCGGTTGCATACTCGCCGCACTCGCAGCTCATTTTGACGCTTGCGGGATGTCCCCCGCCGAACCTTCCTCACCCTTTCTCATGAGTAACGCTACACCATCTCCTGCCGGCCAAGAGGTCGCAGTCATCAAGACTACCTATGGCGAAATGACGATCGCCTTTTGGCCCGACGTGGCGCCGAAACATGTCGAAAACTTCAAGAAGCTCGCGCGCGATGGTTTCTACGACCACACCGCGTTTCACCGCATCATCAAGGGCTTCATGATCCAGGGCGGCTGCCCGAACACGAAGCCGGACGCACGCGGGATGCCCGGCACCGGCGATCCGGGCTACAAGGTAAAGGCCGAATTCAATGACCGTCCGCACGTGCGCGGCGTTATTTCCGCCGCGCGTTCCGCGCATCCGGACTCGGCCGGCTGCCAATTCTTCATTTGTCATGGCGACGCGCGTTTCCTGGACCGGCAATACACCGCCTTCGGCAAATTGGTCGGAGGTGACGACGTCCTCGAACGCATTGCCAATGTCCCGACCAAGTCCGGCGGCGGCGGCGAAAAGAGCACGCCGATCGACCGCATCGAAGTCGAAAGCGTGAAGATCGTCCCGGCCGCGGCCTAAAGCCGCGAACCACCGCACACGCTCCGACCGGTTCGCTACTGGTCGGAGAAGCGTCCCCCGCATTAGGGCAATTCGGCCGCGCGCCGGCTCGGCGCCTGCCTTACCGCACGCAGTTCGCGCGGTTCGATGTCCGGCGATCGAGCTCGGCCAACGCGCGCTTCACCGCGTTCTTCGTGGTATCCGGCAAATCGGAAGCGATGACGCCCTCGATAATGTGTCGCGCGTCGTCCCAACGCTCGGCCTGCAGCGCTTCATTGATCTTCCGCGTCGCCCGCCCGCCCTCGACGTGCCGCCGCAGCGCTATGATTTGCCCGCGAATGGACGCGTCCGAAATCGCCGCTTCCCGTCGATCGATCAGCGCCAGCGCTTCGTCGTAATTTTGGACCGCAATCAAATCGTTGGCGGAGCGGAAAATTTCCTCCGCCTCCCAACCATCCCGGATATCGACCGCAAATCGGGCCACGGCGCTGCCGCAGTCGGCCGTGCGCGTCAGCACTTGGTCGAGCAATCGCCGGGCGACTTCGCGGTCGCCTGAACGCCGCGCGATTTGGGCGCGACCGAGCGTGATCATCGGATTGCCCGGAAACCGATTCGCGCCCGCGGCGAGGACCGCGTCGTCACGCTCGTTGACGCTCTCGACAAAACCGATGACGCCCGCGAGGTTCGTGTACGTCCCTTCGAATTTCGGATATAGCTCGAAGGCCCGTTCATAGTAATCGGCGGCCCGACGCGCATCGGCCGCCGACATCGCCCCGCCGTTTTCGACCGCCGCTTTTTGCAGCGCACGCCCGAGCTCGAAATACGGCTGAAACTCCGTCGTGCCATAGCGCGCCGCCAACTCCAGCTCCTTCAACGCCTCTCCGTCCTTGCCCCGTTCCAACAGCGCGATGCCAAGCAGAGCGTGTCCGCGGGGATCGGTCGGAGTTCGTGCCGTCATGGCGCGAGCATGTTCGATGGCCTCCGGATACAACCGCGCGGCGATCGCAAGCCGCGCCAGCGCGTCCTCGACGTCCATCGGCGAAGCCGGCTCCGCGCGCACGGCGGGCACTTGCGCCAAGCGGCGGCGGGTGACGTAAAACTGCCCGTCCCCGACATAGCGTAGAAATTGCCGATCCATCTCCTGGTACGTGCGACCGAACGCATCGATGAAAGCGCTGTCGGGATTCATCCCGCTCGCGAGTTTCTTGCTGTACGCGCTGAGCGCCGAGCGCGCGACCTTCGTCTTGCCGAACATCAGCATGTGCACGAACGCCCACGACTCCGCATAGAACATGTTCGTGTGGCGAATGTCGTCGAAGACCTCGGACCGCGGCGTGAAAAGCAGGCGCTCGAGGGGCAGGAGTTTTTCGTGCGCCACCCGCTCCACGTGATCCGGAATGAGTTCGGCCCAAACGGCCTTGCCCGGCTCGACGCGGAACGTCGAGAAGACCTCGGCCATGCCTTCTTCGAGCCACGCCGGATTCGGCGTTTCGGACGCGCTCGTGAACCAGTGCACCGCCTCGTGAAAAATCGTGCGCCGAGCTTCGTCCGTGGTGTGCGCGGGTTGGCCGATGACCGACCACGACTCGTGCCGCACGAAATAACCGCCCACGCGCTCGGGTTTACCGTTCTTCTGCGGCCGATATTGGCCGAAGTCCGCGTCGTCGGCGAAGACCACGATGGTCAACGGCGGCAAGGCGGCCGCGGTGTCGCTGAAATACGAGCGCAGCGCCGCGATGTATTGCGCAAACTCGTTCCCGCGCGCGATCGCTTCCTTGCGGTCGAGCGACGTGATGATCGTGAACTCCGGTGTCGCGATGCGCAGCCAAGTCGGCTCGGCTTCCGCTCCCCGCGCGATCACGGCCCACGCCGCGATGAGCAGCGTTAGAACCGTTCGGGGTATACGATCCATGGGCGGAATCTCATCCGGAACCCGCCCACGCGACAAGTCCGGACTCTGTCCCGCGCGTGGGATAAATACGCATTTACTTTGCCCGAAGCCTCGAGCTGTTCCCCAGCCGGGTTTGTCACGTAATACGTGACAAACCCGGGTTGTCGAAAACGATTCTTACGCCGAGAAACCGAGCGCTTTCGCCACGGCGGCGTAGGTGATCTTGCCGTTCTCGGTGTTGACGCCCCGCGCCAGTCCTTCGTTGTCCGCCAGAGCGCGCGCGACACCTTTGCGCACGAACGTCGTCACGTACGGCTCGGTCGCTTGCGTCAGCGCGAGCGTCGAAGTGCGACCGACGAGCGCCGGCATATTCGGAACGGCATAATGAATGACGCCGTGTTCGAGATACACGGGCTTCCGATGTGAAGTCGGCCGGATGCTCTCGATGCATCCACCTTGGTCGATGGCGATGTCGACGATGACGCTGCCGGGCCGCATCTTCGCGACCATCTTCTTCGTGACCACCGTCGGGGCCTTGGCCGCTGGGATCAGCACGGCACCGATCACGAGGTCGGCATCGGCGATTTCATTTTCGATGTTCGCGGGATTCGACATCAAGGTCACCACGCGACCGCGGTACTCGATATCGAGCGCCTCGAGCTTGCGTGGATCGAGATCCAAGACCGTGACCCGAGCGCCCATCCCCACGGCCATTTGCACGGCGTGTGCGCCGGAATTGCCCGCTCCAACGACGACGACATGGCCGGGCATCGTCCCTGGGACTCCGCCCAACAGCACGCCCGAGCCGCCGTGCTGCGACTGCAAGAAATACGCGCCGATCTGAATCGAAAGCCGTCCGGCAATTTGCGACATCGGCTTGAGCAGCGGAAAACTGCGGTCCACGCCTTCGACCGTCTCGTAAGCGATGCCGAGCACGCGCTTTTTCAGCAGCGCTTTGGCGAGTTCCGGTCCCGCCGCCAAATGGAGGTACGTGAAGATCGTTTGGTCGCTCTGCAGCAGCTCGTACTCCGCCGGCAGGGGCTCCTTGACTTTCAAGATCAGATCGGCCGCGCGCCATACCTTCGAAGCGTCTCCGACAATGGTTGCTCCGACCGCGCGGTACTCGGCATCGCCAAAACCGGCCGTCAAACCCGCGCCTTTCTGAATCAGCACTTTCGCGCCGAGCGAAACACAACGTCGGCAAAGACTCGGCGTCATCGAGACGCGCGTCTCCCCGATCTTAATTTCTTTCGGGACTCCGATGATCATCCGACGACGATGCGCAGGTCCGGCCGTGAGACAAGTGGTCGGACAAGCCGGATCATCCCCGCGAAACGCACCAAGCACACGAAAAGATAAAGCCGATCAGGTGGGAGCCACAGCATGAGGACTTGCCCATGAAATCCACCGGCGATTTCGATCATGCTCCGTGGGCCTAAACGATTTGGCCTTTCGTGCGTTTCGTGTATTTCGTGGGCACCTTTCTGTGCCTTAGTTCCATGCCAAAGCTGCTCCATATCGCCGTCGCTTGCGCCGAGAACCGCGTCATCGGTCGAAATGGTAAGTTGCCATGGCGGATCCCGGAAGACGCCAACTATTTTCGCGCCCTCACCGTCGGCGCGGTGTGCGTGCTGGGCCGCGTCTGTTTCGACACCTGGCCGGAGGCGACGCGCGAACAACGGCAGCCTATTGTCATCACGAGCCATCCGTTGTCGCAGGCAAAGCGCAGCGACGATGCCACGGTGGACGCCGCACGGAAGAAAGGAGCGAGCCTCGCGCTCACGGCGTCCTCACTCGACGAAGCCTTAGCGAGCGCGGAGGCGTTGCCCGGCGAACTATTCGTATGCGGCGGCCAAAAAATCTTCGAAGAGACCCTCGCCTTGGACCGTCCGCTCCGCCTGCACCTCACGCTGGTCCACGCGGAGGTCGCGGGAGACCGTTATTTTCCGGAGTGGCGTGATCGGCCGTGGCGCGAGATCGAGCGCCGTGACAGCGCGGACGCGAATTTTCGGTACACGTTTTTCACGCTAGAACGTGGCTCGTCATCTAGGTAGGATGCCTCCGAGGCGTCCCTGCCTTGGCGCGGGCGAATGATGGGAGAACGCGCCCCGCCCTCAGATCGTGATCTTGATCCCGCGGCGGAGATAGGTCGGGACGTCGAGGTCTTGGCCGTCGAAGAGATTCCGCTCGGTCTTTTCGAAATACCCGCGGCTTTCGACTTCGCCGAAGCCAAATTCTTCTTGCGCGATCTTCGCCGCAGCCGACGGCTTCGCCGCGACTTCTTTCGTGGCCACCGGGCTCGGCGCCGCGGGGGCTGGCGCTTCGAAGGGCGGAACCGATGCCGGCGTCGTCTTGCGACCGGTCGTGACAGGCCGACGCGGCGGCAGCGAACGGGTGCCCATGTCGCTGGTGCCGATCACACACACTTCGACCCGGCCCGCTAGATCCTCATCGATCACCGCGCCCATGATGATGTGCGAATCGCGTCCGAATTGCTCGGTGATCGCGGACATCAGCTCATTCACGCGCGGTAACGTGAGATCCGCACCGCCGACGATATTGACGAGCAGGCGGTCGGCCTTGCGCGAGAACTCCGGCGTGTGCAGCAGCGGACACAGCTTCAGGCTCGAAATGGTGTCGGCGATCGCGTTTTCGCCCTGGCCTTCGCCCAAACCAAACAGCGTCTTGCCGCCACGGTTCTGGAACGCCTGCCGCAAGGTGGCGAAGTCGAGATTGATCAGACCCGTCTTGAACAGCATCGCCCAGATCGATTTCACGCCGCGACCGATCCATTCGTCGGCCCGCGCAAAAGAATCGAGCACGGTTTCGTTTTCCGCCGCTTCCTGGAGCAGCACGTCGTTGGGCAACGGAATCACGGCGTCGCAGACCTGCCGCAACGCGCGCAGGCCTTCTTCCGCCTGCTTCAACCGCCGACCGCCCTCGAAGCTGAACGGCATCGTCACGAACGCGATGACCAGCGCACCCGCTTCGGCGGCGATTTCCGCGACGATCGGGGACGCGCCGCTGCCCGTGCCGCCGCCCATGCCGGTCACGAGAAAGACCAAATTGCAGTCCTTCACGACCGCCGCCACCTTCTCGCGATCGGCCTCAACCGCCTCGCGTCCGCGATCGGGATCGCCGCCCGCGCCGAGACCGCGGGTCACACCCATGCCGATCAGCACCTTGTCCTGCACCGGCGAACTCGCGAGCGCTTGGTAATCCGTGTTGATCACCGCGAGTTGGAGCCGTTCGAGGTTCTCCATCTTCAAGCGGTCGACTGCGTTCGAGCCGGCGCCGCCCACGCCGACGAGCTTGATCGCGATGTTCTTGTCGGTGAGCAGACCGTGCTCGAGGGGAAGTTCGTTCAAGTTCATGTGCGGGACGGTCAGGCGTTCGCGAACAGCCGTTTCACATTGGTGAGGAAGCCGCCGCTCCGACGACTGGCGGTCGCGCGCTCGGCGCTCGAACTGACGCCATAATAGAGCAGGCCCAGCGCGGTGTGGTAGCCGGGATCGCGCATGTTCTCGCTGACCCATGCCGGAGTTTCGCCCAAATGCGCGGGCACGCCGAAGACTTTCGCGGCGACGTCCGCAATCCCCGCCAACTTGGCGGTACCGCCCGTCAGCACGACGCCGCCCGAACACGTTTCGGGCGAAAAGGCGGTGCCGAGTTTCTTCTTCACGACTTCGAGCAATTCCCACGTCCGCGCGGAAGTAATCTGCTCGATCATCTGCTGCGGGAACTGGCGGTCGCCGATGGCGAAATTGCCGTCGAGCCAAACTTTTTGCGCCTTGTCGCGAGTCGTCACATTGGCGCGACCAAAGCGCAGCTTCAACTTTTCGGCCTGCCCTTCGGTAAGCCGAAGGCCGATGCTCAAATCGTTCGTCAGGTGCGTGCCGCCCACGGGCAATACGCCCGTGATGTGCGGTGCGCCATCGCGATAGAGCACAAAATCCGTCGTGCCCGCGCCGATGTCGACCGCGAGCACGCCGTGCTGGCGCTCTTCGGGCGTCGTTACCATGTGCCCCGCCGCCAGGCTCGCGAGCACGAGCTCGCGCACCTCGAGATTGAAGCCGCGGATCACGTGAATGTTGTCCGCCAAACGCTGTTCCTGGCCATGCACGGTCCAGTAGCCGACCTCGAGCCGTTGTCCGACGAGATGCTCGGGACTGCCGGGAACCAGCCGACCGTCGACGCGGAAGGGGCGGCGAATGTTGTGCACCACCATGCGGCCGCCGGGCAGCTCCTTCGATTTCGCGAGATCGCACACGGTGCGAATATCCGCGGCATCGATCATGTTGTCCGAGGCCTTCACGTTAACCGACGCCTCGTTGTAGAAACCTTCGAGGTGCCCGCCGGTTTGGGCGAGGAACACGCCGTCGATCCGCTCGCCGGCATCGCGCTCCGCCTGCTCGAGCGCGCTGTGCGTGCATTCGCTCGCGGCCTTGTAATCGACGACGGTCCCCTTGATGACCCCGCGCGACGAGCACTCGCCGCGCCCGATGATCGCCAGTTCGCGACCGGTGTACTCGCCGACGAGGACCGTGATTTTCGAGGTGCCGATTTCGACGGCGCCGATGAACATGGGTCTAGAGCTCACGATGGGTCTTGCTAGGCTGGGATTGCGGGAGAACGAAAAGGGCACGCTCGGACCTCGCCTGCTGAAGCATGGCGGCGGTCGCACCGATACGGAGCGGCGACTCGGAGGTAAGGCGCGTGTCGGTGGGCGGCGGAGTAGCATGGCCGCCCTTGGGGGCCTCGGCCGTCGTCGCGGGCTCGATCATAACCGGCACATCCGGGCTCAACGAAATATCGATTGTGGCCTTGGCCACCGGCTTGCCGGCCAGTTGCTCCGTGATGTGATTCAACTTCGCGAGTTGCCGGAAAAAGTCGTCGCGCGTGGTGAAATACACCGTGCAAGTGCCGTCTTTCGAACGCACCTCCAAGCGGTGGTCCGTGGCGAGTCGGGCGAGGGATATTACGCTCCAGGTATTGTAGAGGTGCTCGGCCTCCAGCCGCGCTTTCGCCAGCAACTCGGCGGCGATTTCCATGCCTGCGATCGGACGAAATCCGCCGCCTTGCGGGGTGATGGCGACGCCATCGAGCCACGGCAGGGTTTCCAAGAGCGCCGGGGCATAGCCGCGCCCAGCGTAGATCACGCCGTCGCGCGCCACGAGCAAGGTCCGTTGCTCGTCCATCCACTCGATCTTCACGCGCGCCACCGGTGCCCGCTCGGAAATCTGGACGACGAGACGATCCGGGAAATTACGTGTGAGCGTCGCGTTGAACACTTGATTGTCCTGCATCAACCGCGTCCGCAGCTGCTGGAGATCGAGGTCCATCAACGACGTGCCCTTCGGCAACGCGAGCGTGTCCGCCAGCCAGGTGGCATCGAGCACGCCATCGGTGCGCAGCTCGGCCGGCTTCATCGGCGTCGCGCGCGCGACCGCAGGGATCGTCTTCGGATTCTCCTGCAGCGAAACGTACACGAGCCGGACGCCCGCACCGACGAGTCCGAGCGCGATCAGCACCGCGAGCCCGCGCAGCGTCGCCATCACGAGACGCCAGCGGCCTTCCCGCGACATCGCGCGCGGCACCACCGGCTGCGGAATATCGCGCCACGAGCGGGCGGTCGGAAATTGAAGAGTGTCTCGGCTCACGAATGCGTCATGGCTACCGCCGACTGGAAACGCTGGAGCGCAGGCGAAACCAACTCCCTCACCAGAGCCGTGAAATCGAGTCCCGCGCAGCGTGCGCTCATCGGCAGCAGACTGGTCTCTTTCATGCCCGGGAGCGTATTGATTTCGAGCAAATAAAATCCATTTCGCTCGGAAAGCATGAAGTCGACCCGCGCGTAATCCCGACAGCCGCACGCGGCGAACGCCGTCTCGGCCGCCACCTGAATCGCCGCGGTCGTTGCCGGCTCGAGCGGCGCCGGTGCGAGGTACTCCGTCATGCCCTTGGTGTACTTGCTGGTGTAGTCGTACACGCCGGACTTCGGACGAATTTCCACGATGCCCATCGCCTTCCCCCGCAGGACGCCGACCGAAAGCTCGCGACCGAAGATGCGCTTTTCGATCAACCAGGAGCCGGATCCAATTGAGTCCAGCTTGGCCACGAGATCCGCGCGGCTGGCGACCAAACCCAGACCGACGCTGCTGCCTTCGGCATTCGGCTTCACGACAAGACTCTCACCAAGTTGCGCAACCACCGCGTCGGCCGAGGGCTTATTTGCGGCCTCGAAACGGATTCCCGGCACGACCGGCACGCCGCGCGCCGCGGCGGCTTGTTTCGTCCGCGACTTGTCCATCGTCAGCGCGCTGCTCGCCGCGTCGCAACCGGCATACGCAACGCCCGCGGCATCGAGCAGCGTCTGCATCCCGCCGTCTTCGCCGAACGTGCCGTGAAGCGTCGAGAAAACCACATGACACGCCGGATCGAGTTCGGGCGGCAAGGCATTGGCCTCGATGCGAAAGAGCCTGGTCGGATACGACCGGGCCAGCGCAATCGCAGAGGCCCGGCCGGACCCGAGCGAAACCTCGCGCTCCGCTGAAGTGCCTCCGGCAAATACGGCGATGATGGGCGAAGTCATGGATTGCGGAATGCGGAGTGCGGAATGCGGAGTGGAGCGAACCGCAAAGGAAGCATTTGGGAAGGCGCGACCGTTCGAAACGGTGGGAGGGGCATTACGCCCCGATGAGGAAACGCTCCGGCCATGAGTCGGGGCGAAGTGACCCGCGCGCTAGTAAGCGCGGTATTCAATCCGCAATCCGCAATCCCAAATCCAAAATTCACAACACTTCCTCCCATTTTTTGCCGTAGAGCAGCACCTCCGGCTCGAGATCGACGCCTTTGACTTGGCGGACGCGCGCGCGGACCCGGCGCACGAGTTCGAGCACGTCGGCGCTCGTCGCGTGGCCGCGATTGACGATGAAATTGGCATGCACCGGCGAGACCTCGGCATCCCCCACCCGCTCGCCTTTCAAGCCGGACTCGTCGATGAGACGACCCGCGGACGTTCCCGGCGGGTTCTTGAAAATGCATCCCGCACTCGGCTCGCGTGGCTGGCTCTCGTGGCGCTTCCGGGCATACGCGTCCATCTGGCGCTTGACGGCATCGAGGTCGGCTTGGGCCGCCGGCCGGAGCAACGCGCCCAGCGCGATCGCGTGATGCAGCTCCGCGCAATGCCGGTAATCGACGTGCATCGCGGACTTCGCGAGCGTTCTCACCTCGCCGGCGAGCGTGATCAGTTGCACCTCATCAACGACGTCGAACATCCATCCCCCCATCGCCCCGGCGTTCATGCGCAGCGCGCCGCCCACGCTACCGGGAATGCCTTCGAGAAATTCGAAACCGACCAAACCGGCCTTCGCCGCGAGGCCGCAGAGGTTTTTTAGCCGCAATCCTCCGCCGGCCCACACGCGGCCGTCCGCCCGTGGCTCGAACCGAGCCCACGCTTCATGGGCCAGCGAGATCACCAGGCCGTCGACGCCTTCATCGGGAACGAGCAGGTTCGACCCGCGACCGAGCACGAAAATCGACACCGTACGGCCCGCCGCTTCGCGGAGGAGCGTCTGCAAATCGGCAATCGAAGCCGGTTCCGCGTACACCCGTGCCGCGCCGCCAACCCGCATCGTCGTTTTTCCCGCCAACGGCTCCTCGCGCTTCAGTTTCGACTCCTTCGCCAACTGCGGCTTCACGGTGGCGACAAACGCGTCCCAGCTCTCCGCCTTCGCTTCGGCCGCGCGGCGGAGCTCGAGCCAATCGCGCGCTTTCTTGTCGATGTCGCCTGCGCCGACGAATGCCACGAGATCGCCCGGACGAAGCTCGCGCGACAACACGCCAAAAAACGGCGCGTCGTCTCCGGGGAAGTAGCTCACGGCCAGCGACGGCGCAGTGCGCTTCAACTCCGCATACACGTCCGCAGTCGTGCCGCCTGCGACCGGCGCCTCGCCGGCCGAATAAACGTCGAGCAAGTGCACGGCGTCAGCGCCGGACAAGGCCGCGGCGAATTCCAGCTTGAACTGCGCCGTCCGACTGAAGCGGTGCGGTTGGAAAACGACGATCAGACGTCCGCGGCCCGCGACCCGCCGCCGCAGGCTCGCCAACAGCGCGCGGATCTCCGCGGGGTGATGCGCATAGTCCTCGAGCACCGTGATGTCGTTCGCATGCAGCACGCTCTGGCGGCGGCGTACCGCGGGATACTCCGCCAAGGCCTGCGGCGTCAGTGCGGCACCCAGCAACTGCGCTGCGGCCAGCGCCGCCGTGGCGTTTGCCGCGTTGAAATCGCCGCGCGCGCGGACGGTCGCTTCCGCCAGCGAAAACTTGCCGGCGAGTCGGAGAACCATTTTTTCGCCCGACTCCGTCGCGATCTCGCCCTGAAAGTCGCCGCATCGTCCGAAGGTCAAGGTCGCCGGGGTTCGCGACCCGCGTTCAGCGCCGGACACTGTAGCCGGGGTCCGCGACCCCGGTTCACTACCAGGCTCACGGAGCCCAGCTATAATCTGAACGCCCGACTCCTGAAGCCCGGCTACCACGCGTGCGCTCATCGCGCACGCATCGCTCACGAGCACCGGCCCGCGCGTCCGCGCAAACAGCGCCGCGAAGGTCGCTTCGAGGTCGGCCAGCTTGCGGTAGTGATCGGGATGGTCCCAATCGAGATTCACCGCGACAGTCATTTCCGGCGAGAAGCGCTCGATCGTGCCGTCGCTTTCGTCGATTTCGGCGACGACCCAGTCGTTCGAGCCGGCGCGCGCGGGCGGAGTGTCGTCGGCGAACAATCCGCCCAGCACATAACCCGCCGAAAAATTCGTCCGCCGCAGCGCCGTTACCAGCATGGCCGTCGTCGTGGTTTTCCCATGCGAGCCGCAAATCGCCGCGAGTTTCTTGTCTCGCGTCACCTCCGCCAGCATCTCGCCGCGCCGCACCAAGGGCAGCTTGCGCGCGACCGCCGCGGTGTAAGCAGGATGCGTCGCCGCGATCGCCGACGAATACACGACCAGCTCGCAATCGCTCGTGATCGGGCCGATCGCCACCTTTTCGCGCGTCAGCAGCGCGCGCATCGCATCCGGCATCGCGTCATCCTCGCCCGTCACGACAAAGCCCACTTGGGCGAGATAAATGGCCAACGGACCGACGCCCATCCCACCGACGCCCACGCAATGAATGCGGGTGACGTCGCGACCGAAAAGCAAAGGGCGAGCCACAGGTCTCATTAATTTCGGTCAAAATGCAGCACGGCAAAGCCGCGACTGCTCGGTTCGATCTTTGTCACCGAGCGCACGGAGGCCGAACCAGAGATCACAGAGGCGGAATTCAGGACCGAGTACCTCGCGATCCTCCGAGTCCTCCGGTTCGATCTCTGTGTCCTCTGTGTCGAGGATTGGGCGGCACGCGTCCCGACTTCGGAAACTTGGAAAGGTGTGACAGACGGAGGCATGGAACGACGGACAATCCTCACGCCATGGCGACGCTGGGCGCGCCGTCCTCGTCTTCGCCCCGGGCGATTTGCTCGAGGTCGTGGATCATCAGCTCCAGCGCGTTGGCGCGGTCCATCCGGCGCAGATTCGTGCGGAATTTGCGCAGCAGCCAATCGTTCGTCAGGACGTCGAGCACTTCCGCGCGCAGTTCGCCGAGTCGCGTTTGTGGCACGACGATTCCGCCGCCCTGCTGTTCGAAATAGGCGGCATTCGCGCGCTGGTGGTCGTCGGCCGCTTGCGGAAATGGCACGAGGATCGCCGGCGTTTCGCAGCGAATCAGTTCGGCCAGCGTGCCCGCGCCGGCACGCGACAAGACGACATCGGCGGCCGACATCGCCACGGCCATGCGATCGCAGAAGGGCTCGAAAATCGCGCGCACCGCCGCACCGGTCTTCGCTTTCAACTCGGTCTTCGTCGCGGCGCCTTTGCCCAAGCCCGTGACACAGTAAACTTGGATACCCTCCGTCGCGAGCGCCTCCAGGTTCTGCCGCGTCCAATCGTTGAGCGGACTCGAACCCTGGCTGCCGCCGAGCACCACCAGCGTGCGTTGATTCGGATCGAGCCCGAGCGCTTCCCGCGCCGCGGCAGCGGGCGTTCGCTGGATCTCGCGACGCACCGGCAGACCGATATGCCGGGTCGCCGTACCGCGCACGCTCGCGAGTTCGATGCCCGGCGGAAGATAGACGCGCCGCGCGAAGCGGCCAAGCATGCGAATGGCCAGCCCCGGAACGCGATTCGACTCATGCAATACCGCCGGCACGCCGAGCGCGCGCGCGGCGAGGACCAAGGGGGCCGACGTGAAGCCGCCGAACCCGACGATCGCATCCGGACGCTGCGCCCGGAGCAGACGCAGGCAGAACGAGAACGCGCGCGACTGGGACGTCACGCAACGCGCGAGCGTCGCCGGCTTCCAGCCGAACCCGGTCCCGGGCATCGGCACGAATTTCAGCTGCGGATATTTTTCGACCAGCCGCGCATCGACCTTCTTTTGGCTGATCAGCAGCACGGATTCATGACCGTGAACGGCGAGCCCCTCGGCCAGCGAAATTCCCGGCGAGAGATGTCCACCCGTTCCTCCACACGATATGATGAAGCGGCTCATGAGATATGGGTTAGGCCAAGACCTCGCGCATGGCGCCGGCCGCGTTCGGCAAGACGGCCCGGCCCCACGTGCGCTGGGTGTTGATGATGATGCCGACCAGCACGCCCATCAGGAGCAAGTTCGACAGGCCCGCACTGATGAACGGCAGCGGCATGCCCTTGTTGGGCAAGAGCGAAGTGACCACGCCGAGGTTGACGATCGCTTGCATGCACATGAGCAGCAGGCATCCCGCGACGAGGAGATAATGAAATAGATTCGGCGCGCGCCGCAGATGAACCAGGCCGCACAGAAAAATGATCGCGAACGTCGCGACGACCCCGAGCGTGAACGGCAAGCCGAGTTCTTCGCCGATGACCGAGAAGATGAAGTCGGTGTGCGCCTCGGGCAGATAATTCAATTGCTGCCTCCCCTGCCCCAAGCCCGTGCCATCGGTGCCGCCCGACGCGAAGGCGAGCAACGCTTGCCAATTCTGGTAGCCCGCGCCCAGCCGCGTGCCCTCGGGATCGAGGAACGCCGCGATGCGGCGCACCCGGTTGGGCGAATGCTGCACGATCACGACGAAACCCATCATCGCGACGAGCACGGTCGGAATCAGATAACGCCAGCGCGCGCCGGCGAGGAAGAGGAGCGAAAAACCCACGACGGTCATCAGCGCCGCCGCGCCCATGTCGACCTCCTTCAGCACGAGCAAAGCGAACGCGCCGACGATGCCGAGCGGCCAGACGAAGCCGCGTTTCCACTCGCCGATCCGCGTCTGATTCAACGCCAGATAGTGCGCGAGGCAGAACACGAGGGCGATCTTGCCGAATTCGGAAACTTGAAACGCGAACGGCCCGATGCCCAGCCAGCGGCGCGAACCGTTCACGCTCGTGCCGATGTGCGGCACGAGGACCAAGGCGAGCAACACCAACGCCGTTCCGCCGATCCAGCCCGCATATTTTCGCAGGTAGTCGAGATCGACGCGGCTCACGCAGCAACACAGCACCGCGGCGACGACGACGCCGATGAACTGCTTTTGCAGATAGTAATAGGGAACGTCGACGCCGTGCTTGTTCTTAAACGCCGCGCTCGCGCTGAAAAGAATGGTCAGCCCAAGCAGCGTGAGCCCGATGGCGCAGACGACAATGATGGTGGCAGGATTGACGAGCGAGCGGGCGGACGAAGCAGTCCGAGGTTGCGGCATGATCGAAGGGGGCGCTGAGAGCCTAGGCGAGAGAGCTGGCACGGCGGTCGGGTATCATAACGACGCCGCGCGGACGCCGTTGCTCAGGGCTTCGCGGCCGGGGCCGTGGAATCGTCGATGCGGATCACGGGCACGCTGCTCGACGGCGCGCTCGGCTGGGCTTGTTCTTGCTCGAGGATATTGACGGGCGTTTCCGGTTTCGGCTCGGCCGGGGCCGTCGACGAGCTGGCTTTCGCGGTCGTGTCGCTCGACGCGCCTTTGCTGCCCTTACCTGCCGTCGACTTCCAACCAGGAATGATCAACACGGCGCCCGCGCGGAGCTTGGCGGGATCGGTGATATTGTTGCGCACTTCGATGTCGCGCGCCCGCACTCCGTATTTCCGCGCGATCATCCCGATCGTCTCGTTCGTCTTCACAGTATGAGGCAGCTCGTTGCTGCTGGAAGACTTCGATCCCGCCTCGCTCGACTTCGCTTCGCTCAATGCGCTGGAGCCCACGCTGGCGTTGGACGACGCCGTTGAAGCCGTCGACGCGGATCCGCTCTTCGACGGGGCCGGCGATGCCGCCTTGCTGGGGATGATGAGCTTCTGACCCTGATGGATCACGGCGGTCGTCGTCAGATTGTTCGCCTTCGCCAGCTCCGAGGCCGAGATATGATTCCGTTTCGCGATCGTCCACAGGCTGTCGCCCGACTTCACGCTGTAAGTGGCTGCCGGCGTAACGTCCGTGACCGGTTGCTGCTGCACGACGGAAGCGGCGGGCGTGTTCGGCCGCGTGGGCGTGAAACGAATGCCCGGGCTCGAGCTATCGTAGCTCGCGGGGGCATCGGGGTTGAATCCCGTGGGCAAAGGCGC
The DNA here is from genome assembly GCA_966252355.1 of uncultured Opitutus sp. Lineage (GTDB taxonomy): Bacteria > Verrucomicrobiota > Verrucomicrobiia > Opitutales > Opitutaceae > ER46. Next base: position 4,090 of record CBINOT010000014.1, on the reverse strand, counting down.
GGTGTTGGACGGATCCGACGGCGGCGCCGCCGGAGCGAGCGCAGGAATGGTGATCATCGGCGCGGCGTCCGCCTTGGCGACCGTATCGGCTGGCTCGGGTGGCGGCTTGGTCGTGGAACTGCATCCCGGATTCGCAAAAATCAGGATGAGGGCGAAGACGTGAATGCCCACGACGATGCCGAAAATCTTCAGGATTTTCATGGGAGGAATGGATTGTCGGTTGTGAAGAGTTGCACGGGGAAAGCTATCTCAAATTGGACGCCGCGGCGGCTGGTTTTTCGCTCGGTACAGCCTGCAGTTCGCGGACTAATTTCTCAAACTGCTCACCGCGATCCTCATAGTTCCGAAACTGGTCGAAACTGGCGAAACCGGGGCTCAGCAAAACGTGACCGCCGCGCGGCGCCAACTCGGCCGCGCGCCGCACTGCCTCGGCCAACGAGGAACAAGTGGAATGCGCGACCCGAGACGCGGCGCAATGCGAAGCGAGTTCGGCGCTGGTCGCGCCAATCAAGACGATGTGATGCACGCGCGGTGTGACGCGGTGGATGAAAGCGCCCAGATCGCCGCCCTTCGCTTTGCCGCCCGCGATCAACACGACCGGCGTGGTGAAACGGGCCAGCGCAGCCTCCACGGCGTGAAAGTTCGTTGCCTTCGAATCGTTCCAGAACGTGACGCCGCCGATTTCAGCGACGCGGGCAAGGCGATGCCGGCCGAGCTTGAAGCTGCGCGCCGCCGCATAAAGCGCAGCCGTGTCGAGGTGTTCCGCCTCCCACCAAGCGCGGGCCAGAAGGAAGTTTTCGCGCTGCGGATAGTCGGCGAACACGGTGCGCGCGAGCCGCGCATCGGCCGGCTGCGCTTCCGTCGCGACCGCGACGACGCTGCTCAGCGGACGTTCGAATTTCTCCGCGTAACGGCGAACCGAAGAGCCGAGGAAGACGGCTCGAGTGGCACGGGCATCTTGCCCGTGTTCTTTGTGCTCGGTGGATCGAAGGGTCGCGCGGGCTTTATGCCCCGGCACCTTCGCGACTTCAGATTTTGGCGCGACGGACAGCCCCTCCCGCCCCCCAGAAGCGTCACGCGACCCGGTTCGCGTCACGAGCGCCCACTTGGCCGCGAAGTACGCCTCCAAGGTGGGATGTCGCTCCAAATGATCCTCCGCGAAATTCGTCCAAAGCGTCGCATCCGCCTGGAAGTGCTTCAGTGTCTCAGCTTGAAACGAACTCACTTCGCACACCGCTAGGCTGTCCGGCGTTCCGCCATCGAGTTCGACGACGAGCCGCGAAAAGGAATGGCCGATGTTGCCCGTCGCATGGGCGTCGCGACCGATGCCGCGCAACGCGTGCGTAAGAAACTCGGTCAAGGTCGTTTTGCCGTTGGTGCCGGTAATCGCGACAATTCGGCCGCGCCAGAACAGCGCGGCGAAGTCCAATTCGCCGAGGCATTCGATGCCCGCGGCACGCGCACGCGCGAGCCACGGATGTTCGGGCGCAAAGCCCGGCGAGAAAATCGCCAAGGCGTGTTGCCGGGCGGCCGCCGCCGTGAAGTCCCTGCCTTGGTCGTCGTAGATGATGCTGTTTGCGCCCAGCGCATCGAGCAGCGTGCGCACGCCTTCCCCGCTGACGCCCGCACCGAACACGGCGACGGGTTTGGCCAGCAGCGGCGCGATCGACGCTGACGGAGCGAGCGGCATCAGCAACCGCGGGCGAGCTGCGGGGTGCCGGTGAGTTTCTCGCGTCGCGCCATCCAGGCGCTGACGAAGGCGCGATTGCTCACGACCGGCAGGCCGGCGCGAGTCAGCGTCGACATCGTGCTGCGAGGCATGGCGCGAAAAACGCGACCGGCAGAAAGGCCGGCCACGGCTGGGCGGACGAAGTCACGCGTGGAGTTCATGATTAGCGCAGTTTGAGCGTCGCGAGGCTGGCGAGCGCGAAGCCAAGGGAGAGCACCCAAAAACGAAGAACGACCTTCGTCTCGGGCCAGCCGAGCTTCTGAAAATGATGATGGACCGGCGCCATGAGGAAGATGCGGCGCCCTTCGCCAAAGCGGCGTTTCGTGTATTTGAACCAGCCGACTTGCGCGACGACCGAGAGCAGCTCCATGACGAACACGCCGCCCGCGATCACGAGCGTCAGCGGCTGGTGGACCATGAACGCCATCACGCCGAGCAGACCGCCGAGCGCGAGCGAACCGGTGTCGCCCATGAAAACTTCGGCCGGATGCGAATTGAACCAAAGGAACGCCATGCAACCGCCGATGAGCGCGCCGCAAATCACCGTGAGTTCGCCGACGCCAGGCACGTGACTGATGAGCAGATAATCGGCGAGCTTCGAATGATCGGCGACATAAGCCATGACGCCGAAAACGAGCGCGACCGTGATCGTGCAGCCCACCGCAAGCCCATCGAGGCCGTCGGTCAGATTGATCGCGTTGCTGAATCCGACGATCCACAGGTAGATCAAAACCAGCAGCAGCCAGATCGGCATGCTGGGAATGATGGCGTGCTTCACGAAGGGGATCCAAAACTCGCGGATCTCGACCTTGCTGTCGGGATGCCACAGCAGCATTCCGAGCGCGCCCAGCGTCGCGAGCGTCTGCCACCCGATCTTCTCCCACGACGAAATACCGTCGCGGTTTTTATGCACGACCTTGAGATAGTCGTCCCGGAAGCCCGGAACCGTCAGCGCGGCATAGACGAAGAGCGCGACGAACGCCCAAATATTGGGCTTGGCCCACATCACCGAGCTGACGAAGACCGACAGGAAGATAATGAGTCCGCCCATCGTGGGCGTGTGCTTCTTGTCGAAATAGGTGGCGCCCAGCGCGCCCGTCCGGTCGTCGATATAACCGTGGCCGAATTTCAGTTCGCGGAATTTGCGGATCAGCTGCGGCCCGATCACGAACCCGATGAACATGGCCGTCAGCGCCGCCAGCGCGGTGCGCAGCGTATGAAAGCCGAGCAAGCGCAACGGCCCAAAGTAGTGCTCGTAGTTGGCGAGGTAGGAAAGCATGGAACGGTCCGCGCTAGTGCGCCATCGCCGGAGCCGGCGCGGATTCAAATACCTTCTCGAGCTGGTAACGGCGGCTGCCCTTCACGAACACGGCGCCATTCCAATGCTTCGCGATCTCGGCGATGGCGTCGACCGACGGAACGACGTGCAGCTGCGAGCCGTAATCGCCGGTCTCGACCGCGCCCGCGCGAATTTCATTCGCGTAGGTGCCGATGAGAAACACCTGATCGTCCGCTCGCAGCTCGAGCGATTGGCCGAGCGCCCGGTGGTAGGCCGGCGACGCCTCGCCGAGTTCTTCCATGCTGCCGATCACGTAGAGCCGCGGTTCGCCCTCCGGCGCGATCGCATCGAACAGCGCCAGCGCATCCGCCATCGATGCGGGATTCGCGTTGTAGCAATCGAGATAAAGCAGATGGCCGTTCGCGCGCCGAATCTCGCCGCGCAGCTTCGCCGGGCGCCACGCCGCGAGCCGGGCCTGAATCGTCGCCGCCGGCACGCCGAGCCATAACGCCGCGCAGATCGCGAGCACCGCGTTTTGCGCCATGCCATCGGAGACGCGGCGGAAGACAAAAACGATCGGCGGCGGCTGGCCGTACGCGAGGGCGACGGCCGTTTCGTCGGCCCGTTGCGTGAGGGTAAAGTAAACGGTGTCCTTCGGCGGCTCGGCCGGCCGCAAGACGTCGGCCCGCTCGACGATCATCGTCCGCACCCCAAGTTCGCGAAACGCCGCGTAGTCGGAGGTCTCGCGCGAAAACACGGCGACGCCCGCCGCGCGGGTCGCCGCCGGCAATTGCGCTTTCTCCCGCGCGACGCCTTCGGTGCCGCCGAGCTCCGCGGTATGTGCCGGAGCGATGAGCGTGATGAGCGACACATCGGGCTCGATCATTTCCGCGAGCGGCCGCATCTCCCCGGGCGCGCTGATGCCGGCCTCGACGACGGCAAAATCGTGCAGGCCGGAATCGATCCGCGTCAGCGTGAGCGGTACGCCCAGGTGATTGTTGAGATTGCCTTCGGTGGCGAGCACTCGGCCGGTGAGGCAGGGCTCCATCTGGTTGGCATGTAGGGCGGAGTCTCCGTACCCC
>CBINOT010000013.1:0-49264 GCA_966252355.1 uncultured Opitutus sp. | reverse complement strand
GTGTAGTGGATCTCACTGGCGTGAGCCGCGGGTTCGGTGCCGGTGGCCTCGCCGGGTTGCACGAGCACGACGCGAAAGATGCGGTCTCTGATCATACCCGGAAAGCTGCCGCGCACGGCGTCGATCTTGAAGGTTCGCGAGCGGTTGTCCCACGACATGGGGATGATCGAGAATTCTCCGCGCTCGTAGCCAAAGCCTTCGCCGGCGTCTTCGTGAAAGGCGAAGGCGCCGTCCGCTCCGGGGTAAATGCGCAGCTCGATGGCGGCGCCGGGTTTCTCGTCGGCGTATTGCACGCGCGGGCCTAGCGGGAGGATGGCGCCGGCTTTGACGAGCAGCGGCACGCGTTCCAGCGGAGCATCCATCGTGAGCATTCGACCGCCGGCGTGCGACTGCCCGGTCCAGAAATCGATCCACGACGAACCTTCGGGCAGATAAATGTCACGGGCTTTTGCCACATTGTTGAGCGGCGTGGAATCCTTCGCGTAATACATCGGCGTGAGCACGGGCGCCACGAGCAGGGCATCGCCGACGAGGAACTGCGTCTTGAGGTCGTGGGTTCGCACATCCCCGGGAAAGTCGAACGCGACGGGACGAAGGAGCGAGGCGCCTTCCGTGGCAACGAGGCCGGCTTGCGAATACAGGTACGGCAGCAGGCGATAGCGAAGATCGATGGTGGCGAGGATCGTGTCGTAAAACGGCGTGCCCGGTTCGCCGAAGCGCCAGGGTTCGCGCGGCGTTTCCGTGCCGTGACTGCGGCACATCGGCAGAAACGCGCTGAATTGGAGCCAGCGGCTATAAAGTTCCCGGTAGCCGAGGTCCTCCACGCCTTTGTCGTAGTCCCCGGCGCGGAACCACTCGCGCCCGTGTTTCACGAAGAATGCGCCGGTGTCACTGCTGACGTAGGGATGGCCCGAGGCGCTGAGCCGCTGGACGGATGCCACTTCCCGGGCGAGCACGTCCCAGCGGGCGGAAATGTCGCCCGTCCACAGGACCGAGCCGGTGCGCTGGCTGCCGGCGTAGCCCGACCGGGTAAGGTTGAGGACGCGATGGCCGGGCGAGGCGTGGCGCGCGTTTGCAAAGATGCCCTTCGAATCTTCGAGGGCGTAGGCGTTGAGAAATTGAGGGTCGATGAGTTTGGCGAGCGCCGCGATGTTCGCTTCGTCGGGATTTTCCCGCCGGGCCGCTTTCCAGTCGGCGACGACCGGCTCGGTCGAATCGCACCACCACGCGTCGATGCCGTGGCGACCGAGATTTTCCCACATGATCTTCCAATATTGAGCACGGGCCTTCGGATCGAACATATCGACGTAACTGGTGCCCGCGAGCGTGTAGCCGCCGGCCTGCAGAATCTTTCCCGCCGAAGTCCGAGCGTTCGGATTGGCCCAGATTGAGATCATGACATGGGCGTTCAGATCGTGGATCGCCCGGGTCATGGCTGAAATGTCGGGATAAAATCGCGGGTCAGGCTCGCCGCCCCACTCACCCGGCCGCCAGTAGTTCCAATCCTGCACGATGACATCGAGCGGGATCTTGCGTCGCCGGAACTCCGCCACGACGCCGATCAATTCGCCCTGCGATTTATAGCGCTCCTTGGACTGAACGTAGCCGTAGGCCCAGCGGGGCAGCATGCTGGCGGCGCCGGTGAGCTGCCGGTAACCGGCAAGGCCCCGTTCATGTCGGGACCGGCGATGAAATAGTAGTCCAGGTCGTCGATCACATCGAAGCTGAGCGACCCACCCTCGGGCCCGTCGGCGAACGTCATCGCCGAGTAGGCGTCGAACAGCAGTCCATAACCGCGGGTGGAGACCAGCGAGGGGATGACGATTCGCAGGTTGTGCTGGTAGAGTCGCTTGGTGGTGCCACGCAGGTTGAGGTCCTCGGTCTCGTCGAAGCCGAGTCCATAAATCGCCTCGTCAGCGGCGAAACCAAAGGCGACGGCTCCCTTCCACGCGTCGCGATCCCTGATCTGGACAAATTTTTCGGCAACCTCGCGCTCACCATCGACCGTCTGGACTCCGGTGAGGGTGGCGGGATCGGCGACCGACTTGATGACCGGGATCTTCTCCCACGTGCGCGGATGGGCGGGGTTCTCGGCGAGGAGGGGTTTGCCACTGGCATCGAAATACGAAACCGCCTCGGTCGAGCGGTTGATCCGGACAATGAGTTTCGACGAACGCAGTTCGACGCTGCCGCTCGAATCCCTGAAGGAAATTTTTCCCGGCTTCTCGGCGATTTCCACGCGCATCAGGCTCGGCGTCCTCGTCCAGCCAGCGTTCCGCGTCGCGCGCACGCGGGCAATGCGGTCGGTGATGAATTCAATCTGAAGGCGTCCTTCGGTGAGTTCGAAGGCGGCACCGTCGGAAAGCGCCTGCACCTTCTCGATCCTGGCCGCGAGGTCGGTGGTCACGAGCAAACCAGCGAACGTCAGAACGGCGAAGCGGAGTGGCGACAAACGGATCATGGTGGCGTGAGCTTGAAGACGGCGGAGGTGGCGGGTTTGGCGGCGCGAGAGCCCGATCGAAACGGTCAGGTGGCAGGAGAGCGGGCTGAGGGAAGCGCGCGCTACTCTCAGCGGCCATGCCCAACTCCAAGGACATTTTTCCCGAGTACAACGCCATCGTTTGAAAAACCTACGATACACTGAGCGCGCTCGCGGCTTTCGAGTTGTTTTGGAAAGGGACTCAACGGCTCGTCATGGATGCCGCGGACGTGAGTGAAAAGAACGAAACGTTCGAACCAGGGACCGGCGATCCTGCGACCGACTATTTCGAACGAATCCTCGCCGTCTCCACTCAGGCCGCCGAAAAAACTTCGGCGGCCTTTCATTTGCGCCCGGTCGAACGCAGTTGGGGCGTACATTGGAAATGAGTTAATATACTTTCATATAAACGCGGCCCAAATTGCGACGCGTGCCACCGCGTTGTATTATGACCGCTAATTAATCGTAGGTTTCAGTAGCAACCCAAACTTCTAGGAGAAAGATCGATGCGTTAGTCGGCGCCCGCTCGTCGTGGCGGATCAGGCCGGCGCAAATAAGCCTACTATCCGGGCTTTTATATGGATATGTACTTTGCTCGCGCCGCGGTCCCGCGCCATGGTCACGCCGCTCCACCCAGGAAAGCGAATCCAGCGATTCCACCTTCAACTCATGTCGGCGAGGGGCCGCTGGCATGCCACTCCTTGTTATGCCACGATCCACGCGCGTTCAGAAGGCCACGTATTACGACTGCACCATCAGAGCGGGTTATTACAACCTCTCCGGCCTCGAGGCCGCCCAACATACCTACGCGATCGCTCAAAAAGGCACGAAAACGTATGCGATGCCTTGTTTTGGCTCGTTTGCCCTGGCGCCAAATGAACGCGGACATGCGGGCGTAGTGTACCCAGCAAAGTTATACACGCCCTGGATCTTCGGCTCGACGGAGCAGCCGTCGGACATGCCGGCGCGGTTGTCCGTCGCATTGGGCATTGCGCAATTCAGCTTGCTGCCGAGAGGCGATTGGCTGGTCGAGGATTGGGACGCATGGTGGCGAGAGAACCCAGGACAAAACGGCTATAGCGTTTCATCGTGGGCTGGGCTGATTTACGGCGTGCAGGGAGTATGTCATCAGGCATGTAATCGCATCCTCTGGTCCTCGCGCATGGGCGCGTTCACTTCCACTTCCGTCAATTGGCCACCGAGCCTCTACGCCTCGTATTGGCTTTATGACTTTTATGGCAAGGCCGCGGGCGCGGCAACGCTCCTGGCTTCCGCTCTCGTGGCAAGCGCCTTGATCGGCGCCGGAGCGAAGGCATACGCGAAGAAAACGTTGCAACTGGCGCGCGAAGTCAGGCGACACGATACCGCTGCGGCGCTCGCCGATTACACGAAGGGCGAAGATCGCAAACACGAGGTCCAAGAAATCCTCGCCTGGCTCCCTCCGAGCAAACAACTGCACACCTCGAAGCAATTGACGCGCGTGCTCGAAATCGATCGCGCGTTCAACAAGCTAAAGCTCGAATTGGATAACGATCTCATCCTCACCAGTACGAGTGCGAGTCATGACGAATATGCGTCCACGGTGAACACGAAGTTCAACGATATGCTGGACAAATTTCGGACCGTCATGCCGAGAGAGAGTTTTGAAGCGTTGTTTCCCGATGCTCAGGCAGGCGTCCCCTATAAGCTGATCGAACGTCGGCATATGCCGGCGAACTATCGGGAGCATCGCGATCAAGTGCCGGAATAACATGCGATGAGCGCACCCTCCTCCAGCCGTTCTCCGGCGTTCATCGAACTTTACGTCGGGCCGGGCACCGTGCTCTCGGGCAGAGCCTTTAGCGCGAACGGTGGAGGAGTCGCATTCTGTCCCGTCCCTCTGCACGTCAAGATCCCCATGGGCTTTAAGCCAGCGGCTGAAACGCGCGGTCCCGTTAGCTACCTGCTGTTCTGTCAACCAGACGGAAGCACGTATTTCCTGACGGGCGCCACAAGCCGATTTCATTCCGGCACCGGCGCGGGATCGGTCCTCGCGATGTCGCAGCGCGAGCAAGAGGCATGGAGCGTCCAACTCGGTTTCAATCGCGACGCCGGAACTGTCAGCCTCAACCACGCCAGCCTCGGGGTGTTCACGCTGGATACACGCGGATACGGCATGTCGTTCCAGCCGGCGATGCCGGAGAATCGTCCGCCGCTTTTGCAGCACTTTAGATATAAAATTGTGCGCGAAAGCGGCGTGATCAGAAGCCTCGCGACACGGTTGGTATTGACCTGCATCGATTCTCGGCCCGGCGCGCCCGTTATCGCGATGCCGGATGGCGGAAGCGAAAAGCGCTTGTGGCAGATCGACGATCTGCACCACCAAATCATCCATCAGGCGACCGGCTATGTACTCGATATCTCACCCGGCCACCACGGTCGGTTGTGCATCAATCCTCCCGAAGCCACCAAGGACAGCCAACAATGGCTTTTCAAGGACGGCTACTTGATCTGTCGAAAGAACACCCTGGTCGCGACAAGTCATGATATCGTCGGCAGCGTCACGGCGGAACCCAGAGACCAAAATGGTTCCGCTTTCCAAAAGTGGCGGCTCGATTCTCCCGCAAGTGCGGAGGCTCCTTCTGCGCCGAACGCGAGAGTCCCGCTCGGAGAAACGGCGCCAAGGTCCGAGCACCCATCTCGCGGAGAGCAGACTTAACTCTCACCGCGGACTCGGATTGGTCGTGACTTTCGTATCGCTTGCCTTCGGCGCGGGCTGGAGCAAACGAGCAAGTTCAGGCGCTGCGTCGCGCAACTTCTCCAACACGAGGTGCGCCATCGCACGCGCACCTTTCTCGTTAAAGTGCGTCGCGTCGCCCGGCTTGTTCGCGAGCTCGGCGCTCCGGGCCGGACCGAGTTCCTGGACGAGCGCCTTGCTCGAAGCGTAGAGATCAATGACGGGGACGTGTTTTTCCTCGGCCACTGCCTTCATCGCGTCGGCGTAATCTCGGAGCGGGCGGTTACCCGGAGAAGGCGCTTCGGTGAATTTTCCGTCGGCGTCGAACGTACGCCGTACCATCGGCGTCACGAGGATTGGCTTGGCGTCAATCGCTCGCGCTTCGTCGATATACCGGCGCAAATTTGCTTTGTAATCCGCCGCCGCGTCGGTCGCCTCCGGTTTTTCCGGCGCGTGAGAATCGTTGTGGCCAAACTGAATGAAGACATACGCCGGTTTGAGCTTCAGCGCCTTTTCCCACCGGCCTTCGTTCAGAAACGTTTTCGTGCTGCGTCCAGGCACCGCGAGGTTCGTCACCTTCACTGCACCTGGCTCAAACCGCTCTTCCACGTAATGTCCCCATCCGCGATCCGGCCGTTCTGCCGGGTATTCGGACACGGTCGAGTCTCCGATGATAACCACTTCGACTGGCGCGGTCGCGGCGGTCGCACGGCAAACCATGAATCCAACGCACAACGCGAGCAACAACAGTGGCGGATGTTTCATGACTGAGCCAAGCTTTGGACAATTCTCGCCGGCGCAAGGTCGAAGCGTGCTCGCGTCGCGCACATCAGGGCTCCAGGGCGAAAGGGACAGGCAAAAAATAGTTCGAAATGCCAGCGGCTAGGGACAGGCAGAAAAATCGAACCACGATATGCACCGAGAACACAGATCGCGATAGCCGGGTATTTTCTCGATCCGCCGCGTCAGGACAGTGGTTCAGGAACGGCGAGCCCCATTTTCTATCATCAGGGCCCCGTACTTCCGCGCTGGTACACGCCGCGTCCCATTTCACCTAAACGTACGACCGACCGCGACGGACCCGTCGCTTCCCCGGGCTTAGCCGAACGGATTCCGGCGGAGTGGTCGCAATGCCATCATTTCGCCCCACCCTGTGATTCGTGGAATCTCATGTACGTCGCGCTGCCGACGCCGACCGGTCGTCTCACGATATTTCGCGAGATGACTCGCGACAAATGCCCGGCCACCCAGAACCGCACCGTCGGTGAAGTACCGGATGCGACATCGCAGCACGTCGGCCAGCGGCAGATTTCCGCCTTCTTTGACGACTTGATGAAATTGTTGCGGCGTAATCGGCCGACCACCTTCTCGCGCGGCAGATCCGCCACCAAATAGAATGCGGCGATAAATCGACTGGCAATTCGTCCAAGCCGGCGCATCTACGACCGCAAGGAGTCCAGTTTGCGCCCCGCGATTGCCCGCAACCGCTTCGGCATAGCCGCAAAAGCGGTAATCCTTGGGATCTCCGACCAGTCCTGCCCGAACGGGATTCAGGTCGATATAGGCGGCAATCGCTTCGACCGCGCGCCCGCTTGCTTCAACTAATACGCTTTTGAAGCGTTCCGCCCATAACGTTCCGTACCGGCCATGTCGCTTGTTATGCGCGATGCTGTAACGCTGTTTCACTAAGCGCATGAATGCCGAAATATCGTGCATCAATGCCAATTGGCGTTTCCGCCAAGCCACTGCTTCAGACCCGTTTGTTTCGAGCTGCGCTTCGATCACGTCGAGCTGCGCCTGCCGATAGCGTGTCGGCTTGGGATATAGTATTCGATACCGTCGGATGAGCTCCCGATCGTCGATCGAACTAAACCGCGGCACTCGGATGAGAACGTGAAAATGATTCGACAAGATCGCGTACGTTAAAATCTGAACCCCACAGTACTCTGCCACCTGCCACAGCTGGCGGCGCAACACCTCCTTGCCGACGTCGTCAATGAGATGTTCGCCGTTCACGACGCGGGTCATTGCGTGGTAAACCGCCTCGCCGTCCCTTGCCGGCACCTTGATTCGGGCCATTCGCACCTAGGTACGACAAATCGTTTTTGCTTATTCGTCAAATGTTTTTGACCTGTCCCTAAGAGCCCCCCCTGACATGTGGGCCATCGAAACGATCTGCGAGTAGCGGGCTAGATAGGGGGCCGTCGCGCTTTCGCGGCTTTTGGCGACGTCAGTGGGCCGGCCAGTCGCAACGATGCGGCCGCCTTCTTCTCCGGCACCGGGGCCGAGATCGATCACCCAATCGCTATCGGCAATCACACGCATGTCGTGCTCCACCACGACGACCGTATTCCCGACCTCCACCAGCGCGTGCAGCTGCGTCAGGAGTTTCTCCACATCCGCCGGATGCAAGCCGGTCGTTGGTTCATCCAATACATACAACGCATGCCCACGCTGCGCCCGCTGAAGCTCCGTCGCCAGCTTGATCCGTTGCGCTTCACCGCCCGACAGCTCCGTCGCCGGCTGGCCCAGCCGCAAATAACCGAGCCCCACTTCGTGCAAAACCTGCAACGCTCGTTGCAGCATCGGTTCGTCGGCAAAAAACGTGAGCGCCTCATCGACCGTCATGGCGAGCACCTCGGCAATGTTCTTGCCGCGATACCTCACGCCGAGCGTCTGCGCGTTGTAACGCGAACCATGGCAGGTCGGACAGGGCGCGTATACGCTCGGCAGAAACAACAATTCCACCATGACAAATCCTTCACCCGCGCAGGTCTCGCAACGACCTTTAGCAACGTTGAACGAAAAGCGGCCCGCATCGAAACGGCGCGCTTTGGCTGCCGACGTTGCGGCGAACAGCGTGCGCACGTGATCGAACAAGCCCGTATAGGTCGCGAGATTCGAACGCGGCGTGCGGCCAATGGGCTTCTGATCCACGCGCACGAGGCGCTTGACCGTCTCCAGTCCGCGCACAATCCGGCCGCCGCTCGCACGATCGATTTTCGGCTCGATCTCCTCCTCGTCTTCAGCGGGCTCGTCAACCATCGCATGACCCAAATGGGTCGCCACGAGTTCCACCAACGCCTGGCTGACGAGACTCGATTTGCCGGAACCGGAAACGCCGGTGACGCTCGTCAGCACGCCCAGGGGGATATCCACGGCGACGTCGCGGAGGTTGTTGCGGCTGACGCCCGCCAACGATAACGCACCCACGGGCTCCCGCGGGATACGAGTTGCCGCCGCCTTTTCGGCAAAGAGAAATTCGCGCGTGCGCGATTCCTTGACCGTTCGCAGTCCGCCCAACGGCCCGCTGTACAGCACGCGACCGCCGTGCTGCCCGGCGCCCGGCCCGACATCAACGATCCAATCGGCATGACGGATTACATCCAATTCGTGCTCCACGACGAAGATCGTGTTGCCCGACGCTTTTAAGCGGTCGAGCGCCGCCAACAGCGCCTCGGTATCCGCAGGGTGCAAACCAGCAGAGGGTTCATCGAGCACGTACACGACCCCGAAGAGATTTGAGTGAACCTGCGTCGCCAAACGCAGCCGCTGCAACTCGCCGGGCGACAACGACGGCGTGCTACGTTCCAGGGTCAAATACCCGAGCCCAAGCTCGAGCAGCACCTCGAGCCGCGTGGTGAAGTCCTCCGCGATTCGCCGCAACGTAATGGCTTTTTCCGGACGCTCTGCCTCGAGAGCTCGCCAGCCGGGAGCGCTGCCGTGAGACCACGGACGAAAAACCTTCGCGAGCAGTTTCAACGGCACACGGGACAACTCCGCAATGTCGCGGCCCGCGAACGTGACCTGCAACGATTCCGGCCGCAGCCGCTTGCCACCGCACGTCGGACAATCGCGGCTGATCATGTAGCGCAACGCACGTTTCTTCATCGTGGCGCTTTCCGTATTGGCAAACGACGTGAGCACGTGCCGCTTCGCGCTCGAAAAATTGCCGATATAGTCGGGCGGCTCCTTGCGCCGAATCGCACGGCGCGTCTCTTCGGGCGACAGCCCTGGATAAACCGGCACTTGTGGCTGCTCGTCGGTAAAGAGGATCCAATCCCGATCCTTCTTCGCCAAGTTGCGCCACGGGGTATCGACGTCGTACCCAAGCGAAACGAGGATATCGCGCAGGTTTTGTCCGCCCCACGCCGGCGGCCACGCGGCAATGGCCCGTTCACGAATCGTGAGCGAATCGTCGGGCACGAGCGAACGCTCCGTCACCTCATAGATTCGACCCAGTCCATGGCATTCTGGGCAAGCACCCGCCGGCGTATTCGGCGAAAAAGCTTCCGCATCGAGATGCGATTGCCCCTCGGCGTAGTCACCGGCGCGCGAGTACAACATCCGCAGCAAATTCGAGAGGGTCGTGACGCTGCCGACCGACGAGCGAGTCGTCGGGGAGCCCCGTTGCTGCTGCAGCGCCACCGCCGGCGGCAACCCTTCGATCGCGTCGACCTGCGGCACCCCGAGCTGGTGAAACAGCCGCCGCGCGTAGGGCGCAACCGACTCCAAGTACCGCCGCTGCGCTTCGGCGTAAATCGTACCGAACGCGAGCGACGACTTGCCGGAGCCGGACACGCCCGTGAACACGACCAAGGCCTCGCGAGGGATATCGACATTGACGTCACGCAAGTTGTGCTCGCGCGCCCCGCGCACCTGCACCATGCCCTCGGCCGTATGCTCCCTCGGCTGAGGTCGCCGCTCATCCCGCCGAGGCGTTCGCTTGGGATGCGGCGGCGCCAACCCGTCATCTAGCTCCGCCCGAGCGGCCGAAGAAATATGCGCCCCAGGTCCTAGCGCCTTGTCGCTCCGCGATTGCATGTCGCATGGACCGAGTCGGATGACGCGAGTTCGTCCGCAACAGCGCACCGGAAGTCGACCCGCAGCCCGTGACATAGCTCGCGGTTGCCGCCGTCGTTCGGGAGCAAACGGGTAATTAAACAGTTCAACACTATCGCCGATTGATTTCGGCGGATTCCCGTTTTAGCCTCAGCTCGTCCCATAAATTGGTGACATGCGATGCTTGGTTAAAGTGTTTACTTATCATCGTACTTCCTCACGGTGCCGGTCGCCCCATACCCCCTGATCATCGGACCTATCTTCGCGTGCGCACGGGTGCATCGGTTGTCATACGTTTCGCGTCCGGTCGCTATTTCCCCTACCCCATGGTCGTTCGCTTCTTAGTATTCGGTCGCCGAACTTGCCGATGGCGCGGCTTGATGGGCCTCATCGGCTTGGCGGCTTTTTTCGCTGCTTCAGCCCATCTGCTATGGCCGACGGCCCCCCTTCCGGAAAACCGTAATGCGCCCCGCGGCGCGCATCACTCGTCTGCGCCATTCGCGGCCGAACGTGTCGTCGTTGATCGCGCAATCCTTTCGACGCCCGATAACGCAGCGAACATAGCCGCGCACGTTGCGATGATGCGTACGTCGTACGAACGGCTCGCGGTCAATGCCGACTCCGCCCGGGGCGAAATCGATTCGGTGCTGATCGAACTGCGCACATGGCTCGCCTCCACAGATGCCGCCGCCGCAGTGCACTCGTTGTCCCCCGAAGAACTGGGCAGCCCTTTCGGACTGGTGGTGCTCGAAGCATGGTTACGGCAGGATGCGGCAGCCGCAAGCGCATGGATCGCAAGTCAACCCGGGCACAGCGATGCGCAGGCTTGGCTGGTCGCGCATACACTGACGCGCGAACCGCGCGCGCTGGCGGTGTTGTGCGAAACGCTCGGCACCGATGTTTGGTCGCAGACCGTCCTCGACTACGCCGGACGCGAAGTCCTGCCGACGAATCCGACGGCAGCCGTTGCCTTCGCCGAAGGCCTGAACGTCGGGGAGCGACAAGCCCGCTTATTCGATGCAATTGCGACCGATTGGGGAATGCGCGACGGCCCCGCGGCGCGCGCTTGGATCGGCGGCATTGCCGATCCTGAACTGCGCGCGCGGCTCGCGGCGATTGGCGCCTCCTCATACGCGTCCATCGATCCGCTGGCTGCGATGGAATGGCTCCTCGCCCAAACGTCGCCCAGTCGCCTGCCGGAGCCAGCTGTCAAAACCATCGCCGGCATCTGGCAAAACCTATTGCGGCGCGCCGCGGACGACTCGTCCGGCCCAATTCGGCGCGTCGAGGCATCATCCTCGGCGGCCGCGCCCGACTGACCATTTTCCCCGATCGTAAAACCCCGCAAAACCCACCCGGAACCCAAACCACCACCTGCCCTCCCTACGCTGCTGCGCCCTCACGACGCCGCGACTCCCCCGCGTCGGTCGTTCTGTGTAACCCCAATCTAGTACATTCTTCGAGGATCAAATATGTTTCGTCAGTTTTTGTCTCCGTTTACGCTGCGCAATGTCATTACCGCAATGGTTCTGGCCGCGCTGTCTCTCGCGCCCGTCGGCGCCGCGGGCGTCATTACCAACGATGTCTTTTGGAAAGACACCAGCGGCAATAATATCTACTCCCAAGGCGGCGGCGTCTTCAAATTCGGCTCCACCTATTATTGGTACGGCGTGAAATACAACGGTGCGGTCACGTACGCCGGCAATCCCAGCGCCGGCCAGAATAGCAACACGAGCTTCGCCGCCGTCACGTGTTATAGCTCGACCGATCTCGTCAATTGGAAGTTCGAAAACAATATCCTCACGACGAGCACGCCGGGGATCGGTTCTCCCGGTTGGTTCGGTCGGCTCGGCGTCGCGCGTTGTCCGGCAACCGGTCAGTACGTGCTCTGCGCCCAGATGAACAGCAGCCTGGTTTTCTGCTCGGGCAGCACGCCCACGGCTAACTTCACCTTCCAGCGCACGCAGGTGCCGCCCGGCGTGGCGAACAATGCAACCGGCGACCAGACCGTGTTCGTCGATGATGACGGCCAAGCATATCTGATCTGCTCGAGCGCGAGCGGTCGCTCCAATTGGTATGTCGCGCGTTTTCAACCCTCCGATTATCTCGGTATTGAAACGGCTGTCCGAATTGGCGGGGGCACCGGCCGCGAGGGCAACTGCATGTTCAAATACAACGGACGTTACTACTTTTGCTCCTCCGACCTTCATGGCTGGAACGCCTCGCACTGCTACTACATCAGCGCGACGAACATCTTTGGCCCGTATGGCGCCGAGGCGGTCATGACCAACACCGACGCGGACTTCTGCCACGTCACCCAGACGGGCTTTTTCGTCACCGTGGCAGGCAGCAGCCAAACGACGGTGCTGTTCTGCGGCGATCGATGGTCCGACTTCGCTGGCAATGGCCTCGGCTATAACCAATGGGTTCCGCTCTCGTTCAGCGGCTCGACCCCGATCTTCAATTCGCTCAGCAAATGGAATTTCGACGCCGCGACCGGCTCCTGGAGCGTCGCGCCCGGCAACAACTACGTGCTCAATCCTTCGTATGAAGCGGATCGCGTCACGCAGTCGTCGGTCGCCGGCTGGACGACGACGGGGACGTCAGGGTCGTTCACCAACGGCAGTCGCGGGCACACCGGCGATTACTACTTCACCCACACCTCGACCGGCTCATACAGCACGACGACGCACCAAGTCGTCACCGGTCTGCCCAATGGCAGCTATACGCTGAAGGTTTGGTTCCAAAGCAGTGGCGGACAATCGACCTGCCGGGTCTTCGCTCGGAACTTCGGGGGCACGCAGATCAATTCGAACGTCAACACGGCCGCATCCGGCTGGACGCAACGGACGATTTCCGGAATTAACGTGACGAACGGTCAATGCGATGTCGGCGTCGAATCGGTTGCGGCGGCCAATCAATGGGTGCGCGTCGACGACTGGGAACTCACCGGTGGCGGTACGCCGCCGCCAACCAGCGACACTTATCAGGCCGAATCCGGCGTGCTCGGCGGGGGCACCACCATCGACAGCAACAACGCTGGATTCAACGGCACCGGGTTCGCCAACTTCCCGACGAGCGGCGGCACGCTTACCTTCAACAACGTCGACGGCAACGGCGGCGGCACGAAGAGCATTTCGATTCGGTATGCCAACGGCGCGACGACGGCCCGCACGGGCACGATCACCGTCAACGGCGCCGCCTCGAGCATCACGTTCAATCCCACGGGCGCCTGGACGACCTGGGCGACGGTGAATGTGAACGTGACGCTGAACAACAGCACGACGAACACTATCCAGTTCGCCTCCACCGGCACGGACCTCGGCAATATCGACGAGTTTACGGTGCCTTAACTCGCGCATCGGCGAGCCGGGATTGCCCGGGGGATTCGGGCGCTGCGAAATCCCGGCTCGTACTCTCATCCTAAACTCAAACGGCGCTCATCCCCGAGCGCCTCTTCAAGATCGTCCGGGACGGCGGCCGTCACGTCGAGAGCGGCAATCGCGCTACGGCTGCGGTGCCGTCACGAGCCTGACGCCAAAGATCGAGGCGGTGCGCGACTTGTCCGCCGCCGCAAACTTCACCACGAGCCGCCCGTTCGCGGCCGCGGTCACCAGCTGATCCGGAATCGGATAGCTCACATCGACAAAGCGGTCGCGCTGCCGGCCGTTGAGGTTCACGGATGCAATGACTTGATCGTTCACGAGAAGGTCGAACTTGCGATTCCGCTCGTCGGCATAATACGTGACCAGCAGCTGCAGCGGCGTACCGGCCTTCGCCTTCAACTCGTAGCTGAACCAGCCGCCCGCGTCGCGCCAACGCCGGCCTTGCGTGACACCGCTCGTCGAATCGGCTTCGGCCAGCATGTGCTCCACCTCCGGCTGCTGCTCGCCAGGCGTGACCGAATCGAGCGTGCGCGCTTCCAACTCCTGGCGGACCTGCTCCGACGCCTTCAATGCTCGCGCCACGTCGTCGTACTTCTCCGGCGCCACCGTGCGCCAATACATCATGTAACGCGCATCGTGCACGCGGAAGAACGGCACGAGTTCGACGTCGCGATATTGCTCCGGCCGAATCAACGCCTGCGCGGTAAACGTCAGGGGCCTTCCGGCCACCGGCCTGACGTGATCCGCGAGCGTTGCGAAGTCGCCCACCAGCATCGGCGCCTCGTCGAGCGGCAGATACGGCCCCGGCGAAATATGCGCCATACGTCCGTCGCCCGCCATGAGCCCATCGAGCTGCTCGGTGCCCGTTTTCGCGGCGAGCACAACGGGGCCATGCAACACCGCGACATAATCGGATCCGTCGGGCAAACGCTCGACCGTCGTGCGCATGGGCAGCTCGATCTCCACCACGTCGCCATCGCGCCATTCGCGCGCCAAAGTCACATAAGATTCAGGACTAGAAAGAATCGGTTCCGGCTGGCCATTGACCCGCACGATCAGCGCCCCCGCCGCGACCCATCCCGGGTGGCGCACACGTAATGCGAATCGTTGCGGTGCACGCAACGCCAACGAGAGTCGCGTCGTCGGCGCGTCGGGAAACTGGGTTTCCTGCTTCAGCCGTACGCCGCGTTCCTTCCAGTGGAGTTCCGACGCAATGAAGAGATTGACGAACAGCGTGTCGTTGGAATGTGCATAAATGAAACGACCGTATTTGCCGTGATTCTCCATGCCGGTGCCGACGCAGCACCAGAAGCACTCCTCGGCGTGCGAATATACACGATAATGCCGCGGCCGGATCGGCGTGAAATAAACGTAGCCGCCGTGCTCCGGATGCTGCGACGAGAGGATGTGGTTGAATAACGCCCGCTCGTAGAAATCCGCGTAGCGCGCCGCAGGCTCGCTGCGAAACAAAACCTCGGAGAGGCGCAGCATGTTGTAGGTGTTGCAGGTCTCGGGTCCCTCCCGCGATTCGAGCACCGGCCCGAAGTTGTTCGGCGGATTGAAATGCTCCCGCTCGCTATTGCCGCCGAAGGCCACGCTGCGGTGGTCCACCACGGTATCCCAGAAAAAACGCGCCGCGTCGCGCCACGAAGCATCGCCGCCGAGTTCGGCGATCCGGGCAAGGCCGACCATCTTCGGGATCTGCGTGTTGGCATGAAGACCGGTCAGCTTGTCTTCGTGGCGCAGCAACGGCTCCAGAATCGCACGGTGCGAGAAACGTTTCGCGAGCTCGAGATACTTGGTGTCGCCGGTGATCGCCGCCACATCGGCGAGCACTTCGTTCATCCCACCGTGTTCCGCGCGCAGCATCCCCTGCATCTGCGCGTCCGTGAGATTCTTCAGCAGCGCGTCGCACCAGTCCGCCAGCCGCACGAGGACATCGCGTGCCTCGGTGTTTCCCGTGAGCAACCAGGCGTCGCGCAGGCCCGCGAATAGCTTGTGCTCGTTGTACCACGGCACCCAAGCGCCGTTCAGCGAGAAATTCTGAAAGTCGAGCTTTCCGGTCGCGACGGCGTCCCACAGCACACGTCCGCGCGGAATCCCACCGACATAGCCGTCCTTCTGGGCACGCTGACATTCGGCCAGTTCGCGCACCA
The DNA here is from genome assembly GCA_966252355.1 of uncultured Opitutus sp. Lineage (GTDB taxonomy): Bacteria > Verrucomicrobiota > Verrucomicrobiia > Opitutales > Opitutaceae > ER46. The sequence goes on along the minus strand of CBINOT010000013.1, from coordinate 33,685 downwards.
TCACATCGAGCCGCCCCTTCATTTCGGCGTCGCCGGTTGCCGCCCACATTTGCGCGATCGCCGTGAGATAATGGCCGGCGGTGTGCCCGTCCAATCCGCTGCTCTCCCAATTCGGATACTTCGGCGCCTTTGGCTGGAGCCCCGCCTCGATGCGAAAGGGCGCGAGCAACCGGTTGATATCGTGGGACAGCAGGTACTGCCGCGTGATTTCCTGGGCGTGCGCAAAGGGCCCATCGAGCAGACGCACCTCCGAGAGGGAGAAAAGCTGAATGGGTGTCTCGGCCGTCACTGCAGCACGGACCGGGTACGAAAATGCTGCGACGCAAGCCGCGATTAACCACGCCACCGTACGAATCGATGCGAAAAAGTTCATGCAATGAAGTCGGGGAAAGAAACCGCTACCGAGCGAAGATCGATGCCCGACCACCATCGCCTTGAACGCCAAGCGTCACAACTCCAAGCCGCGTGACCGTTCGGTAGGATGCACGGCGAGGGAGGGGCGCCTCCTAGGCGCACTGGGTCCAAGACTAATTTATCGTTCGTACGGCCGAAAGCGCCGCGCCCCTCAACTCAGCGCGCCTCGGAGAGCCGCCCGTACCTCAGAATCATTCGCCGTCGCACCCCTCACGGCTCGGCATACACTTCGACGATCGCCAAACCAGTGTTCGTCCCTTTGCCATGCACGACGACGGAATAGCCGCCGGGCGCCAGCGTGGCCACGAGCGCGGCGTCGCGGGTTTCGGCTGGCCACGGGAACGCGCCGACCCGCGTAAAATCGGCCCCGAGCTTCGCGCTCCAATCGTCCGAGACAGCGAGCGGCTCCGCTTGCCCCATGCGCCGCAGCTCGATCGCCGGATCTTCCAGTGTCCCACCGAGGCCGAAGAGCTTATGCAAAGCTGGGCCCGCCGCACGCACGACCACGGTTCTGGCGGTGCTCCCCGCGAGCACAAAACCGGCAATTTGCACATTGTCGCCCGTTGCCACGATCGATCGGGTGGAAATATTGATGACGGTCGAACTGAGGCCGCGATCGGCATCGTAGACTTCCACGATTGCCATCCCAGATCCGCCATCGTTGCCGCGCACGATCGCCGAATAACTGCCAGGAGGCAACGTCACGAGGGTCGCAGCATCCTTGCTTCCCCGCGTCCACGTGAATGCGCCCACAGCCGTGAACGTGGCCTCGAGGCTCGCGTCCCAATTATCGTTACTCGCCTTCAGATTGCCGGTCGCAGCTTCGCGCACTTCTACGACCGGGTCGGCCAGCACGCCGGTCAACCCGAAGCCGGTCGCCAACGCGGGACCCGCTGCGCGCACCAGCACGGCTTTCGGCTCGGTGCCGGTGATGACAAAGCCGGCAATCTGAACGTTATCGCCCGTTCCGACGAGCGAACGCGTGGAAATGTTTACGAGGCGCCCGGGATCGTTCGTGACCGCGACGCTGAGGGTTCCGGCAGCGCTCGTCGCGGTACCGCTCGCGTTCGATACCGTCACCGCGTAGTCGCCCGCGTCGGCCGCCGCGACGTTCGTCAAAGTCAGGGCCGCGTCCATTGCCCCAACGATCGGACTGCCGTTTTTCAACCACTGATACGTGAGCAAATCGCCCGTTGCTGCCACGTCGAACACGACCGTGCTGCCGGTCGCCAGGGTGCGACTTTGCGGCGGCGTCACGATCGCAGGGGCAGCCGGAACGATATCACCGACGAACGTGGTAATACTTTGCGCCGGCAGCATGGCCGTGAATGTTCCGCTCCCGACAGCGATCGCAGCCTGCGCTTCCAGATTGGCGGTGCTCGACGTCGTCCAAGGCGACATGGCTTTTACCGTGGCATTCGTGAGCGAAAATACCTGCGTCACGGGCGCGGCGTTTTGGTTAATGGCGACAATCACCAAGCGGTCTCGTTTATACGCCGAGACGAAAACGCCGGCGGCCGGGCTGCCAGTGGCATCGACACGCACATAACCCGGTCGGATGAACTTCGAAAATTGCGCCATGACCCAACCGCGTTTCGTCACGATGCTGTCTTCCCCGAGCGGACCATAGTACCGCCGCAGGTACCACCAGATGTAGGCGCTGAAGTTGGCTGTCGCGAGGCAGTCGTGGATTTCCTTTCCTGTCGCGAGCGCGCCCGCCCAATCCGTCGACAAATCGAGATGCTCCGTCATCCACACCTCCTTGCCTTTCGCCGCGGCGAGTGGATATGCGGCGAGTCCGCCGCCGTAGATATGGCCGCCGACGATATCGATATTTGCCGCGGCCGCCGCGTCGTTCAACAGCGGGTCGGACATCGAGCGCCGGAATTGAAACGACTCCGGCGCGATGACGCGCGTGGTCGTAATTGCGCCCGCGTAATTCTTGCAGAAATCGAGCATCTGCGCGGCGGTCCAATCGCATGACTCGTATGTGACATCGATATCCGGCTCGTTCTGGACCGAGATCGCATAAAGCGGCGCGCCGCCATCGGCCATGTACTTGGCGAAATCGTTCAAATAGGTGGCATACGCCGCGTACGCCGAAGGGTTCAACGAACCCGCGACGAGATTGTTGTTCGATTTCATCGCGGCCGGCGGCGACCACGGCGTCGCCATCACGATCGCGCCACGAGCCATCGCTCCTTTGGCGTTGGTCAATTCGAGCGCGCGCCAGTTGGCGTCGGTCGAAACTCGAATCCGGAGCACGGTGAAACCGAGCTGGCCGGAGCCGTTGAGAAACAGCGTGTCGAGGTCGCCGCCGGTCAGTGGAGTCGTCGGCACAAAGACCGTCGCGCCGCCAAATCCGCGAATCAGCTGCTGAGTGCTGGCCGCATCGATTTGCGCCGTCGCGGCGCTGGTCAGGCGAGGAAGCGTCAGCCCGGACACCGCAAGGCCGATGCGTAACGCCGTACCGCGAAACATGGTCGCAGCAAAATTGAAACGAAAGAACGAGTGTAACGGCGCGGCCATGTCGGGGAAAGCGGGCGTGAGTTAGGCACGTGAGAGCCAGCGGTCAGCGCACGCCACGTGCTAACACTAGGGCAACCACGACCGGCCGGAAGTCATCGTCGCGGGCTCGTACCGCACGGCATTTCTCGCTGGCGAAGAGGTTCATCCATGCGCCCGCGACGTCCCTCGTTTCTCCGCGCCGGCGTTCTTTCTGCGCGAAAAGTGTCGGATTCTCGCCAAGCTTGGCGACGTACGAGTAAACCCATGAGCGATCTCGAACTCTTGCGCCAGTACGGGCGGCACCGCGACGAAGCGGCTTTCGCCATACTCGTCGACCGGCATTTGCACTTGGTTTACTCCGCGGTCCGCCGCCAAGTGCGGTCGCCCGAATTGGCCGAGGACGTCGCGCAAGCCGTCTTCGTCGAATTGTCGCGCCGCGCCCTCGACCTGCCTGCGGAAACGCATCTCCCCGGCTGGTTGTATGTCGTCGCGCGCCGGCGAGCGGTCGACGCGTTGCGCCAAGAGGTTCGGCGAGCCAAACGCGAATTCGCCGCCATCGAAACTGCCACCATGACGACGCCCGCCACGAATTGGACCGCACTCGAACCGGTATTGGACGAAGCGATTTCGGCGCTGGCCGAACGCGACCGCCAAGCGGTGCTGATGCGCTTTTTTGAAAACAAGAGCTTCCGTGAAATCGGCGCGGCGCTGGCAATGTCGGACGACAATGCGCAAAAGCGACTTAGTCGCGCGCTCGAACGCCTGCGGGGAACGCTCGCTCGGCGCGGTATCGCGACGACGGCGGCGGCGCTGGCCGCAAGCATGTCAGCCAACGCGGTCGGCGCGGCTCCGCTCGCGCTGAAAGCGAAAATCAGCAGCGCCGTCGCGACGCTGGGCGTCCCGGTCTCGACCGGCGCGGGTGCCGGCTTGAGCCGGTTCATCCTCGAACGGAAAGCGTTCCTGGCGCTCGGCGCCGGCGCGGCGACCGTTTTCGCGGTGTGGTTAAGCGAGCTCGAGACCGTTCGTGAACAGGAGCGTCAAATCGCCGATCTCGAGCGACGGCGCATCACCGTGCAACAGCTCCGGCTCGAACGCGATTCGGCCAAGCAGCGTTTTGCGGAACTCGCGAGCGCAACTCCGCAACCGAGTACGGCCGACACGGAGATCGAAACGCGATGGCGAGAGTTGGCAGCCCGGGTGGCGGCGCTTGAAGCCGCGATGCAGCGCCCGGATGCGATCCGCATTCCGGAGCTCCGTTTCCTCGAAGCCAAAGATTGGTACCTCGCGGCGCAGCAACGATGGGATGCCGGAACCGAAGGCGGCTTGCGCGAAGGCTTGGGACTTCTGCGCGTCTACGCCAAGTATCGGTTGGCACCGCGCTTTGCCGCCGCCGTACGGCGATTCCTCACCGCAAACCCTGACACCCGATTATCGGACGTCATGCAACTGGCGCCCTATTTTGATCCGTCCGTCGACGGTGACGTGTTGCAGCGATATCGGGTGATAACGACATCGGACCTGACGGCGCAGGACAAAGCGGCGACCGGCACCAGCGGTCTGATCAGCGAGGTCGTCACAGGCGAATTCGACAACGCCGCCGATCGCGTCCTGCAAATCGGAACGGATGGTTGGTCCCTCGCACCGATTGGCCATCTGCCCAAGACGATCGCCCGCGACATTCCGCCGAAATATTTCCAAGCCGTTCAAACCGCGGCGCTCGCCTATGGACGCGCGCACAATGCGGCTGAGCCGCCCGACCTCGACGCATTACTCCCTTACCTGCCCGATCGCCAAGTCGCCGAGGCGTTGCGGACCGCGACGGAAGAGCTGGCCGTGACGAACTCGGTTGACGACGCAGTTCGAGCCTATCGTCAGGCCAATGACGGCCGTGAGCCGACGAACTTCGCCGCGGTGGAGCCGTACTTCAAATCTCCCGCCGCCGCCGCGAAATTCCGGGACTTCGCCAAACGGCACGGAAAGGTGCTGCCATGAAAATGCTCCCATGGCTTCGGGTTTTCCTCGCGCTTGCTTGCCTGGCGCTCGCGTATGGCGTCGCGCATGAAGCCTGGAACATGCGCACGAATCGCGGGCGCTTGAGCCGGGCGCAGATCCAAGCGCGCGCGCTCGATCAGGAAATCGCGCGCTTGACGAAGGACCGTGATGCGTCGCTCGCGGCCGCGACCGACTTGACCCGTGCCCGGCTTGCGGGGCAAGCGACGAAAGGAGAGACCCAACCTATCGCGCGCACGCTCCTCGAACGTATCGCCGACATGAAAGAAGTACTCGCACGCGTCCCGGACGCGGCGATCCCGGAAATGCGGTTTTTGCAACCGGACGATTGGATCAAAGTGGCGTTGGAAACGAAATCCCTCGCGTCGACCACCGACTTCCGCATCGCGCTCGCGAGCGTACGCAAAGCCGCCAAGGCGCGAGTCGCGACGGAGCTGTGGAACGCCTACACGAGTTGCACGCATCGCTCCACCCACGGAGCCCCGACCGACACTGCCGAGCTTGCGCCGTATGCCTCGCCCGCGATCGACCCGGCAATTCTCCGCCGGTACGAAATTTTACCGCCGGAGCGGCGGCGCCATGGCGGGCATGAGATCGTGATCCGCGAACGGGACGAACTCGCCATCGATCGCCGCTTCGACGCGATGACAGCCCTCGGGCCCGACTTCGGAGATCTCTGGCTCCAGCCCGGCGAGCGCATCGGGAGCAGCGACTAGCCCGAGGCATTTTTACAGCTGAAACCTAGCCGAGATATTTCACAACAAAACCAACCCAATCCATTGCCACAGAGGTCACAGAGCTCCGACACAGAGGCAGCAGGAGGCCACACGCTGTGCGTCGGGATTTGATGCGAAAGGATCCTTCGGGCAAATCGTTCTTCCGGGATTAGCCTCTGTGAACTCTGCGTCGGAGCTCTGTACTACTCTGTGACCCAACGTTTGTGACCGTCGAACCGTGAAATTTCCGGGCTAGACGGCGGCTTGTATGACGGCCATTGGCCGGCTTGCATTTTTTCTGCATAAAATCCCCACGCTGGTGCGTGGGTAGAGCGATATGGCAGTCAACTCTCTGCGCGACATGAGCCCGCCGATGACCGAACAGCTTCGGGCGTTCTACGTCGAGCATCGGCAGCAGCTGTTTACCTACGCGCTTTCGATCACCCGCCATCGCGAAGCGGCCGAGGACGCCATCCACGCCGCTTTCCAGCAGCTGTTGCGCCGGGGAAAATGCGTGGCCGATTTGCGACCGTACGTTTTCCGCTGCGTGCGGAACGCCGCCTTGGATGCGCAGCGGCGCGCGGCGGTGCGCGGCGACTCGATTTTCCTCGAGCCAGACGCGACCGCATCGACCGCGGCGCCGGCGTTCAACGTCTGTTCTTCCCGCGAGCTCGACGAAAAATTGCAAACGCTCTCACCCGACGAACGCGAGGTCATCGTGTTGAAAATTTACGATGGCTTCACGTTCCAGGAAATCGCCGACCTCCGCGGCATGCCGCTGCCGACCGTGGCGTCGTGGTACCGCCGAGGACTGGAAAAACTGAAAACCCTTTTGCAGGAGGCGCTATGAACGACGACGAAATCGAACAACACCTACGGAACCGGCCGCTCGCGGCCCCCTCGCCAGAATTGGACCGCCGCATGGATCTCGCCTTCACCGCTCCGCGCCGCGCCAGCCGCCGCTGGTGGTGGCTGGCCGCCGTGCCGGCTCTCGCCGCAGCAGCCGCGCCGCTCGTGATCCTGACGCGCCCCGCCAACGAAACGGCGCCCACCGCGGCTGCGGCCGCGCCGCAGGCGGTCGCGAAAGCCGAGCCCACCCCTCCACCGCCCGCCACGCCGATTGCTCCCGCCGTGAGCACGCCAAACGTCGCGGCGCCGAGCCAAATCCAGCCGCCGCCCGAAACGCTGCTCGAACGCGCCTACGCCTTGGACTCGGGCGAACATCAGGCCCGCGATGCCAAGGCCGCGGCCGCGTTGTATCAGCAGGCCGCCGACGCGGGCGACGCGTTCGCGCACTTGCGTCTCGGCTATCTGGCCGAAATCGGCGATGGCGTGCCCCAGGACTACGGCGTCGCGCGCGCGCACTATGAAGCGGCGGTGGCCGGCGGCTTGAACGAAGCGCGGCTCCGTCTCGCGATGTGTCATCTCGAGGGCTGGGGCGGTCCCGTCGACCGCGCGGCATTCGTCCGGGAAATTCGCGCGGCCGCGGAAGCCGGCTACCCGCCCGCCCAACGCATGCTCGCCACGATGTCCTTCATCGGTTTTGCCGTACCCGAAGATCGGGCGGAAGGCGTCAAATGGCTCGAACGGGCCGCGACGCTCGACGACACCGCGGCGCAATATCGCTTGGGCCGGCAATCCGAACGCTTGAGCCGGCTCGCCCTGAACTCGGATGCAGCGCTCGCCCGCACGTGGTACCAGCTGTCCGCCGAACAGGAATACCGCACGTCGATGCGCGCGATGGCGCGGACCTTCCTCGCGGGGACGCGCAACAATCGCAATTGGGAACTCGGCCATCGTTGGTTGCTGCTGGCGACGGAACACGACGACGCCGAGGCGCCGTACATTCTTGCGATTACCGAGGTGCTGCACCCGGACGCGCCGCAACGCGACCTGGACCAGGCGCACCGCTGGCTGGAACTGGCGTCACAACGCGGAAACCCCCGCGCCACCGAAGTCCTGCAACTCGAAATCGCCGGCCGCCCGCTCGCCGATGCGATGCGCTATGTCTTAACCACACCGTTCGACGAGCGCTATGTGCAGCGCGCCGCCGCCAAAGCGGGCGATGGACCGACACGACCGCCCGTCATCTATCGCATCGTGCGGCCGATCTACCCGCAATCGCTGCGACTCAGCGAGACCACCGGCGACGTGATGGTGGAATTCGTCGTCGATACCACGGGCCGCGTGACGGACCCGAAGGTGATCAAATCGGCTCATCCGCTTTTCGCGGACCGTGCGATCGAAGCGGTGAAGCAGTGGCGGTTTTATCCCGGCCGGAAAGACGATCGGCTTGTGCGTACCCGCATGCGCGTACCCGTGCACTTCACGCTCGAGGCCGAGGACATGTCCGGGGTCGACGGGTTGTTGCGCGCCGCGCGGACTCGCGCCGAACGGCTCGGGGCCGAGGTGGAGGCCGACGCAAAAGATCTCCGCCTGGCAAAGCCGAAGACGCCGCTCCCCAAGCCCACGCCGCCGCCAAACGCCAAACCCGGCAGGCCCATGCGTGCGATGCTCCTCCTCGTGCTCGACCCGAGCGGCCGGCCACTGCGCGGCCACATTCTCGATGCCGAGCCGAAGGAATTAGGCCCGACGTTTCTGACCCTCGCCCTCGCCCACGAATTCGAGCCGCGCATCGAGAACGGCGAAGCGATCGATTCCAACGTCGTCCTGCCTTTCTCTTCCCGGGGTCGCGTGGAACCCGTTGCTCCTTGAACGGGCCGCCGCTCGCATGACGAACGAATTCCGCGATCAGCTGTGAGACAAGCCGAGCGGATGGCGCGCTATTCGGCGCGTGGGGCGAGTTTAAGCGCTTGGCGAATCAACCACACCTCGAACGCGACACCGACGATCGCCACAAAAACGCCGACTGCGATCAAAGGCATCGCGTGCGCTTGAAACCAATCCACGCGCACGAATGCGCGGGCCGCCGCATCGTTCGCATGCACGGCATGCGCGTCACCGCCCCAGGCGTAAATATGCGCAACCGCGAGCCCGCCTATCGCCGATAGCCAGCCGATCGCTGCACCGCCCAGTGCCATCCACCCAGCAGCCCCGCCACCGACCGCTAGGCCGCCGATGCTGCCACCGCCAAGCGCCACTCCCCCTATCGCCAAGCCGGCAATCGCAACCGGCGCCACGGCGATTCCACCGACGCCAATCAGTCCGCCCATCGCCACGTCGCCAAAAGCGATCCAGCCGATCGCAGGACGGATCGTTCCGCTCCGACCACGCATTTCAACCGCAACCAGCGGCAGGCCGAGGAAACTCGATCGCGAGCGATAGCTCTGTGCACGAAAAAGCCACGGCACCTCCGGCCCCGACTCCGATGAACGCAGCTTCGCTCCTGAAAGTTTTCGCCGCTGCGGTTCAATCCAGGCGAACATCGCCACCAAAAGGATGGCGGCGAAGACGACATTGGCCGACAACAACGCCACGACGTAACCGCGCGGATGAGCCGCCCGCCAGCCGCTGAAACCGAACACGAGGGCGAAAAGCGCGACGCAGTAGGCCAGACCGTACCAAAACGTGATCCATTTTACGCGGCGCATGAACGCGCGTTCCGCGTCCGAACGCGCCAACCGGATTTGCAGCTCCGCCGGCACCCACCATCCGAGCCAGCCGCCAAGCAACCCTCCGACGGCACCGAGTCCGCCGCCAAAGAGGGCCGATTTTCCCAACGCCAAGCCGGCAGCCTTTACACCCGCCACACTCGCACTTTTCCCAAGCGGAATTGCCGCCAGCGCGCGCTGCGTGAAACCGGATCCGGGTTTCGTGCGGCCAAGCGCCTGCTCGACCGCCAGTGCGACCTCCTCCTGCAAAAGTTTTCTGCCCCGCGACAGCCTTTGGCGTACTGTTTCCTCGGAGAGCTCGAGCGCTTGCGCCACGGTCTCCATCGAAGCCTCCTCGCGGTAGTACAGCACGAGGGGCTCGCGATACTGCTCGGGCAATGCCGCCAACGCGCGCCAGACCAGTGCCGACTCATCCGCCTTTTCCGCTCCAGCCGACGGCGACGGCTCCGGGCTCGCCAATCGCTCGAGCGATTCCGCCTCGTGGCCAGTCGGCAGCCACGTCTTCCCACGCGAGCGCCGAGCATTGGCAATGGTGTTGCGCGCAATACCGCATAACCAACCGCGAAGCTTCGAACCGTCACGCAAATCGGCAAGATGCTTCCAAGCGGTCACAAACGTATCTTGTGCCAGATCCTCGCTGTGCGAAACGTCGCCTGTGGCGCTATAGGCGAGCGAACAGATCAGCGATTGATAACGCCCGACGATGTCGCCGAAGGCATTGCGATCGCCCACAATCGCCCGCGCGACGAGATCGGAATCCGAGCGATCGCTGGCAACGACGGTTTTCACGGCACGGTGGAACATAGTACCACATAGGTGGTGAGCACACGGCGATTTGTGACGAAGTTTCTGCTTTATCCGAACGTGCTCGATTGCCTTGGCGAAAGGACGCGAATTACTACGGAGACGGATATTCTCCCGGACCCCACGGCGATCTGCTCGATCGGGCGACTTTGGTATTCACTGTGGACGCGTTCGTTCACAGCCTGACTCTCATGCGAACGATCTCGGTTGTACTGACGTTGCTGGTGGCGAGCGCCTTCGCGTCGACGCTTCCCGCGCAGTCTGCGGAAAAGACAGCGGCCTCTCGGTCGCTCTCGTTAAAAGACAAAGTCGATGGACCGGGCGATTTTCCCGTCGTGACCGATGGGACCGCGGTGGAAATTCTCCTCGATCAGGGCGAAGCGGAGGTCGTGGGCATTGCCGCCAATCTTCTCGCCGATGACATCGAACACGTCAGCGGCGTTAAGCCGAAAGTCGGCCCTGTCGCGCCGTCCGCCGCCAGTGCGATCATTGTCGCCGGCACCGTAGGCAAGAGCGCGCTGATCGATCGACTCATCGCAACGGGCAAGCTCGATGCTGCCGCGAAGATTCGCGGGCGCTGGGAAACGACACTTTATCAGATCGTCGCGGATCCTTTTCCGGGCGTGGGCCGCGCGTTGGTCATTGCGGGCAGCGACCGACGCGGCACTGCCTATGGCTTGATCGGCCTTTCCGAGCCGATTGGCGTCTCACCCTGGTGCTGGTGGGCGGATGTGCCGCCGCGACATCAAAAGAATCTCGTTCTGACGGGCGTCCCTTCGGCCCCAAGCGCACCGGGCGTGAAATATCGCGGCATCTTCATCAACGACGAGGACTGGGGCCTGCATCAATGGGCGAAACAGACCTTTGAACCAGCCGTCGGCGCGATTGGCCCGAAAACGTACGCGAAGGTCTTTGAGCTAATGCTTCGTCTTCGGCTCAACTACATCTGGCCGGCGATGCACGAGGTCAGCCGCGAATTCCATTCGCTTCCGGAAAACATCGAGACGGCGCATCGCTATGGGATCGTGGCCGGCGCGTCGCATTGCGAACCGATGCTTTTCAACAACGCGAACTGGAAGGAAAGCGAGCGCGGCAAATGGGACTACAGCGTGAACCGCGACACGATTCACGCGGTATGGGAAGAGCAGGCAAAGACCCGCGGCGACAAAGAGGCGGTCTGGGGGCTGGGCATTCGGGGGATTCACGACCGTGGCATGCAAGGGCCGAAGCCCATTCCCGCCCGCATCGATCTCCTCACCGAGGTATTCCGCGACCAACGCGCCTTGCTTGAAAAATATGTCACCAAGGACTGGGGTCCGGTCGCGCAGGCGTTCGTGCCCTACAAGGAAGTTCTGACGCTCTACGACGCCGGCCTCCCGGTACCGGACGACGTGACGCTTGTCTGGGTCGACGACAATTTCGGCTACATTCGTCGGCTCGGAAAACCCGCCGAACGAACCCGGCCCGGTGGCGCCGGCGTATATTGGCACCTCTCGTACTACGGCAGCCCGCATTCGTATCTGTGGATCAATACGACCGCACCGGCGCTCATGTGGGAGGAGTTGCACAAAGCGTGGGAAAACGACGCGCGCACGATCTGGGTGATCAATGTCGGCGACATCAAACCGGCGGAGGTCGGCATCGATTACTTCGCAAAGCTCGCTTGGAATCCCGAGGCGGTCGGCCCGGACGCGCAACCGCACTTCCTGCAGGACTTCGCCGCTACTCAATTCGGCCGCGAGTTAGCCGCACCCATCGGTAACCTTCTGAACGAGTTCTATCGTCTCGGCACGATCCGCAAGCCGGAGCTGATGAACCGCGCCTGGGCTTTGTCGTTGACCGACCGCACCGCGGCGCAGCTGCGACACGATTACGAAACGCTGCTGAAAACCGAGGAGACACTCGCCGCGTCGATCCCCAGCGAAATGCGCGATGCGTTTTTCGAAATCGTCGGGTTCCCCGCCCGGATTTTAGGCGCGACTGGACTGATATTCCTGGCCGATCGCTCGGTCCAGTTCGGGGATGAGCCTGTCGCCACATCGACGGAGGAGATCGCGCACTGGCGCGGTTTCCTCGAAAAACAAGTGGAGCGGTTCAACCAAGGCATCGGCGGCGGCAAATGGAATCACATGATGCCCGGCCTCGTCACTGCGTCCGACTTCACGAAATGGAATAGCCAGGTGCGTTGGCCTTGGGGCGAAAAGCCGACGGATGCCGCCAAGCCGACGAAACCGTTGGACGATGCGCATCGCGAGTGGCGCGACGCCGCGTCGGCCGAGGAACAGCGTGCAGCGGCCGGTGCCCGCTGGACTCGCGTCGAGGGTCTCGGCCACACCGGCCGCGCGATGGCCTTGAAACCGGCGGGCTTGAAATCGTCGTGGCCGGAGAATGACGCGGCGGCGCCATCGCTGAGCTATAATTTCAAGACCAACGGCGGACCCGCCGAGGTCTTGATCGATTTCATGCCGACATTCCGACTCTACCCCGGCATGCAGTTGCGCGTCGGCGTAAGCATCGATAATGGGACTCCCGCTCTCGTCGAAGTTCCCGGTTCGAGCGGCAAGGACGATGAAAACGGCCCCACTCGATCGACGGGAATCCAGAACAACTACGTACGCGCACGCGTGCCCATTGGCGATCTTTCACCCGGAGCCCATTGCCTGAAAATCAGCGCCGTCGATCCTGGCGTCGTCATCGACCGGATCGCTCTGCCAGTCGAATAGATCTTAAGCGACGCGGACGATGCAATCTTTGGCCAAGCATCGTTTTCTCGCGCTTTCGCTCGCGCTGTGCTCCTCCACCTTTTCGGCGACCACCGCGTGGCAGCCGGGCAATGGTATTTGGAGCGATACGGCACATTGGAGTCATGGCATACCGGATATCTTCACCGAGGCGGTCGTCGGCGGGACGTCGAAACTGACAATCTCCGGCGGTGAATACACCGCGGCTTCGCTCAAGGTGGGCAATGCCGCCGGCGATGCGACCGTGGTGGAGCTCAAGGACGGCAGCTTGCTCCTGCGACAGGACTCGCTGCGCATCGGCGAATATACGGGCAGCAACGGACAGTTCATTTTAAACGGCGGCCAGCTCCATTGTGCCATGGACGTTTTCGTCGGTGCCGTCAGTGCGTCCACGAACCGAATGACCCGCGCCGAATTGCTCCTGCGCGACGGCACGTTCGTCGGCTTGGCGCTTAACGTCGGCCAAGGTCTCGGCAGCGAATCGCGGCTCACGATCGAAGGGTCGAAAATTCAGGCGGTCCAGGTATTGGAACACGTCACGCTGGCGGCTCGGTGCGATCCCGCGGGAAAGCCGGGCCACACGGAACTCGCGTTTGCACTCGATGGGCAAGGCGTGACGCCGATCACGATCGCATCGCGCTGGATGGGACTCCGCATCGAAACCGACGCCAGCAGCCGCTGCCAGTTGAAGATCGCCTTGCTGGCGCCTCCGCCGCTCGGGGACATCACCCTCGTTTTTAGTCAGGTCGCGACCGAAGGGACATTTCACGGCTTGCCTGAAGGCGCGGAAATTCGCGCAGACCGAGCGGGTCAGACGTATCGTTGGACGTTGACGTACAAAGGCGGCGCGAGCGGCCACGATCTCGTACTAAAAAGCTCCGTGCGCAAGGTGACTCAGGCGTCCGACACCGCACCCGCCCCCAAATCCGCGCCCACACCGCTGTGGTCAGGAAAACCGGTGTATCCGCTGGCGATTGCGACGGGGGTGCCGGCGTTTCCCGGCGCCGAAGGTTATGGTGCCGACACCAAGGGCGGTCGCGATGGGGCGGAGATCGCGGTGGAAACGCTCGCCGACTCCGGGCCGGGCAGTCTGCGGGCGGCGCTAGCCGCCCCCGGGGCACGGCGGATCGCGTTTTATGTCGGCGGAACCATCGTGCTGCAAAGCCCAATCGTGATCAGTGAGCCGTTCGTCACGTGCGACGGCGCGAACGCACCCCTGCCTGGCATCACGCTGCGGCGCCATGGCATCGAAGTGCGCACGCACGACGTGGTGCTCCGACACTTTCGGATTCGGGTCGGCGACGACGACGTACGGCGCGACGATCGCCGCGTGCGGTTTGCGGCTGGCGACGGCGAATACGCGCTCGATTTCATCGAAGGCGCGCAGCGCTGCATCGCGGATCACCTCTCGCTCAGCTGGTCCACGAACAAGATTCTTTCGACGACGAAGATGAGCGATCTCATCACGATTCAATATTGCATCCTGAGCGAGAGCTTGAATCTCGAAGGCCACGGCTACGCCGCCATCGCGGGCGGTAATCGGGTGACGTGGCACCACAATCTTTTCGCGCATAATTTCAGCCGCAACGTTCGGTTTCAGGGCGCAGTCGACGCGGACTTTCGCAACAACGTGATTTACGATTGGGGCGAAAAGACTGCGTATGGCGAATTCGACCGGCTGAACTATGTCGGCAACTATTTGAAATCGGGGCCTTCGACGACGCAACGGCCTCGGCTTTTCCATGACGGCGTCGAAGCGATCATGCGCGGCTCGCTCTATCTCGACGGCAATATCATCGAAGGCGAAACCCGCGCCAATGCCGACAACTGGAAAGGCACGCGCTTCTATTACGACCGGGAAACATTGGCCGCCGCGGCACCATTCGCGGCGCCGACGGTGACGACCGAGTCTGCCGAGGGTGCGCGCGACCGCGTACTCGCAGAAGCGGGCGCCACGCGACCCAAGCGCGACGCGGTGGATCGCCGGATTGTGCAAGAATTCAAAGCGAGCGCCGGACGGATCGTGCAGTCGGTCGCAGAAGCCGGTGGCTGGGCGGCCGAATAAAGGCGCTGTGCTGCCCCCCGTTCCCCTGGACTTGGCCGATCGCGACCGCTCATCGCGCCGTAATGCCGTCGGCCTCGCGATCCATCCAATCGCCGCGGCAAGCTCGCCACCGCCATCAAGAAGGCCACACTGCGCGACACTCCGCTACCGACGATGAAACTCAAATCGCTCCTCCTCGTCGCCGCGTGCTTCGTCGCCTCGCTGTCGGCGTCTGCCGGCGAACTGATCGATCAGGAAAATATCTTCGGTGCGGACGCCGACGCCGTGCGAGCGGCGATTTCCGATCTGCCGGTCTGGCTCGAAACGCGAAACGACATCCCAGTCGGTGGACTGAAGGCGTATGCCGATCAGCGCGTCGCCGCGGTTACGCCGCGCGGCTACTATGTCGTCGTCAGCACGCATCCGCGGGAGTGGCGGATCAGCATGAATCCGACGACGCTGGCATCGCCTGAAGCCGTGCGCCAGGTTGGTGACCGCATGGCGTCGCGATTTCGCGAGGGCCGCTTCCGGTTCGCCGGCATCAACGTCGCTCGCGAACTAGCCGCCTTGCCCGAGCCGAACACGATGTCCGTGGCGGCGTCGCACGCATCCACGAACACCGCCACCTGGACCGGGGCCGCTTCGACTGAGCGGCCTCACGCCACCGCCCAGCCACGGGCCGCACGGCCGATTGCGCCGCGCCCAGCGGCGCGCCCATTTGTTCGGCAGCCGTCATTCGGCATCGCGCCTTTTATTTTCGGTGCATTCATCTTGGCGTTCATTGCCGTCGCGATCTTGGCGCGCCGCTCGCGGCGCGCTGCCGCTGACCGATTATTCGCGTCCTATACGGCAAAAGAACGCGCCGATTACGTCGCACGTTACTCCGCTCACCGGTACGCCCGCCAGGACGCGATCGTCGACCCTTGGGCGTTCTATCTGTTGGTGTCGGCCATCGAATCGCGTTCGAACTCGAGCAGCGATTTTTCCAGCAATTGGTCGCCATCGGATTCGTCGAGTTCTTCCTCGTCGAGCTTCGACAGCAGCAGCGGCTCGTCGAGCAGTTCGTCCGACAGTTCCGGCGCCGGTGGCTCCTGGTAAGGACTTCCGTCAGGGACGAACGTTTCTTCGCGCCTCGCGCTCGCGGGAGCATCGGGCGGAATAGCGCAGATTTCCTGTAAGGATTTGCGGGGAGCGGTGCCTGATACACCAAACGAGCAATTCTATGCACTCGCTGGTCACCACCACCCACCTCACCAAGCGCTACGGGAAGACTGTTGCGCTCAAAGACCTTTCGCTCGATATCGGCGAGCGGCAAATCGTCGGCCTCATCGGCCAAAACGGCAGCGGAAAAACGACGCTCCTCGACCTCATCAGCGGCACCGCCTTGCCGTCCAGCGGCACGTGCGCGACGCTTGGCCGTGATGGCAGCCGGCTGGATGAAGCCGCCTTGGAGCAAATCGGCGTCGTATTTCAAGAAAACCGCTTTCTCGGCTGGATGCGCGTCGAACAGCATCTCGCTTATTTCGGCTCGTTCTACCGCAATTGGGATCTGCAGCGGCAAGCCGCCCTGCTCAAGGAGCTCGACCTCGATCCGAAGGCGAAGGTCGGGAATCTCTCGGGCGGCGATATTCAAAAGCTGGGCATCATCACCGCGGTGTGCCACCACCCGAAATTATTGCTGCTCGACGAACCGCTCAGCTCGCTCGATCCCCTCGCCCGCGAATCGGTGCTGCAATTCATCCTGCGTCTGCTGGACGACGACAACGCCACCATTATCGTAAGCTCGCACACGCTTTCCGATATCGAGCGCCTCGTGACCTGGGTGATCTGCCTCAACGAAGGTCGCCTCTGCGCCAACGCTTCGCTGGCCACCTTGCAGGAACGCTTTTCCGAGTGGCGCGTGACGGCGACAAACGGTGCGCCGCTGCCGGAATCGTTTCAGGAAACGTACGTCCGCGGACAAACCCGCGTCGGGCGCGAAACCCGGCTCATCGTGGAAAACGCCGTCGCGCAGCGTGCGACGTTTCAGACCCGGCATCACGCCGACGTGACGGTGGAGCCGCTCAAGCTCGAGCAAATCTATCCGCTGCTGCTGGAAGGCCGCTCATGATCGCGCGCGCCTTACCCGGACTTTTCCTCCGCCCGTCGCTGGCCGCCACTCTGGCTCTGATAGCGGCGGCAACCGGAGGTATCGCGTTCGTCGAATATTCCCTGCGCGACGTCACCGCCTCCTCGGGTGCCCAAGTATTTCCGATCGTCTACAATGCCCTTACCGTTGCCTTGCTGGTCTCGTTCGGCCGCTTCGTCGACAAAGTGACAGGCGAACTGGACGCCCTGCGCCTCGCAAAAACCGTCCCGGGCTTGCGCCAAAAGATCGGCGCCAGCGTCGCCCTCTGCGTGCCGATAGCCGCGACGCTTGGCGTCGGCTTTCTGGCGTGGGCGCTGCCCCAGCAGTTTCATTCGAACTCCTTCGGCGCCCAAGTAGCGCTGAACGCCTTTCTTTTCTGTCTCGGGCTCGGCCTCGGTCGTTCCTGGTTTCTGTTCGTCACCCTGTCGTTCGTCATTGCACGGCACGCGTTCATCATGGAGCGGATGCAGCTCTCGCCGACGGCGTTTGCCGCGGGCGCGCTGGCGATTTCCGGACTTTTGCTGACGATGTGGTACGCGCGCTTCGTTCCTCCGGCTCACGCGAAGTTCGCGCAATTCTGGCGAATGGTGGGCCTGAAATCTGAAGCGAAAGACGCGTTGGCGCGCCGCACCGGCGATCGGCTTCCCGACGCCGCCAGCTGGAACGAAACCGCCACGCACCTAACGCTGGGCAAGCTGCTCAAGGCCGGGGTCTATGAGCGATTCGGCCATCGTTTCGGCATGTTGACCGAAGCCATCGCGTTGTCGGTCGTCGGAGTTTATTCCGTTTTCGGCGTCCTCGTCGTCACCCTGGCGGCCAAATCCCCCGGCCACGATCTGCGTGGCTTCTGCGAGAGCGTTTTCACGCGTGAAAAGCCGGACCAGTGGATCTTCATCGCGCGCGCTGCCTTCGTCGCGGTCACGGGCATGGCCGGTTACATTTCGGCGGCACTGTGCGATACGACGCTGCGGCCAAATCTTTGGCACCCTGTTTCGCGGCGACTGAAAGCATCCGCAGTCTTCTGGTCGCATGTCCGGCAAAACGGCTATTTCGCCCTCGCGCATCTCTCCGTCGCCTTCCTGCTCGTCGCAGCTTGCGGCGCGCTCACCGGACAACGCCCAGCGTTCGTCGTGTTTGCCACGTTCCTCACGCCGGCGCTCGCGTGCTTCCTTCTGGCGCCGATTCCCCAAGCGCTTTTCCCCCGTGGCGCCGAGACGTTCCAATCGAAAACGAATCCATTGGTTCAGCTCGGTGCCGGCCTTCTGGGGGGCGCCTTCTGTCTCGTCACCGTTTATTGGACGTCGCATTGGCCGATCAAAGCGTGGCACGCCGAGCTTTCGCCGTCCGCGCGAGGAGCGCTGTTTGTCGCGGCGGTCCTCGTCGTCTACGGTGCGTACTGGGCGTGGGTGCGTTTCCGGTTCGCTCGAGTCGATCTCAGTCGGCGGACGCTTTGAGCGTTCGGCCCTACACACGAAGTCGGGCCTGGATGACGCACGCGAACGTCGCGAGGGCGTCGAACAGATTACCGCAGACCGCGGTCGCTCCAGCTAAGCCAAACTCATGCAGTAGAAACCACGAATGGACACGAACTGACACGAATATCCAAGTAGTCTCGCCAGCTATCTTGGATCGATGCTCCACGACAAGTCGGTGACTCGATCGCAACGGCGAACACGGCCTCGGTTCATCCGTGTCCATTCGTGGTTCAACTGAATTATTCCGGCTCAGCGTTACTCGCCGCATCACCGGTTGCTGTTTTCCTTATCTGGCTGCTCGACGAACGTCCCGATCGCGATGTCGGTCTCTTTGATGTTTTCGGCGTTCTCGTACCGGTGCTTCTGACCGCGCACGGTGTCGATCGCGATTCGATCGAGCACGACATCCTTCACGGGCAGATCTTTGTCGCCCAGAATGCGAAACGGCGTCGCCGTCGTGCCGGCTTTGATGTTTCGCATCGTGATGCCGCGAATCGGCGTCAGTCGCTCCTCGTACGTCGGGACGAGCGTGCGCCATTGATAAAGGACGTCGGTCTCGATGCCGAACACTCCCATCGTCAGCTTCGCGCCGCTCGCATCGATATTATCCATCGTGATGTTTTCGACGAAGCCGCCGCGTCGGCGATTGGTTTTGATATAGAGAATATTGAAAAGAGGCGCCTTCGGGTCTTGGCCGAGCAGCCGGCAATCGTGCGCATAGACATTGCGCACGCCACCCGACAACTCGCTGCCGATGGCGACGAGCTGGTGGCCGTTGAGCACGGTGCAATGGCGAACCACGATGTTCTCGCTCGGCCGGTTCAACCGCCATCCGTCGTGGTTCGTGCCGGACTTGATCGCCATGGCGTCGTCGCCTTGGTCGAAGGTGCAATTCTCGACGAGGACATTGCGTGTACCCTCGGGATTGACGCCGTCGTTGTTGTGTCCGCGCGCGGAAATATCGACGCGACGCACGACGACCGAATCGCACATCAACAGATGAATCGTCCAGAACGGGCTGCGCCGAATCGTGACGCCCTCGATGAGGACGTGGCGGCAGCGGTTGAATTGAATGAATTGCGGGCGAAGGTGATTTTCGCCTTCCGCCATCTGCCGCTTTTCCACCGGAACATCCGTCGATCCCATGGTGTAGAGCCGCTTGAGCGCATCCATGTGCGCCGGCGGACGTTTGTACCAAGCTTCCCAGGTTTCCATCTGCGGCGTGAGCTTTCCCTCTCCCGTCAACGCGACGTTCTCGCACTCGAAGGCGTAGATGAGCGGCGAATAATTGAAGCATTCCCAGCCTTCCCAGCTCGACTGGACCGCGGGGAGATAATCCTGCGGATCGCCGCTAAAGGTAAGCACGGCGTCCTTCGCGAGGTGCAAATTCACGTTACTCCGCAGATGGATCGCTCCCGTGAGCCATTCGCCCGCCGGAATCACCACCCGGCCCCCGCCCGCATCATGACAAGCGGTGATCGCCCGCCGAAGCGCCTTCGACGTCTTGGCCTGATCGCCGGGTACGGCCCCAAAATCGGTGATCGGAAAATCGTGCGCCGGAAACACGGGGACCTCGATCGGCGACATGGCGAAGGGGGCTTCCACGATAATTTTCTCGTAGGTGATGCCTACGGGCGAGGTGGCAAAAAGCGCGGAAGAAGCGGCGAGCCACGCGAGGCAACCGCGAACGGAAGGAATGAACATGTGACTGAGTACGATGAAGTGCCGGACGATCTCCAGAACGCAATTCGGCGTCACAGTGGACGAACGCCTCGATAGCCGTGCAGCCGCGCTTTGGCGGCGGCGACACACTGCCAGGCGCCAAAAAGGAGCCGATATTTCCACGCGACCAACGCCGACGCGGTGGGGTTGAAGTGCTTCAGGTAGACGTCGCGCGTAGACTCGAACATCGCGCGCGACATCGCGGCGTGATTTTTCGCCACGCTCGTACTCTTGAGGTGAGTGATTCCAACGCTGCCGTCGTAGACGATCCGCCACCCGGCGCGTGCGACCCGGATGCAAAGATCAAGGTCGTCGCCGTACATGAAAAACCGCTCGTCAAACACTCCGCCGTCGGGCGCGACGGCTCGCAGCGTCGTCCGCGGCGCAAGCATGAAAGCGCCGTTGATCGCGCCGACCTCGTACGTGCCCCCGGCCGGTAAATACGTCAGGTTGTAGCCGGCGAACAGCCGCTGCCGCGGAAAGCGGGCCGCGAGACCGACGGCGCGACAAAAACCGTCCCACGCCGTCGGGATCGAGCGACGGCAGGCGAGATCCATCGAGCCGTCGGACAGCAGGAGTTGCGGCGAAATCAGCCCGATTGTCGGATCGCCCCGCAGCCGCGCGACACAATGCGCGAGGGCGGCGACGTTGCACACCGTGTCCGGATTCAGGAAGAGAACGTACTCGCCGCGCGACACGGCGTAGCCGCGGTTGTTCGCCCGGCCGAAGCCGAGATTCCCCGGGGCGGCAATATAACAAACGTGTGAAAATTCCGCCGAGATGAGATCGCCCGCGCCATCGCCGGGCGAATTATCGACCACGATCACCTCGATGGAACGCTCGAAGAGTGTGCGTGGCAACGAGCGGAGACAGGCGCCGATTTCATCGCGCGATTTGTACGCAACGACGACGATCGATAGCAACGGCAACTCCGGCGTGGACACGCGGCGACGCTGCGCGAAGCTCAGGGCAAACGCAATGTCAGCCGTCGCACGGATCCAGGCCAAATCGGCCGCAAGGCACACGGACGGAACACCCTCGCTCCTGAGTAATGCCGCCCTGTAAGCCGATTGTTCTTCGGGCGCTGCTGGCTTTGATCGTAGCAGGCTATTTCGCCGTTTGCTGCCAGCACCCGCAGTGGATGACGACGATGGGAATCGGAACTTTGGGCCAGTGGTTTCTCGATACGCGCGCGGTTCTCGCCGCAAGCGACGCCCATGCAATGGGACTCGATCCCGCGGCGCACAATCCGCTCGATGTGTTCAATCAACCGCACACTTATCCCGACCTGTGGTTCGGCTTGGCGAAACTTCATCTCACGCGGGCCGACACCATATGGCTCGGCGCATTGATCGGTTTTCTGTTTCTCACCATCGCCTTGCTTCAAGTCCGCGCCCGCACGCTCGGCGAAGTCGCGTGGTCGGCGGTCGTTGTCTGTGCACCAGCCGCCGTGTTTGGTTTCAATCGCGGCAACGTCGATTTGTTGATCTTCGCGATTTTATCCGCCGTCGCTCCTTGCCTCGGATCGAAACGCGAGGCGGTCCGATGGATCGCCGTGGCCGCAATCATCACGGCAACCGCGATGAAGTATTATCCGGCCGCAACCGCCGCGCTGCTCCTCGTGCCGAATCGGCCGCGCCGTGAAATCCTGGCTCAACTTACGGTGACCCTGCTGGCCTTCCTCGCGTTTGGACTGACCGAACTCGACAGCATCCATCGGTATGCGACGTCCGTTCACCCCGCCGGACTCTTCACTTTCGGCGTGCAGGTCGCACCTTATCTCATGAAGTGGCCTACTGCGGTCGCCAGCGGACTGACGATCGCAATCATCGGCGGAGCGATTCTCGCTTGGCGGCGAGACGCATCGACGCACGCCGCCGAATTGCTCCCATCCGCGGATTACCTCAACTTCCTCCTCGGCTCGGTCGTGCTGACAAGCTGCTACTTTGCGACCGTGAACTATGGGTATCGCGCGATCTGCGTAATCTGGATGGCGCCGTTCCTTTGGAGCCTCGCGACACGAGACGAAATTCGCCTCCCCGTGCGAGGCACGGCGCGGTTCGCCATCGGATGCTTCGTCGCATTTCTATGGCTGGACGCGATCGGTTGCCTGCTGCTCAACACCGCGTGGCCACAAACGCAGGACAGCGTGGACGAGTGGGCCAACCGCCTCGCTCTGCTTCGCGTCCCGGTGATCATGTACCTCGTCGGGTGGCTGCTCCGCTTCGTTGTGCCCTTCATCGCCAACGGCCTTCACGCGCTGGCAAAGGGAGGGACAGGCCCCGACTCTCGCGCGACAAGCGAAGCCGCGCCCCAACGATCATGAGCGCGACGCCGAGTGTCAGTGTTATCGTCGTGTGCAAAAACCCGGGCGCACGGCTGCATGAAGCCCTCGAGAGCGTCTGGTCGCAACAAAACGTAGCGACGGAGATCGTCGTCGTCGACGGTGCGTCGACCGATGGCACGCGAGAATGGCTCGAAGGACGCCGCGCGCGGCTCGCGGCGCTGATCTCGGAGCCGGATGCCGGAATCTACGAGGCGATGAACAAGGGTCTAGCCGTCGCGCGCGGCGAGTGGGTTTACTTTTTGGGCGCGGACGACCGGCTCGTCGGCGACACGGTCCTGAGCGAAGTGATGAACTGGGCGCGCAAGACGGAGTCGGGCGTCGTCGCCGGCGAAATCGCTTATGACGACGGCCGGATCTATCGGCTGCGTTCGCGCTGGAATCCAGCGGCCAGAAATTTCCTGCACCATCAGTCGGCCTTTTATCGCCGGTCCTTGTTCGAGGAGAACGGGCCATTCGATGCTTCGCTGCGGATCATGGCCGACTACGATTTCAATCTCCGGCTCTGGAAGGGACGCGTGCGCTTCAAGCCGATCCCGTTGCGCATCGCGGCTTGCACGGCCGGCGGCCTGAGCGACTCCGCCACCTGGCCGGTTTACCGCGAGCAAGTCGTCGTCCGCCACCGGTATTTCCCGGGCTGGCGCTGCTGGTGGTACGACGCGCTCTCGATCGTTCGTTATCTTCAAAAACGCGCGGTTCGCGCGTTGTTGGCCCGCCATGGCTGAAAGCTTACCGCAAAAACTCGCCCGCGGCGCGAACGCCCTGCTACGCCCGCTGGGTCTGCAAATCTTACGCCATGAACGCGCGTTCGATATGGACGGGCTGCTCGCGCGCAGCGCATCACGGGGACCAGCGATCGCGACGTGGATCGATGTAGGCGCTTCCGATGGTTCCTGGTCGCTGCGCGCACGACGGCATTTTCCGAACGCACGGTTCGTGCTTTTCGAGCCATTGGAAGAACGACAGGCGGCGTTGCGCGCGCTGGCGCAGAAGTGCGGTTTTCACATCGTGGCCGCCGCCGCCGGAGAAAAGGCCGGCACGATTGAATTCAGCATCGATCCCGAGCTCGACGGCAGCGGCGTCGCGGGCAGCAATGCCGGACCGACGCGTCGCGTGCCGGTCGTGTCGATTGCCGAGGCGATTACGCAGCGCAGTTCGTCCCCGCCGTACGGCATCAAGCTGGACACGCACGGCTTCGAGGTGCCGATCCTCGAGGGAGCCGGGGCCATTCTCGACCGGGCAGAGCTGTTGATCGTCGAAGCATATAATTTCGAGCTCACGGACAAATGCCTTCGCTTTCACGAACTATGCGCGTGGCTGGAAGCGCGCGGGTTTCGCTGCTGCGATGTCGCCGACGTGATGCGGCGTCCGGCCGATGGCGCGTTGTGGCAAATGGACCTGGCGTTTGCGCGCGCGAACCACTCGGTGTTCACGCGAGAGTCCTATCGGTGAC
This sequence comes from uncultured Opitutus sp., assembly GCA_966252355.1. Classification (GTDB taxonomy): domain Bacteria; phylum Verrucomicrobiota; class Verrucomicrobiia; order Opitutales; family Opitutaceae; genus ER46. The sequence continues at coordinate 9,754 of CBINOT010000013.1, read as the reverse complement.
CCCGAAAACTACCGCCCGCGAATGACGCGAATCATCGCGAATACGGAATTATTGGCCACGAAAAGAAATCCACGAAAGCTCCAAACGCGGTGCCCACGGAAGACACAGAACACACCGAATGAAGGGTTCTGATTCCGTGTGTTAGGTGGGCAAATTCACGGCCGCCCTACCCTCTGCCCGAACGAACGATGAGCTCGTCGAAGGAAATAAAGCCGTGGCGTGCGATTCGCTCGAGGTAGATCGGCAGATTGGCCAAGCGGAATTGCCAACGCGCAAAACGCTGGGCCCATGTCCGCGGCAGCGAGCGCAGCCCGAGCTTTGCGTCCACCCGATCGCGTTCGGCCATCATTTCTTGCCGAGACTTGGTCAACTGACCCGCACGGAGCCGGAAGGCAGCGACCTCCCGGCGCGTGACACACTTGAAAGGCACACCGGCGATGCAGGCGCGAGCCAGAAACGCCGAATCGCCACAGAGTCGGAATTCCGGATCGAAGCCGCCGCAGACTTCATACGCTTTGCGCGTCACAATCGTTCCATGCTGGTAAACCGGTTCGATGCGCTGGGCATAGAGGTGCCGATTGATCGCCGGACGCGGTGAAATTGGAATCGCTCCGAGCCGCCGGCCATGCGCATCGATCAGCCTCACCCCGCCATACGCGACGAGGGCGCCGGTTCCATTTCGGGCCACGGCACGCATTACATCGGCGAACCCACGCAAGAGCAGATCGTCGTCGTTGATATACGTAAACGCCTCCCATTCCTTCACGCTCGCAAGGGCAGTGTTGATAGCGGCGTACATGCCGCCCACCGGCTCCGCGATGACCATGGCGGAGGGAAACCGACGGGCGAGCTCATCGATGCGCGACGCGGGCGCCACCAAAACGTGCTTCACCTCAAAACTCGCCACGCTCGCAACCGTTTCGACGAGCCATGGCGAAACGGCCAACGTCGGAGTGACGATGACTAAATCTCTCATCTCACACCTCGTGCATCCAAAACCTGCGCGACCGCCGCACGCATCGCGTGGGGACCGATCCCAGTGAGGCAATAAGCCTCCGGATGCACGCACCGCCAGTCGCAGCCGAAGCAATCGATGCGATGCGTGAGCCAAACTTGGCGCGCCGACCGCCGCCACGGCGCGAACTGCCCGTAATGTCCGCCACCGATGAGCGAGACCGCCGGTCGGTCGAGCGCCGCCGCGAGGTGCGCTCCAGCGGATTCCACGGACAAAACCAATTCCGCGCCGGCGATCGCCTCGGCAAACTCCACCACGCTCGTGGACGGCGCACACGTCACGTCCGCCACGCCGGCCGCCCGTAGTCGATTGACCAGCGCTATCCGCCGCGCGCGCTGGCCCGCGTCGCCATGCAACGCGATCTTCGCGCCCGGCAAGCGCACCCGCGCCGCGAGCAGCGCCGGGATGAGCAGTTCCTCGGGAAAATCGCGAATCGCAGCACTGGCGAACGGCACGACCGCGATTTCTCCCCGCGCAGTCCCAGCCCCCACCCGCACTAGCCTCGGCAAGATCTCCGTCATCGTCACCTCGCGCCCGAACGCGCCGCTCAACAGCGCTCGGTGCATGGCAAGCTCGCGGCAAATCTCGGCATCGGAAACCTCCACGAATTCCACCGCCGCCCGGCGCACCGATCGTCGGCCACGAACCCACCGTGCCGCCCGCGGATCCTCGATCACGTGCCGGCGGTTTGCGCGGATCCAGCCGAGCGCCAATTCGTGATAATCCCAGCGCTGATGCCTCAGGCAGAAAAGTTGGTCGCAACTCAATCCCGCTAGCTCGCGCCGCGCTCGCCGCCAATCGCGCCACGCCCACTTGTGCCGCGGAAATGGCGGCAACACGATCCGCTCCGCGCGCGGAAACTCCCGCGCCGCCAGCTCCGCTACGCCCGGCGCAACGAGCAAGGCGCAGTTCTCTTCGCCGAATCGCTCGCACACCAACCGAATTGCACCCAAGGCGAGCACAAAGTCCCCGATCCGATCCAGCTTCAGCACCACTGCGGCAAACCACCGTGGCTCCCTGACCGAGTGCGCCGGGCGGGCCCACGCGCGCGCATGCCATCGCCTGGCTTTCGCAAGCAGTCCGTCCGCGCCTCCGATGGCGAACCGCTCCAGCCGAAAATCGTCCCCTTTCGTCATTGCGCGCCGAGGAGTTGCCCAAGCTTTCGCCGCACGCGAGCCGATAGGGTCAGGTGAAAATGATGCTCGAACGTGTACCGGTCCGCCACCGCATGACGCTCAACCGATGTCGTCTCGGCGAGCGGCCACGGCTGGGGTCGCGCTTTCCCGCCCATGCCCGCAGGCACCTTCCGGGTGTGCGTCGCGCTCGCGTCGAACCCGATGTTCGTGACCAGCCGCGAAGCCGGCAGGGCCGCCAGCCAGTCGCGGCGCCAGAACGTAAAGGCCCAACGATACGCCCATGAATCGATTTCGCCCGCGTAAACGCGATCCAACACTCCTTCCCAGAAATTTGCTTCGCGCGCCGACCCGAAATACGCCTTCGCCCATCCCTCGCGTTTCGCCGCCGGCCATTCGCTCATCGCGTGGTCGTATGCGCTCCAAGCTCGGCGCCATGTCGCCCACCCCCAGACGTGCGGATAGCGCGAAAAATAAAATCCATTCCCGCCCGTCACATCTTCCTTCTGGAAATTGCTGCCGCCAATGGCGCCAACTCTTGGTTCGTCGCGAAATCGTTCCAGCAACTCGCGGCAGAACGAAAAGAACCGCTCGTCCGGCAAACAGTCGTCCTCCAACACGATCGCCTCGTCTACCTGCGAAAATACCCAGTCCAAGCCCGACGATACCCGCCGCGCGCAGCCGAGATTCGTGGCGGCGAGCTCCCGCCGCACTTCGCACGTCCAATCGACATGCTGTTCGATCGTCGCTCGCGCCGCTTCACAGTTGATCGCATCGTCCGCCCGCCCGTTCCGCGGGCCGTCCGCGACAACGAATAGCCGAGGCGGACGCGCTTTGCGAACGACCTCGAGCACCCGCCGCGTGCAATCGGGGCGGTTGAAAATCAACAGGACGACCGGCGGGCAGGGTTTCACGAGATGCGTTCGAACAAAATGTCCCGCCGCGTTGGATGTTCGACCAGCACCTCGCGCAGACGATAGCGCGTACCCAGCGCGGCCGCGATCTCCGCCAGGTCGCGCACTTCGATACATAAGAATCGCGGCGCGAACCGTTGCAGATCCAAGCCGCGCAGCACCGCCGCCTCCATGCCCTCGACGTCCAAACTCAAAAGATCGATTTCGCCCGTCGGCCGATGCTGCATCAACAATTCGGTCAACGTCCTTGCGGGAACCCGCACCGTGTAAGTCCGCGCTATTTCCTGCGCGGTCAGCCCACGCTGCACGTGGGCCGCCGTCGCATCCGCACCGCCCATCGCACCGGCGACCGCCGACATCAATCCGGCATAATGAATCTCGACCGTTTTCTGCGCCCCCGCATCCGCGACCAATGCGGCGGATTCGATTACGGCGCGCGGCCGATTTTTCCGGCAGCGCTCCGCGAGTTCTGGAATGCCTTCGATCAGCAGGCCGGTCCAGCCGCGAAACCGTTCGAGATAATACGTGTTGCTCTGGTCGAGGCCGTCATTCGCACCCGCCTCGACAAAGTAGCCGCCATCGAAATCGAGATATTGCTCGAGTTTCGAATCCAGCCGGTCGAGCGCGAGGCGGGAATAACGCGAGCTCCCTAACGCTTCGAAGACCTTGCGACGAATTCGCACCAGAGAGGGTGGCAGCGCCAGCGGCTTCATGGGCGGCGAAGGTAGCGCCAGCCAGTGAAGGGGAGCAAGAGAGCGCGCGTTTGCATCGCGGCGGTTGCGCGCACCGCCGGGTGAAAATACGACGTCAGCCACGCGGCCAGTCCGTAGGAAATGACAGTGGCAACTGCGGCGCCCAGCCCGCCCCACCGCGGAATCAGCAGGTAATTAAGGAGTATGTTCAGAACCGCTCCGCCGAGCGTCGCCACGAGATAGAAACGCTGGAGTCCCTCGTTGACGAGCCACTGACCGCGCGCCACGCCCAGAAAAACAAATATGCTCGACCAAATGTGCACCGCCAAGATCGGCCCTGCCGCCGCGAACGCGTCGCCGTAAGCCAACCGCACGATCCACGGCGCCGCCGGCGCGATGACGATCGACAAGCCATAGGCCGCCGCGGCGCTCAGATCATAGTATTCCTGCAATCTTCCCTGGTATGCGGCGGCCTCTTGGCGTGCGCGCAACAGGGCCGGCAAAACGCTGGCGGCCAGCGCCGTCGGGAGAAAATACCAAATCTCGCTAAGCTTCACCGCGGCCGCGTAGACGCCGACCGCCGCGGGTCCCGCCATCTGCCGCAACATGATCTCGTCGATCCGCAGATACACGACGATCGCAAAGGCGGTGAACATCAGCGGCCAGGCCTCGCCTGCCAGCCGCTTCATCGTCGCGATGCGAGCGGCGGAGATGGGAAACCGCAGGCCGCTCCGGCGAGCAACGGAGAAGAACCCGATTCCGCTCAGAATCATTTCGGCGACGATCACCCACGCAAAAGCTGCCAAGGAGGCGTGGGCGAGAATCAGCCAAAGGCGTAATGCGGAGGCGACGCCGAGCGCACCTAAACGCACGCCGGTGGCCCATTTCGCGCGCAGTTGAGCCTGCAGCCAAAGATCGGACAAAAACAGCGCCGGTTGAAACATCACCAACCCAATGATCGTAAAGAGTCGCGCTTCATCGCCCGCGAATCCCCGCCCGCTCCTCGCGGCAATCCATACCGCAGCGTACGCGAACAAACCCGCCATCAGTCGCAGCACCAAGCTACTCGCGAGCACCTCGGTGGTTTTATCGGGTGCGTGCAGGACCTCGCGTTTCACCACCGCATCGAGGCCCAGCCCGGGAGCGAAACCGAGCAGCGTGACCAGCGCGACGCAATAGGCGAGCGAGCCGAGTTTTTCCGGTCCCAGATAACGCGCAACAAGGAGCCCGACCAGCGCTCCCAGCACCGATCGCCCGGCCCGTTCGGCCAAGAGCCAGCCGAAATTGACCGCTGCCTTGTGAAAACCAGGCTTCGCCAAAACATCGGCCAACGGCTGCATCGGCCGACGATGTTTTCCGCCTGCAGTACGGTCAAGGTCACTGGCAGTGAACGGCATTCCGCGACCCCGTTTACGGCACTGCGCCTGCGTAGAAAGCAGCGATTTCTCCGATCACGCGATCTTGCTCGCCTCGTGTGATCGCATTGAAGAACGGCAGCCGCAGAAGACGCTCGCTGATGTCTTCCGCCACCGGACACTGGCCGGCACGACCACCGAAGCGTTGACCCATGACCGAGAGATGGAGCGGCGTATAATGAAAGACCGCGAGAATCCCCTTGTTCCGCAGATGACCGATCAGCGACGTCCGCTCGTCGACGTTTCTGGTTTTCAAATAAAACAAGTGAAACGCCTGCTCACATTGTCCGGGAACGCTCGGCAGCCCGAGGCCATGGCGCTCCGCGAGGGGGCGTAGATTTTCCAGGTAATAGGTCCATACCTCCTGCCGCTTCCGCTGAATGGCCGGCCAAATCTCGAGCTGGCCAAAGAGGAACGCCGCGAGCACGTCGCTCATTACGTAACTGCTGCCGACATCCACCCAGGAGTATTTGTCGACTTCGCCGCGAAAGAACCGCGCGCGATCGGTGCCTTTTTGGCGAATGATTTCCGCCCGTCCCAACAGCCGGTCGTTATTCACGAGCAACGCGCCCCCCTCGCCACAGGTGATGTTTTTCGTCTCGTGAAAACTCTGCGCCGCCATGTCTCCGAACGTGCCGAGCCACCTTCTCCGATATTTGCCAAAGAGACCATGCGCATTGTCCTCGACCACGGCGATGCCGTGGCGCCGGGCGGTCTCCATGATCGCGTCCATTTCGCAGGCCACCCCCGCGTAATGCACCAGCACAATCGCCCGCGTCCGACTCGTGATGAGCCCGTCAAGTTTGGCTTCATCGACATTCAGCGTGTCAGACCGGACATCGGCAAACACTGGAACCGCGCCGCGCAAGACGAAGGCATTGGCCGTCGAAACGAAGGTGTAAGCCGGCACGATCACTTCGTCGCCCGATTTCAAATCGAGCAGCAGGGCCGCCATCTCGAGCGCGTGCGTGCACGAGGTGGTGACCAACGCTCGGCGGACTCCGAGCGCCTTTTCCAGGAGCTCCTCGCAGCGCCGGGAAAAAGTCTGTTCGCCGGCAATCTGCCCCAGCCCGATGGTCTCCGCGATATAGGCGAGCTCTTTCCCCACGACCGCGGAGCGATTGAACGGGATCGACGGAAGAAATTGGCCCGGCGGTTTCATCGTCACGTCAGCGTCGTCGCGAGACGGGTGAAGACGAGATCCGCCGTCGTCACCGTGCCATCGTCCATTTGAACCTGGCACAAAATCAATGAACCCTCGCCGGCAAGCACGCGCACGCCGTGACCGGACAGGATCTCGACTACGCGGCCGGGGACTCGGCCTACATAGGCGGGCGCGTCGGTCGCCAGGTAACTGGACCAGATTACGACTTTGCGCCCATCCCATATGCAAAACGCACCGGGATAAGGCGCGGCGCACGCACGGATGAGATTGAAAATCTGCGCCGCCGGTTTTCGCCAATCGATCCGGTTGTCCGCCGGGTCTCGCTTGCAGCAATAGGTGGCGTCGGCCTCGTTTTGCGGCACCCCCGTCGCCGTACCCGCGAGCAACCGCGGAAGGGTTCGCTCGAGGACGCGGAGGTAGGCGGCGGTCACCCGGTTCATCACGGACCCGATAAATTCCGCCGGTCCGATTTCAACCCGCTCTTGCTCGATCAGCCGGCCGCCGTCCACCGCGTCCGCCATTGCAATGAGCGACACGCCCGTTGCCGACTCGCCGTTGATGATGGCCCAAACCGTGGGCGCAAACCCGCGATATTTCGGCAGCAGCGAATCATGAAACACGTAGGCGCCCAATGCGGCGCGTGACCAAATTTCCTTCCGCACCAAATACCGCCAGCTCACCGCCAACAGCAGGTCGTACGCGCCATCGGCATACAGCGACTCCAACTCGATCCGTTTCGTGAGGATCAGGCGCGCGCCTTTACGGGCGGCGACGGCCTTTTTCAAACCTGGCAGATAGTCGGGTTCCCACTCTGTTGGCGAAAAACTGACCACCGTGAATTCCGCGTCGGGACATAGCTCGAACAGCCGCTGCGCGAACGCCGTCCCACGTTCGGTCGCGCAAAGCAGCAGGATACGTTTCGCGCTCATTGCGCCCCCCCGCCCGATCGCACTTCGGCCTCCACCGCGTAAGCCGGTTTCTCCATGAGCCGCCCGTGCATGCGCGCGATATATTCGCCGATAATGCCCAGGGCGAAGAGTTGGGCGCCGGCGAATATCGCGATAATCGAGGCGAGGAACGGGAAACCCGCCACCGTGCTGCCCTGCAGCAGGTACCGGCCCACGACATATACCAGCACCAACCCGCCAAAAACCGTGAACGCGAAGCCTACCACGCTCGCGAAGCGCAACGGCAACGCCGAAAAGCCCGTCATCATGTTCAACGCGTGCCGGACGAGTTTGAGAGCCGTGTAATTCGATTCCCCGCGCGCCCTCGGTTCGTGCCGCATCGGAACCGCGTGAAACCGAGTTGTGCCCCAGGTCAACAAAACGTCGATGGAGACATAGGGGCTGCTATAGTCGGCAAAGGCTCCGCGCAGCCGCGTCCGAAAGATCCGCCACGCCGAGACCCTTCGCGCCGTCTCGGCACCCATCGCATTCTGCAGCGCAAACTTCGTCGTCACCGAAGCGAGATTACGCAAGAGGCCGTGCTGCTGCTGCGTTGTCGTCGCATACACCACATCGTATGCCGCCTTCAGCGCTGCGCATAATTCCGGCAAGGCCTCGGGCGGATGCTGCAGGTCGTCGTCCATCGTGACCGTACGATCGTAACGCACGGCACGGATACCACAGAGCAACGCGTTGTGCTGCCCGTAATTCCTCATCAGATTGATTCCTCGGACGAAATCGTAACGGGCCGCCAGAGTCCGAATCGTAGCCCAAGTATCGTCGAGACTGCCGTCGTTCACGACAATCACCTCGAATTCCGACGCCAGATCGGGCAGCACTCTCCCCAGTCGCGCGATCAACTCCGGCAGAATCTCGGCACTATTGTAGGCGGGGATGACGACGCTCAAGCCGAGCGGGATCGACTCCATGGCCTACCTTCTGTCGGGTGCCGCGCGCGCACAAGTCAAAGGTTTATGCGCCCTTGGCCGGGCCGTCGATTCGCAGGTTTTTCGCCATTGGTGGGCGGGAAAATCAGTGACGAAAAATCTCGGCCGTAGTTGGATCGGCGGCGGCGGGCCGCTCGTTCCGGCCGCTATCCTTGCCCCAAATGACTTCGTGAACCCGCCCATGCCTGACCAGAACGGCTGCTTCAATCGACCATGAACGTTGCCGGCGTGACCATGACTTCCAGCCGCCGATTTGCCGTTTTCCTGGCTGTCTTCGTCCTGGTATTTTTCGCTTACGGTCTGTGCCGGCTGGGCCTGGGCGTCGATTTCACGGACGAGGGCGCGTATGTCGCCTGGCCCCTGCGCACGCTTTATGGCGAACCGCCCTTCGCGGGTGACCCGCTCCTGCTTTGGCGGCCGATGTTCAACCACCTGTCCGCGCTTTATCGGATCCACCCCGGCATTTCGCTCTACGAGCTTCGGCTCTGCGGCTGGATCCTCCATCTCGCGGCTTTCTCGGCGCTCTCGATCTGCCTTTTTCGGCTCACCGGCGCCGGAGTACAAAGTCTTTTAATCGCAAGCGTGCCGTTCTTCGTCTGCCACATTTTCGGGCTCGCGCCTCCCTCCTACAATTCAGTCTCGAGCGACTGTCTGCTCATCAGCCTGAGCTTGCTCGGGCTCGCCGCCCACGGGAACACTCGCCGTCCTCTCGCTCTTCATCTCGCTGGGTGGCTCGCGCTGTTTATTGCCACGGTCGCCCATCCGGCACTCGGCCTGGTCGCCGCGACGCTCGGGCTGAACGAAGCTTTTCGACATCACTTGGTCGGCAATCTCCTGCGTCTCCGCCCCACGGCGTCCAACGCCGGTTTCCTTCTCTTCGCGAGTTGCTGGCTCGTTTACTTCGCCCAATCGGTTGCCACCGGTGCGATGGTAACGTGGCTCGAGCGCAGCGCGTTGTTTCGGGCTAGCCGCGTCACGTCGTTAGAGGGGGGCGCGAGCAGTTTCTTGGCGAGGCTGCTGTCCTACCCATTTTCCTACGATGCAGCCGCCATCGGTTTCTCGATAGCGACGCTCCTTGCGATCCTGTTGCTGGCGGTGCTGGCCCGCACCGGGCGCCGCGTAGCCGCGGCCAATGCCGTCTACGGCCTTACCCTTGTGCTCGTAATCGCGATCATCCGCACGTACCGCTTCAACCCCGAACACCTCCCGGTCGCGTTCGTGATGGTCGCTTTCGCGATGAGCGCTATGCTTGGCCTGAGGCTCGGTGCACCGGTTATTCCGGTCGAACCAGACCTCCGGTGGTTAATTGCAGCGTCCGTACTCGGAGCCCTGCTCTACGCCACCCTCACCTATTATTTCTCACCGCTTCGTTCCTGGACTTCCGGCGTCCTGGGCCTTCCGTTTGCGTTCGCCATCGGGTTCGGGCTCCTGCTCAAGGCACAGCCGCAGCCAAGCACCGTGCTGCGCGCATTGATCCCGATTTCACTCGTCCTGGCCGTGACCTGTGTTGCGCGAGATCACTATAG
>CBINOT010000012.1:0-53658 GCA_966252355.1 uncultured Opitutus sp. | reverse complement strand
ATGCTCTCTTCCTCCTCCGCACTCCAACTTCGGAATCTAGGCATTAGATGACACTGCGCGCAGCGAACCTTCGCCGCCTGGTGACGTTTTTGACGTCTATCAGGCGGCCGGGGAAAGTGTCATCCATTAGATGACACTGCCGCAGGCGCGTCCTCGAGGAGGCACGCGCCTTCGGCGGCTCGCGTACGAGGGAAGTGTCATCGATTGAACGACACCGCGGCGCACTCCTGCGGCGAGCTTGGCTTGCACGGAGCGGCCGATAAGATCGTGGCTTTGCTCCTATGAAATCGTTCGCCGCTTGGACCTTGTTCGTCGTCTCCGTGTGTCGGATGCCTGCTGCCGACATCCCTGTTCCGCATGTCACGGTGTTTGGCACCGCCATCGTCCGCGCCAAACCCGATCAATTGCGCTGGCGTATCACACTTTCGAACGAAGGTGCCGATCTGCCGCTGCTGGCCGAAAAACATGCACAGCTCACGACCGAGGTTTTGGGAGTTCTCCAACAGAAGCAAATCGCACCGGCCGACATGCAGACGTCCGAAATGCGCTTTTCGGAAAAGCGCGAATATCGAAACAATAGTTGGTTCAAAGACGGCTATATCGCGACCACCGAGGTCACGTTCCTGATGCGCAATACGTCGGGATATAAAGAAATGTGGCTCGGATTGGCGCGGATCGGTGGGGCATCGGTCGATTCGGTCTCATGGGACGTCGCCAATCGGATCGAGCTGCAGAAGCGGGCGCGCACTGACGCGCTGGCGACCGCGAAGACAAAGGCCGCCGAGATGGCAGAGGCCCTTGGTTCGAAGGTCGTGGAGGCGATCGCTATCGAGGAGGAATTGATGGAATCTGTCTGGTCCGGGCAGATGGTCCAATCGAACACCATGGCCCACGCGAACGACGGCGGTGCGGCGGATACGGAGGGGATTGCCCCCGGTGAAGTTCCGATCCGCTCCCGCGTGCACGTTTCATTTCGAATCGCGCAGTAGTGGGTGCATCGAGGTAGGGCGCGTTATCCCAAACGCTCCGTCCTCTGCCCGCGCCCAAAGCGCAACGCTCCACGCAACGCCGCGCCGCGTTACGGTCTATGCAGCATGCGCGTTCACGTCGGATGCTCCGGTTGGTTCTATTCGCATTGGCGCGGGATTTTTTATCCGCGACAGGAAGTCACGACGAAGAACTGGTTCGGCTACTATGCGAATGTGTTTCAAACGGTGGAACTGAATGCGCCGTTTTATCGCTGGCCCAAACCCGCTACGGTACGGCGCTGGAAGCGCGACGCCCCGCCGGGATTTGTCTATACGGTGAAAGTGAACCAACTGATCACCCATGAACGACGGATGGTGCGCACGAAGAAGCTCGTCCGGTCGTTCTACGAAATCGCGCCGGTGCTGGGCGATAAAATGGGCTGCTTCCTCTTCCAGTTTCCGCCGAGCTACCATTACTCCGCGTCGCGGTTGAAGAGCATCGTGACGCAACTCGATCCGGCTTTCCGCAATGCCGTGGAGTTTCGCCATCGGAGTTGGTGGCGCGACACGGTGTACCGGGAGCTGCGGGATCGTGGCATCTCGTTCTGTGCGGTGAGCGCGCCCCGGCTCCCTGAAACGATTCCCCCCGGACAACGCATCCTCTACGTGCGCTTCAGCGGTCGAACGCAATGGTACCGTCATAACTACTCGCGCGAGGAACTGACGTCATGGTCGGAGCGGATCAGCGATTCCGGCACCGAGGAGGCGTGGGTGTATTTCAATAACGACCGCAATGGCTACGCGATTGCGAACGCTCTGGCGCTACGGCGGATCCTGCGAAAAGGATAATACGGCCGTTCCGCGGGAATTGCCCCATTGGCGGAGCCGGGAATTTACGTGAACGAAAAACTTGAGCAGTGAATCTCGCCGCGAAAATCTCGGGGTTCGCGACGCCGTCTGCGCCGCTGTGTGATTAAACCCCTGTAGTCTCATCCATTGGAGAGTATGCTCATGAAAACATTCCTTCGCGCCTGCGTGACGCTCGGTTCATTCGTGTTTGCCTCGGCCCTTTTCGCCAGCAGTGACGTCGATATCGATGTCGCCAGCGGACAGGTTCTCGAAGTTCAGCTCGGCGGTACGACGAATGTCGATTTGGTCGTCACCAAACTCGGCTCGGGCGGAGGCGTCGTCGCGACCCTCAGCGCCACTCCCGACAACTATGGCTCCGGTTGGGCGTACAACTACTATTATTCCGCTTCCGTCTATCAATCGGGCGCCAGCTTCCAGGCGAATCCTTACTCGCCGTACTATTCGAACTATCGGGGCGTGCTTTCCGGTCTAGCCGCAGGCACCTATCGCGTGACGTGCAGCGCAGTCGGCGGCAATTTGCCGGAATACTATCGCAGCCAAAACGGCAGCACCTATTACATTTCGCAGGGCGACAATAGCTATAACGAGTGGGTAGATTACTCGTTCGAGGCGTATTGAGCGGGGAAGTGAAAAGTAAGAAAGTAGCGAGTAGCGAGCATGCCAAATGAGGGCGCGTGAAGTATAACGCGGCCTACCTCAAATTGAGCGGCATGCGCGCAGCGCGGCCGCCGCTGCCGTGCTCGCTACTGCCTTCCCCCGGGTCCACCCACCTCGATCGCGACGCTCTCCGAGTGGCTGTTGAATTCCGGTGCGTACATGCACTGGATTTCGGCCACGCCGCTCTGATACCGGCCTTTGAGCTGAACGCGCGTCGAATACTCGAAGACGTACACGCCCGCCCGGACATAGTCGAAAAAGAAGTGGGTCGCGGTGTCGCGCGTGCTTTCGTAATAGCCGAGGCCGTCCTGATACTTGTACTCGCTCAGCACGTTGACCGGTTCCGTCCCGCTGCCGCGCTGATCCTTCAAGTGCACGAATTCCAGGTCGCGATCGGTGCGCAGCTCGATCCGCACGACCAGCTCGTCGCCGACGGCGACCGCACTCGTCACCGGCGTGAGCACGGGCCCCTGGGCTGTCGTGGTTTTCACGAACAGGCTCTTCTTCAGCTTCAGCGCCGTGCCTTCGTGCGGGGTAATCTTCGCCACGTCCTCGAGATACTGCCAATGCAGGCTGCCCCAGCTAACACCTGCGTCAGTTTTCTCGACGGTCACGCGTCCCATCTCGGGTTTGATTTCCGCGCCGACAAAACGCTTTTCGAAATAGCCGGTGCCGGCTTCGATGCGGTCGGGCTTGATCGGCATTCCCGCCAGCGACACCGCCACGCGAGCGTCGCTGCCGAGCAGGTCATCACCGCGTAGCAGCAGCGCGTAAACCGCGTCTGCTGTGCCTTTCGTCGTGCGCCAGGCCTGTGTCTGTTTCTGTTTCAAAAGCCAGACTTTGCAGCCTTCGACGGCGTCGGCATCGTGCGCGACTGCATCGAATGCTTCGATCATCAGCGCCTGAGTCTCGATCGGCGCATGATACCACCACCAGCTGTCGCGGTTGTCGTCCCAGTACCTGCCCATCTCGGTGTCGACGCGGCTGCGTTCTTTGAGCGAGCGCATGATCGCTTGCGCGGTCTCTTTATCGCCGAACCGGTCGAGCGCCAACGCGAGATGCGCCTGGCTTTGCCGGCTGCCGACCTTGAGCCAATGCTGACGCGACTGCGCGAGGAAGAAGTCGATCGCTTCGCGGTTCGCGGAAGCGATGGCGCGGTCCACGAGGAAGAAGCTCCGTCCGTAGAGATACAGCGCGTCGAGATAGCTCGGAACGTAGTCGCTTGGCTGCTTCGACGTTTTGATCCGCGCATAGTGTTCGGCCATCCAACGGTCCAGCCCGTCCAGGCATTTGATCGCGGGTGCCATATCGGCTTCGACGCCGACATTCCGCAACCGGCCGAATCCCGTCATGATGTAGAGACTGATGTATTCGGAGGAATGGCCGCCGGGAAACCACGCCCACAAACCGTCGCTGAGCTGGCGGTCGTTGAGCGTCTGCAACGCGTGCGCAGCCTCGGCCTCGAGTCGGTTGTCCTCGAACAGCACGCCCACATTCCGGCGCGCTTCGCTCTCGTGTTTTGCCGCCCGCACCCACGGCGTTTCCTCGAGCATCACCGCCTTGAGGTCTTCGTTCTTTTCCAGCGGGCTGTCGACGGCCGGGGTGTTTCTCCACTGATCGAAAATCCGTCGAATCTTCGGACTCGACGTCGCGATGTGCCGCGCGAGCGCGTTCGCGTAGTAGCGATTGAAGATCTGTTCGCTGCACTCGTACGGATATTCCATCAGGTACGGCAGGGCCAACACGGCATACCACGCCGGCTGCGACACCATTTCCACCGTTAGCGATTCGTGCCGGAGCGTCGGCGATGCACCCGAGTTGAGCAGCCTCGTAAACTCGAAGGTCTTTTTCGTAGGTCCACGTATCGGCAACGGCAGCGATTCCGTCACGAGTACGCGCCGGCTCAGCACCGGCAGCGCGCCTTCTTCGCCGTCGCTGAACTTATCGCTGGCCGCGACCGCCTTGTACGTCAGGAAACCCATCCCATCCGGCACGACGATGCGCCACGCGAGGCTGCGCGACTCTTTCGGGGCGAGCGTGAACCCTTGCACCGCGTTCCGGTTACCGAGCGCGGCGTCAGCGGACGCGAGCGTCGACGCATCGGCGAACGTCAGCTGGATCGTGCCAGATTGCACTTCGTTGCTGAGGTTCGACACTTTGACGGTGAACTCGATCGTGTCGCCTTCGCGCACGAAGCGCGGCGCGTTGGGCTCGACCATCAGCGATTTCGAAGTCGTCGCCGTGTCCGTGAGTAGGCCCGACCGCAGCTCGGTGTCGTGCGCGAATCCCATGAACCGCCAGCGCGTCAGCGCATCGGGCACCGTGAACTCGATCCGTACCGTGCCTTCGTCGTCCCTGCGCAGAGTGGGGAAGAAGAACGCGGTTTCGTTGAGGTTCTTGCGGGCGGAAACGCGGTTCAGATCGGGCGGCGGCGCCTCTTGCTTCACCGAAATCGCCATGTCGCTGGGAACGACCGAGTCGTCGTCACCGAACCCGCGTTGCTGTGGTCCAAGCAGCGTCGCCGAAGGATTCGGTCGCGCTGGGCGGCCGGTGCCGGCCAGCGACGCAGACGCATAATAGCCCGCGTCTGCGTTCGTGGTTCGCACTTCGAAGGCGCTTAGGACCAGCATGTCGGTGTTGCGAGCGTTGACCTCGATTTCGGGGACAAAACGGCGGTACCGCCAATCGGAATCTTCGACGCGACGCATCCAATCGGAGATCGGTTCCAAACCGATCGCGACGTTCTGAAAGTCGAATGGCGCAGGCGCTGCTTCGTGACGCAACACGCCGAAGCCCGTTGGCCATTGGTGTGGGTAGAATTGATCGAGCGAGGCATCGTACAGCGTTGCGACCATCTCGGCGGCGGCCGCGGTCGCTTTTGGGCCGCTCACGGTCGCCGTCCATAGCTCCTTATCACCAGGCGAGAGCTTCGAATGAAACCGAGCCCACTTGACGGTCAGCTCTTTGTTCGTCCATGGCACCTCGACGATCCGTTCCTCCGTGTACGCTCGGTTTTCACGCACGAAAGTGAAGCGCACCGCGAATCCGCCGCGCATCTCTTCCGTCACCGGTTGGCTTAACGTCACCTGGGTGCGCGCGGGATCCGTCCAAAAGCGCTGCAATGATTTGCCCGCGCATTCGATTTCGACCAGCGCCCGACCGGCCGCGTATCCCGTACCCCAGAGCGCCGTGAACGTTTCTCCGGGTTCGACCGACCATTTGGGTGCCGCGACGCGATGCGGAATCTTCACTGGAAATCGCTCCGCTTGCGGCGCGACGACATACACCACTTGCCGCGCTGTGGCCTGGTTGCCGAAACGATCGCGGGTTTCGAGCGAGGCACGATAGACGCCAGCGGGTAGTAACGCTCGCGCGATCGCCTTGCCGTCGGCGCCCGTCTTGAAGGACATACGCGTCACCACGTCGCCTTCGTCCCACGTCTCAGGCAGCGATTCGTCGGGAGTTTGCTGAGCGACGCCGTTGATCCAGCGCACGCGGAAGCGATCGAGCGACGCGCGACGGATCGCCTCCGGCTGCTTCAATGCGCGAATCGCCACTTCGCCTTCCGCCACTTGCGGATCATCGTCGAGCGAATGCGTGGTGATCGTGAACTCGACCGGGCGCTCCGGCGTTTGCCAGTCGTTCGCCTCGACGCTGGCGCGCAGCGCTGAATACCCGATGTTGACGACGCGCTCCTGCGAGCGCGTTTCGCCCGTCGAGTCCGTGATGTCCGCGTGCACGTGAAATGCGAACGTCGGCTCGTTTTTGGCGGCAATGGCGGTGTCTGGCGTGGCGGGAAAGGAAATCCGAAACGTGCCGTCGGACTCCATTGTCGTCGTGCCATGTGCGATCGCCTTCGTTTGCGGCAGCGCGATCCACCAGCACCAGTAGGGCATTTGCACCTGACGCTCGACGCGCCACACCACCTTCGCGCCGCCGAGGGACGCACCGGAGTAGGCGAGCGCTTTGCCGGGGACTTCGATCGTTTCGCCCAATTTCGGCGCGTTCGTGGGCGCGTTCAGCTCCACCTCGAATTTCGGGCGCTTGTACTCTTCAACCTGAATTTCCGCGCCCCCGGGTTCGCCCTCGACGCGCAGCATCATGCTGCCGGTCAATCGACCGCGTGGCGCCGTAAACATGCCGTGGAACGAGCCGAAATCGTTGGTCCGCTGTTCGGCGCGAGCGATCTCGCGGCCGTTGCCGTCGCTGAGAATCACCGTCAACGCCTTCGCCTTGCGCACCCCATATTTGCCGGCCGCTCGATCGAAAGATAACCCGACGCCCTTGTAGGCGATCGTTTGTCCGGGGCGATAGAGCGCGCGATCGGTGAAGAATACGACGCCGCGATTGGCTTCGGCCTCGTTCTCCGTCCGCCCGTTGTAGAATTCGTTTCTCGTGGCGACGGCTTGTCTGCCCGCTTCCGCTAGCAGCATGACCGATCGCTCGCCTGCGGGGACCGCGAACGCGCCGTCGCCATCGGTCTCGACGCTCGGGGCAGGTGCGAGTGCGCCCTGGCGGTTGCGTCGCCACACGCGGATCGTGGCATTCGGCACCGGCTGGCCGCTGTTGGCCTCGAGCAGGAGTCCGGTCGTTGCACCGTTTCCGTTGGCGTTGCGCAGGAGAATCGCAAGGTCGCTCACCCACACGCCGGTCGTGCTGAGCCAATTGTCATCGAGCGCGAAGTCGGCGGTTGCGCTCGCCACGATCGCGTAGAAACCGGGCCGCAGCGTTTGGGGCGCCGGGAGTTCCGCGGCGTGCTCCGCGTAATCGGGCGTCGGCGCCAAAGTCGCCGTCCAGTCGTAGGCAGCGGGCTGGCGGAGCAGTTCCTGCACGTCGTCGCGGGTGAAGCCGCCGTTCCAGCGCGACTTGGCGATATGATTCGACCAATCGACGCGGACGGCGCGGAAATACACCTGCGATACATTGCGATAGTTCACGCTCAGCGTGGGCCACGGTGCGGACCAAACATACTCCGTCGCCATGCGCACGGACTTCGCCTCGATCTCGGCGATGACGTTGCGGCACGCCGCGGCGCCGGCCGATTCGGGAAACGCTTCTGCGCCTTCCGTGGCGATGCGGTGCGCGCTTACGAGGTCCTGTTGCGTCTTGAGCAGCGTCGCCAGAGTGGCGCGCGCGTGACTCGAGATCGGATGATCTTTCGTGCTGGCGATGAAACGTTCGAGCGCCCCGCGGTAACGCGTCTCCTTGTCTTCGCCGACGGAGGCGCTGTAACCGAACTTCAGCCGCGAAAAATTGGCGTCGTAGAAAGCTGACCGGTTCGTGTCGTGTTCGTGGAATCGCAGCAGATTCTGATAAAGCGCGACCGCTTTGAGTTTCAGCGCGCCACCGCCGGTCGCGGGCGGCTGCCACCGCAGAAAGGCGTCAGCGTCGTCGAGGATCGGGCTGCTCGCCGCGATCTCCGCTTCGTCTTCGCCGCGCACGGGCCCCTGTTCGCCCAGTTGATAAAACTCCAGCGCCTGGTGCACGATGAAGTCGTAGAGGGTAGGGCGATAGTCGTCCGGTACCGTGCCGACGAGGATCAGGTCGTTAAATGCGCTGACCGGCGTGGTCTTGAGCGTCGCTTCATTCGCGAGTGCGGCGCTGAAGTGACGGTCGATCTCGGTGAGAATGCGACCGAGGTCCCAGGTTTCTAAATCGTTGCTCGCGCTGCCCGCTGTGGCGGTTCGTTGCGCGAACTGCCAACGATGTTGTTGAAAGTATTCCCAGTACCATTGCGCGAGGACCGCTTCGAGGATCGGTTTGATCGCCGTCGGCGCTCGGTCGATTTCCGGCTGCAGCTTGCGGATGCGTGGTTCGGGTTTGTCTTCCTCGAGGACGATTTTTTCGGTGATGGCGCGGGCGGCTTCGCCATACGCCCGATCGGCGATCGCGAGCGGGATCACGGCGCCGAGCGCCTCGGCGGCCGACTTTGGCAGACCTTTTGTGCGAGCGTCTTGGACACGCTGCCAAGCCGCGTCGCGCGGGCTGGCCGATACCACGGAGGCACTACAGAGGATCAGGGCGACAAACAGCAAGCGGGGCTTCATGCGCACCGAGAGTTAACGGATCTCCGCCCTTTTCGCCACCGCGATCAGCGTGCGGAGCTACTGCCCACGTACCGAGCAAAGCGACATCAGCCACACACACGAATGACACGAACTCTCAGAGTCGATCTTCGCCACAGAGGTCACGGAGCGCGGACACAGAGGTCACGGAGCAATGCCAGCTTGAGGTAGGAGCGGTTGGTCCCGTCGTCTGGTGTAGGGCGTCTGACTTGCAGACGCCTTCGTCGGGATCTGCCCACGAATGACAGGATAATGATTACAGGAGCAGATAAAAACCGAGACCAGGCCTCGAGGTAGGGGCGTCTCTCCGAGACGCACTGAGTTCCCGGGTGTGCTTTACCTCGAATCGATCTTCGTCTCTAAGTCTCAGACTCAATCTTCGCCACAGAGGTCACAGAGCTCTGACACGGAGATCACAGAGCAATGCTAAAGGAAGTGGCGGCTGGCCCTGGCTTGAGCGTGTCGAATGGCTCGACTGCCACCGCATTATCGTAGCTGGCCTCCGAGAGGCCGGCCGACCGATCAGCGACCACGAAGGCATTCTCTGTGATCTCTGTGTCTGGGCTCCGTGCTCTCTGTGTCGAGATTGAGCACCTGCGCGCGCGCCTTGCCTTTGCATCGCCCGCGGAGTCGATTCGCCCACGATGAAACGCCTCCTCCTGATGTTGTGGTGCGCGAGCCACGTCCTGCTCGCGGCGGATCAACCGGCGACGCTACCCGCGGACGCCTCGAACGGCTCGGGCTTTCGCGCGATCTTTGACGGCAAGTCGCTCGACGGTTGGGACGGAAATCCGGCGTACTGGCGCGTGGAGAACGGTTGCATCGTCGGTGAAATCACGCCCGCCACAATCGTGAAGCGAAACACCTTTCTCATTTGGCGCGGCGGGTCGCCAGGCGATTTCGAACTGCAGGTCGAGTATCGCATCAGCGATCGCGGCAACAGCGGCATCAACTATCGCAGCGTCGAGCTGACCGACGCGAAGTGGTCGCTCTCCGGCTATCAAGCCGACATCGACGGACCGCTGCGCAACAAAGGTGGTCTGCGTTACACCGGCATCAACTACGAGGAGCGTGGGCGAACCTTCCTGGCTAATCGCGGCCAGATCGTCCGTCTTGCCGATAAAGAAAAGCCCGCCGTCATTGGCTCGGTGGGCGACGAAATAGAGCTCACGCGTTTTTTTCACGACGGCGATTGGAATGAGTACCACCTGATCGTCCGCGGGAATACGCTCATTCACATGCTCAATGGGCACGTGACGAGCATCGTAATCGACGACGACACGGCGCATCGTCGGTTTGACGGTTTGATCGGCGTCCAGGTGCACGTTGGTCCGCCGATGAAAGTTGAGTTCCGCTCGATCCGGCTGAAGACGCTGTAGAATGCGCGCGCCTCCTCCGTAGCGGAATGCGTGGGCGTTGCGCGCGAAAGCCCGCCGATCGATCGGTGCCCACGAAACACACTAAGACACGAAAACGACAATCGGCCCCGGCAGACCAGACCATAACGAGAAAGGTCATTTGCCTTGAAGGATAGGGGCGGAACTACGCTGCCGCCCTGCGTACCCGGGTGCGCCTCACCCTGAAGGGATCTTGTACTCCAAATCTCAGACTCGATCTTCGTCACAGAGGTCACAGAGCTCGGGCACAGAGATCACGGAGCCCTTCGACAGACTTCCGACCTCGGCTGGACTTATTGTAGCTGGCCTCCCTGAGGCCGGCCGATCGAATAAAGGCCCACGAAACACACGAAATCCACGAAAACGATTATAGGCCCCAGCAGACAATAAACGGAAAACGTCATTCGCCTTGAGGTAGGGGCGGCACTCCGCTGCCGCCCTGAGTTCCCGGGTACGCTTCACCTCGAAGCGATCTCCTTCTCAAAGTCTCAGATTCGATCTCCGTCACGGAAATCACAGAGACCTAGAGGAAAACTCGCGCTCGAATTTCAGGACTGTCATTCTGGACTCTCGAGCTAGACGCCAGACCTATGGCGCAGCCGCGAACTCCAAACGTGAACGCCGTGACACGTATGCGCACGTCCCTATACAATTGACGGCGCCGATGGCTTTCCCTGGGCTCGGCCCGTTAGTTCCCCTCGTTGGTTTCCCCTCAACCCCTCGAAGTGTTCCTCATATGCGAACGGCGTCCTCAGCTATAATGAAGTCCACGGCTGGTGCGGCCATTATTGGACAAGTCATCCTATTTGCGATTCTGGCGGTCGGTGCGATCGGCTTGCTCACCTACAGCAATCAGCGGCACGTGGCGGAAGCCGAGCGTATCGTCAAAAATGCCGAAGCTCACCTGGGCGAGTACGATGATAACGAACGCTTGCAGATTCAAAATGCGCTGCTCGATACGAAAGGACTGATTCTGAAAGAAGGACACAGCTTGAGCATCGCGAAGATCAAGACCGCCGCGACGCGCTTGAATTATTTAGTGACGACGCTGCCGAAGGGTACTGGCGACAAACCGCTGCCGGCGCCGCTCTTGGTGGTGCACTTGGGATCGCAATGGGACCAGCAGAAGCAGGCTTGGCGATCTGATACCTTTGCCTTGGCGCCGACGTGGTTTTTGCTCGACGCCACCAACCCGCCCGGAGCCGACGGCAACGTCCGGATCGAGGGTATGGGAATATTCCACATCGATCAGGGGCCTTGGGGACCGTACAACACGAAAAGCAGCCTCCGCGGTAAACTCGAGCAGCTCGGAATTCTCGATCAGTATCCCCAATATCGACGCTAGGGCGAAGAAGGAAAACCCGAGCGCGGTCGAGCGTCCCGGGCGATTGCCTTGTTGTAGCGGGCCTCCCTGAGGCCGACCGATCGATCGGTGGCCCACGAAACACACGAATCACACGAACTCCGGACTCGATCTTCGCCACAGAGGTCACGGAGCCCATCGACAGGCTCAGGGCCTCGAGCTTGCCGAGACGGGGCAGACACGGAGATCACGGAGCAATGCTAGAGGTAGCGGCGGTCATCCCGTGGCCCAGCCTGTCGAACGGCCAACCGCTACGATGGCTCAGAATGCGCCCCTAGACCCTAGACGCTAGCCCCGTAATTCTCACGAGAGCCCCCATTGCCCGCGCACAATGGCGGTGTCACCCGGACGAGACGAGACGTAAACGGCGAGAACCGTCCTTGCCCAAGGTAGGTGCAGCATCCGCTGCCGCTCTAAGTTCCCGTGGGTTTCAACCGCTAATCGTTCCTCAAAAACTCAACTCGTTTTCAATGCCTTCATCGCGACGTTGAATCCGACGCCATCGTGAGCACGGTCGCAAACGTCAGCCATGGAAGGAAAGCGGCGATGGAGTACATCGCTACCTTCTTCCACTCCTTTTTTATCAGCGTCCAAAGTGCCATGCCGAACGAAACGGGTGACGTCATAGCAAAAGCATAGCAGGCGAGCACCTGCAGCTCACCGGTAGAATCAGTTCCGCCAAGGCGGAACCCGAAAAAGCGAATAGCGACGGCCAATAGTATCATCGCACCGGCGAGTACCACCAACGTCCGAACATATCTACCGCAGGTTAGCATGCTCGCCAAACGTTACACATGAGCTAGGCGTGCTGCGACGTAGCCACCACTGATCTTTGCAAAACCAAGCATCGTGCCTGCGTTGGCTCTAGCGCATAGTACTCTTTCAGCGTTCATTCGAAATATTGCGGCGGCTTCAGATAGAGAAAGGTGGCGGATGCGACGTGCAGGATGCTAACAACCCACGCAGCAATTCTTGCTTTCTTGGCGACCACCGCGGTTCCCACGAGCCAGCCGTAGATGGGATATTGGAAACACCGCCAAGGCAACGAACGGCGTCGTAATCGAGCCGAGAAAATAGGTGGAAACCATCGTGAATGGAAACCAGAGCTTCGCCGCAACGTAATGGCCGTGGCCAGCACCTGCCGATATAATGGCCAGGAGAAGCGCAAACGGAGCGACTAGGACTCCGACGAGTATTCCTGCTACGGACGTGGATACCTTCATTTCTGCGGCACGTTAAAGACAGTTGCAACGTGGGTTGGCGCGAGCTGTCTGCTCCGCCGTTGGGTCTCGATGGGTTAACCGGTCTTCCGGTTGTCTTCGACTTTCTTTCCGCGCGTAAGGAACTGCTTCTTTATGAACTCTAATGCTTCGATCGGCACCTGCTCAGTCGGCAACGTAAGTGTGCCGTGCGACGAAAACCCAAGCAGAGTATCGAAATCGCTGATCGAAAGACGGCAAAAGGCCTCCCATTTCAGCTTCGTGCTACCGACGTTCGCGGAACTTTCGATAGTCTCGTCAGTGAGCGAATAGATCACAGGTGCTCCTGCCTGTTGCCGCAACCATTCATCGAGTGCCTTGGATTGGCGGTGCCACGCGATGGCGGCAACGACGACATAGAAGGCGAGTGCGGCAAGCGCGAATACTGAGTACATTCCGATGGCACCCCCTCGGATCTCCCACGTGGCGACGACGAGAACGACGACTGCGGCGATGACAAGCTTCCACCAACCACGAAACATGCGCCGCGCGTACGAACGCTTCAGAAAAGCGGCAGAGAGATGTAAGCGTGGTCCGGGGTACCACGTAGCTGCCGTGCCGATCTCCGGGTAATCTCCCCGGATGGGAGCAATCACAGCGGAGGTGGTCGACACGGGTGAGAAGCGCGATGCGAAAGGCCGGCGTGTGACGCCGGCGGAACGGCGGATGCAACTGGTGCAGGCGTATCGTGCGAGTGGGATGACGATGGCGGCGTTCGCTCGTCGTGAGCGGCTTAATTACGCGACGTTCGCCGGCTGGGTCGCGAAGGTGCAGCGCTCGCCGGTCGCGAAGCGGCCGATCGAGTTTGCGGAGCTTCGGATGCCGTTTGCGCCAGCCGCGGCGCCCTCGAGTGAACATCTCGAAGTGCGTTTGCCGGATGGAACGGTGCTGCGCGGCAGCCGCGTCGCCGATGTGGTGGCTCTGGTCCGCGCACTGCGGGGTTAAGCGATGCTCGCGTTTCCTGCGGCGGTTCGGATCTACGTGGCGGTGCGGCCGGTGGACATGCGCAAGTCCTTCAATGGACTGTGGAGTGCGGTGAGCGAGCAACTGCAGGAGGATCCGAAGAGCGGTGCGCTGTTCGCGTTCATCAACAAGGAGCGTACGCGCCTCAAACTTCTGTACTGGGATGGCACCGGCGTGTGGGTCTTGGCGAAGCGTCTCGAACAAGGCCGCTTTTCGTGGGCATCTCCGAGCGACGAGCGCACGAAGATCGCGCTGGCGCCAGAGGCGCTCGCGATGCTCGTTAGCGGCGTCGATCTCAAACAAGGCACACTCAAGCCGTGGTACGAGCGCTGATACAAAAAGTGCTTTGATGGGTGGAACATGCGCGCGAGACCTGTTTCGCAACCGCGCGAGTTGAGTACCCCGGCGTCCAGTTCCGATGAAGTACAAGTGCTGCGGCACGAGAACGCCGTGCTGCGGGCACAATTCGCTTGGTACAAGAAGCGGATGTTCGGTGGCGGCAAAGGCGAGAAGCTCGATGCCGCGCAACTGAAGTTGGACGGAGTCGAAGCGGCGCGCGAAGCGGTGATTGAGCGCACTGAGACGATCACGTACGAGCGGACGAAAAAGAAGCCGGAGCCGCGCACGATGCCGGCGGAGAACTTTGCGCACGTACCGGTGATGGAGACGGTCGAGATCGTGCCTGAACCGGTAAAGAAAGATCCCGATCTGTACGAACGCATCGGCGAAGAGCGCACCTTCGAGATCGATGTGGTCCCACCCAAACTCGTGAAACGCGAGATCGTGCGGCCGAAGTTCCGGCATCGGCTGGATCGTAGTCGCGCACCGGTGCTCGCGGCCGCTCCGGCGCGGGTAGTGCCAGGCGGCTACGCTTCGGCGGGCCTGATTGCCTGGATCGTAATCAGCAAGTACGTCGATCATCTGCCGTTGTATCGGCAGGAGCAGATGTCGGAGCGCTGGGGCGCGCCGATCCACCGCCGCACGATGTGCGACTGGGTCGAGATCGCCGCCCTGTGGCTTGAGCCGATCTACCGGCACATGCACCGGGCGCTGCTCACCGGCAACTACCTCCAAGCCGACGAGACGCCGATCCGATGTAACGATCCGGATCATGATCGGGGCAAGACCCTGCAATGTTACCTCTGGGTGATCAGCCGCCCGGAGTCCGACGTCGTCTTCGCGTTCCGGGAATCGCGCTGCTATGACGAACTACCGTCGCTGCTGGGCGGCTTCCGCGGCGTCTTGCAGTCCGATCAGTACGGCGCGTACGCGAGCCACGAGCGCAAGACCGAGGGCATCGAACGGGTCGGTTGTTGGGCGCACGCCAGGCGCAAGTTCCATGATGCGATCGATGAGCGGCCCAAGGCCCGATGGAAATTCAAAGACACCGTTGTCGAGAAGAACTTGAACTCGAGTGCCAGCTGACTGCTCAATGAGAAACTCCACCAAATCCAGAAGTTGCCATCGTGTCTCGACTGAATTGTTCAAAGCGAGAGACGCAGCTGCCACCTCATTGAAATCGTCCGAATTACGGCAGACCGCCAACAGGAAGCTGGAATCTGGAAATGGATGCCGCACCAAACCAGCCCAAAACGGACCACGCGGCGCGATGCCCGACAGGAAATCCTCCCATCGCTCTCCGCTCTTAGGATCCGTGTATATACGACCCCCGCGTGGCTTGGTTTCCACGGGGCCTTCGCGGATGCGGGCCGCGTCTTCTCCTTCTGGCAAAAAGTAGCGCATGACTTGCCTGCCATTAAAGATGCGTCACGACAAAGTCTGACATTACAGTGAAGGACGTTCGCTCTGCCGTTGGTTGGGCTTTCTCATCCGTGCCTAGCTTACGCGGAAGTATCTCTGATAATCGCTGAGGGTTCGCTGCGGAGTCCACCCTGCAAAATCTCCGGCCGCTTCGCATTTTCGTATATACTCCAACGCGGCGACGGCAGAAGGAATGCGGGCAGCCGCAAGATGATCCTTTGTTTCTTCGAGACCGGCCCCGCAGACAAACTGGATGTCCAATCCACAACTTGCGTCGAAGCTCGATTCCTTTGCCTCCCAGATGAGAAGCGCGTCATCGACATTCCCGAGGCTGAATAATTGGACGCAAAGCGTGCCGAGCATTTCTTCGCCGGCCTCACCGCGTCGCTCCCGCTCGATCTCTTCGCGGAGAAGTCGAAGAAGCTCCTCTCGGTCTTTGGGCGATGCCGGAATGCCAAATTTCTGAAGGGCTCCTTCGGAGGTCACTTTTTTCGCTCTTTTGTCATGCGACGAAGATCAGACCGAGCGCGAAGACGTGCAGGAGGACGAGCGCCACTGGAATGGAAAGCAGCGCGAGGATCGCACGAACACAGAGTCGAGTGTTCACCGTGGTTTCGAGCGTTCCGCCATTCGCATCGCGTAAGATGATGTGATTCACGATCAGCTGGACACCAAAGAACGCGGCCAAACAACAGAGCGACAAAGTCAGAAGGCCCAAGTGATCCTCCACCATCGGACTTAAAAAAGAGAGCGGAACCCCCAACGATTCAGCGTTCAACACCAGCCAACCAATACCCAACGCGAGCGCACTTGCCGACCATACTCGCCAGCCGGAAACCCGGCGCTCGAGTGTATGGCGCTTCAGACCTCCCTTGAGCGCCGCTGCCACGACAACCACCAGAACAATGAAGTAGATCATGATTTTTGCCCTAATCGTTACAGGTGAGCCACGCGCGGGTGAGCGGAGAATTTCGCCAAATCGCTCTGGGACAAGATCGAATTATCGTCGCTAAGGCGTTTCGATGCTGCTGCTCAGGCTGTGCGCGGGGTCTTGGGTTGGGCGTCTAGAGTCGGGGGCGGAAGCGGCAGCCGGGCGAATGGTACCGACGTACGGAAACTAAAGCGTTACTCATGACCTGAAGCGGCCAAACTGCGGACGCTGGTGATATGAGCAGACTGGGGGCGGGCGGACGGGCCATTCGACACGCTCAGGCCAAAGGGGCGTCTGCGCTCCGGGGGCTTGAACGGCGTTCCACCGGTCTGGGGCGAGAGGGCGTCGTTTGCCGACCGTCGGTTCTCACCGTCCTGGTTTCCGGCGAAGGCGGAAGAGGCGGAGGCGTCGTCCGGTCCTAAGCAGCCGCACTGTTTGGGACGTCGGGCAGACACTCGGAATGATCAGTTCCGTGGCCGCCACATGGGTTCTGACGGCTACCCTCGATCGGACGCTGATGTACGCGAACCGAGGCCCCCTTGGACCGTCCCCGAGGCCTTGCCGACGACGCTCTCGGGGTGCACCTGCGGACCCCAGCTCGGGCTCTCGTGCTTCGCCCAAAACGGACGTCTGGGCGTCGCTGCCGTTGGCATGGCGGCGGGCCAGGGAAGGGGCGAAGATCGTCGTTCGGGGAGCCGTTCTGAGACCTCGAAAGGCGGTCAAATTGGACAGGCGCTGGTCGTTCCGGAGGAGCGCCACGGAGGTCGGTCGGGCAGTTCGAAAAGGCGATGCGGGTGGAGGAGGCAGGGGCGGTGCGTCGCCATCGAAATTGGCACTTCGTTGCTGGGGCAGGGTGTCAGCGGGGGAGCGCGTGGCGGGCTGTGTTCCTCTGCTGGCGGCGTCCATGTTTCTGCGTCGGCGTGATGCGCGGCAGGGTACTCGCGATCGCCGCCGCGGCGGCACGTGTCAGGTGCTGATCGATCGACGGCTCGGGACGGCGCGAGCCTCGTTTGGGACGCTGCCGGGACACCCTTCGGGCTCAACTTAGGCACTAGAAAGGGCAGCGAAAGTGACGCCGAGGTGGACACGCAAAGACCGCGGCTTGGGCGCTGGAGCTTCGCCTGAAGCGTCGTCTCGGCGGTGCGTGAGGTTCGCCGGAATTGGGCGCGGCCCTAGGCATGGTAACGAGTCTTTGCTCGTCGCTGCCCGCGCGTGAGTCGTCACCCGAGAAACCGACTTCGGAGAGGTAGCCCGATCGCCAGCAGTTCCGCAGGGTGGCGGTAGGCTCCTCAATTTAAGTCTCTTGCTTTTAATCTCTTGCGTCGATGGATCCTCGGGGCTGGCGTCGCTGCGGGGCCAAAGCGAGTGCCGCGATAGAGCCCGAAAACGATCCTGCCGAACGACCATCCTGCGGCATTCGGCGCGACCAACCTGCGTCCTCCGCCGCGTCCGTTTCAGGTCATTTCCTGTGGCTCCGACAGCGTCCGAGCCCACGTCCTGACGACAGACGTGGCACCACCTCGACCGCGTCCAATCAGCCACCTCGACGACCCTGTAGCGCGACGTTGAGGACGCCCTGACCAGGCCCCTTTTAAGCCGCTCCTTGCGGTCGGATTGAGGCGTCCCCGAAAGGTCGCACCGACGCCCGGCGGCGACCCTTTGGGCGGCCATGGCAGCGCCCGTCCTGCGGACGCCGCAGAGACATCCGCGAAGCCGCGCCAGCGTCCGTGGCGA
This sequence comes from uncultured Opitutus sp., assembly GCA_966252355.1. GTDB lineage: Bacteria > Verrucomicrobiota > Verrucomicrobiia > Opitutales > Opitutaceae > ER46. Next base: position 35,690 of record CBINOT010000012.1, on the reverse strand, counting down.
CGCCGTTTGAGCGTCCCGCACAAGACCTCCCCGGCGACCGGGGCGCGGACATTCCAGCGCCTGGCGGCGAGTCGTGCCGGCGTCTTTGGCGTCGCCTGCGGGCGACGTCCACCGCGGTTTCGCGGCGACGCGCCAGGTGCCGATTTTGGCGAAGCAATTGACGACGCGACTGAGGTCTTGCCGCGGACATCCTGGGCTCCGGTTTGGGTGGGTGGCGACGGGACTTCATCGCGACTCGTAGACGCCCAATGCGGCGACGTATTAGCGCCAACCGATCGACCGTTTGGTGGCATCGGCCGACGCCCTTACTGCGGCTTGGCGCGAAGCTGCGGCAGCGCCACCGGTGCGCCTGCCGAGGAGGTACGGACGCGCCGCCGAGCGGCGGGCCGCGCGACGGAACAAGGGTGCAATTGAGCGAAGCAGCCCCATCCGGTTCGAATGCCGTACCGGCCCCCGGATGAGATCGATCAGAGCCGATTTGAGCGAACCACCAGGGACAACGGAAGCGACGCGATCGGTGCTCGAAAGCGCACCTCGCTGGTGCCGCAGCGCGGTCGATAGCTGAGACAGATCGAGGCCTGTTGAGGTGCCCCAGGCGAGTCCGAGCTGTGACCTCCCCGGGGCCCTTTCCGGATCCCACGTGACGCCCTCGCCGGTGTCATGCCTCGCATCCGTTTCAGCGTCCGCGACAGCGCCGTTTGGGGTCCTAAGCAGCGCCTTTGCTCATGCCATTCCAGGCGCCGATGGGGTAGCCGTTGTCGTCACTGGCCCCCCCGCAATGGCCGTCAGGGACGACGGTCGCTACTGGACGATCCGGGCTGGGTCTGCGGGGAAAGTAGGGAGCGGCGTGCGCCGCGTCGGACATATCCTGTACCCACACACTCCGCCTTCGGCACCCCTTTCGAGACGGGACTCAAACATGTCGCGACGGCGCGGGCTCAAGACCGGGGACCAGGGACTAAGGACCAAAGACGAGGGACCAAGGCCCCGGGCGTGTTCGCAGAACTCGTAGGGGATTGCGCGCGTAGCGGTACCGAGCAACGCGATAGCCCGCCACATGTAAGCGTTTCGGTGTTGTCCGAAGCCTCACGGCTCCCGCTACGTCCGGTGCGGCATTTTGAACATCGCCTAGAGGCCAAAGCCAAGGACCGGCGAAGATTGCCTAGCGACAAAAAAGGGCGGCACGAGGCCGCCCGGGGTGGGATGATTAAGGGGGGTAAGGCGTCAGTTGATTTGGACGGCGACGGGATTCGAGTACTGCGAGCATGTCGCCGAACCTTGCGCCCAGCCCGCGGCGGGGACGGTCACCTCCGAGTACGAGTAGTAATCCCAGCCGCTGGCGTCGGCGCGGAGAACTTGTTTCGTGACGTATTGCGCTTTCCACACGCCGTTGACCTTGCGGATGTTCGAGAAGGTCAAAGCCACGCCGGCCTCGCCATAGTAGCCCCAGGAGCTGCCCGAGATTGACGCGTAGCTCGCCCAGGCGGACGCCTGCACTTGGCCTCCCGGGGCAATCGTCGCGCTAACCGAGATGTTATATGAGCTCTGACCGCGCGCCTCGAGGTCGATGTAGGTGTCGCCGGTCGTATATTCGGCGCGCGCCGGGAGAACCGCAGCGACGGCGAAAAGCACGAACCCAACGTAACGGCGAATCATGGAGCCAATGGTGGTGGAATACATTATCAGTGGTGGGTGAGTTGACATTCCGTCGCTTCGCCCTCGTGGGCAAAGTATCACGACGGGCCGCGACAAAACGAATGGCCCCACGTCAGGTCAATGCGGGCGGCGCGCCCGCGGGATCAACCTCAGCGGCTATAGGCGAATTTCGCCGCGATCCTGAGCACGATTATAGCGTAAATTACAACTAATCCCTTGGGGTAATATACGAAATCACCGGCAGACATATGGGAATATTACGAACTCGGCATCCCGCTGCTCTCGCGATTCGGAGCCATTCCGGCGGTCGAACGTCGAAGGAAGGTCAGTCGTCCGCTCGCTGGCGCTCGCAGCGACCTGCGATCCGACGTCAGTTGAGCGCGACCACGAGCGTTTCGCCGTTCAAGGTGACTTGGTCCCCGGCGACGAGCTTCTTGCCTTTGCGCGTTTCGGTCGCGCCGTTCACCTTAACTTTTCCCTCCGCGATCGCTTGCTTCGCATTGCCGCCGCTGTCTGTCAGCCCCGCAAATTTGATGAACTGGGAAAGCTCGATGGGCGTTTCGCGGACGACGATGGAACGAGGCATGGGCGGAAAATGCTGAAACGCTGAAAAACTGAAATGCTGAAATTTTCGAATGCAGCGGCAGCGAGAGAGCGAAAGGTCACGAGTAGGCCGCGCGGTGCATCGCACAAATCCGCCCCTTGGCGCGCGATTGCGAGTTCAGCAGGCCGGCAGCTTGACTGTCCTGTCGATATCGTCGCTGAGATTGGGATCGGACCGGTGTTGGCTGATGCACCAATCCTCGTTTCCCATGCGTTTATCCCACTGTTTGGTTTTGCTGTTCGGCTTGATTCTCGGGCCCGCGCGGCTCGCGGCGGCCGAAACTTCCGTGGGTGCCTCCGCTGCGGTGCCCAAACTCACTTTCGTGATCGTACACGGCGCGTGGGCGGGCGGGTGGGAGCATAAGAAGCTCGGCGAGGCCTTGCAGGCCGATGGGCACATCGCGTATCGCCCGACGCTGACCGGGCAGGGGGAGAGGTACCATCTCGCGTCGCCGGACGTCGATCTGAAGCTGCACATTCAGGACATCGTGAACTTCATCGAGTGGGAAGATCTGCACGACATCGTGCTCGTCGGCCACAGTTATGGCGGAATGGTGATTACCGGCGTCGTCGATCGTCTCCCCGGCCGCATGAAGCATGTGATCTATCTCGATGCATTTCTCCCTGAAAATGGCGAAAGCGCTCAGTCCGCGTCCGGCACGCGCACGCCGCCGCGCGCGGTCGTGAACGGTTTCTTTTCGCTCGGCGATCAAACCGGCAAGCCGGTGCCGCATGTCGTGCCGCAGTCGGAGAAGACCTTCACGCAGCCGATCGTGCTCGAACATCAGGAGGAGGCGCGTCGCGTTCCGACGACCTATATTCTGACGGTCGATAAGGGCAGCCAGCCGGCGCAAGACGGGTTCTTCCGCTACTACGAACGCGCGAAAGCCCGTGGCTGGAAAACGCAGATCATGGAAGGCGACCACATCGTGCACCTCACGAAAACGAAGGAGCTGGCGCGGCTGTTGGAAGAAGCGGCGGGATCGGGGGAGAAGTAGCGATTAGTGACTAGCAGCGCGACGAGAATTGCTCTGTGACCTCTGTGTCGGCGCCGGCTCGGCAAGCTCGAGGCCCCTGAGCCGGTCGATGGGCTCCATGACCTCTGTGTCGAAAGGTTTGGATCGATTCGCGTCTCTTCGCGTGATCGCAGATCTCACTGCGTCCGGTACGCGGGCGGTTCGTAGGGTTACGAGGCCGGATTCGCGATGCCCAGGAAGGCGGCGAGGGCGGGGTCGGGGGTCGGCGAATGTTTCCAGCCGAGCACCAGCCGGCTTTCGGGCGCGGGGCCGGTGAGCGGTCGGAAGCTGACTTCCGGCGGCAGGTGCTGGCCTTCCGACGGCGTCATGAAGGTCGCGCCGAGGCCGGCGCGAACCAAGCCGATGCCGTTCGCGCGTGGCCAGATTTCTTCCGCGATGCGCGGCGTGACTCCCGCGGTCGCAAACGCGGCGAGAATCCGATCGTAGAACCCGGCGTTGTGCGTGCGGGGAAAAAGCACGAACGGCGTGCTGGCCAGTTCGCGCAGCGTGAGAGTCGTGCGTGACGCGAGCGGGTGCGCAGCCGGCAGCAGCACGCCATTGCGCTCGCGCAGCAGCAAACGCGTGCGCAGTGCGGGCGTGGGCGCGTCGGGATGGAAAAAGCCGCAGGCGATTTCGCCGGCGGCGAGCGCGGCGAGCTGCACGGACGTCGGCGATTCGGTGAGCTCGAGTCGAATTCCCGGATGGCGCCGATGAAACTCGCGCAGGATGCCGGGCAACACCGTCGCCATGGCGAGGCCGGTGAATGCGACGCGGATGTGTCCGACCTCGCCGCTCGCCAAGGCTTGCAGCTCGCGCGGCAGCGCGGCGACGCCGCGGAGAATCGGTTCTACGCGTTCGAGCAGTAGTCGGCCGGCCGGCGTGAGCTCGACACCGCGGCGCGTGCGATTGAGCAGATCGGCACCGACCGCCGTCTCCAATTGTGCGATCGCGCGGCTCAACGCCGGCTGGGCGATCGCCAGCGCTTCCGCCGCCTGGCGAAAATGCAGCCGCCGCGCGACCTCGCGGAAGTACACGAGGTGGCGAAGGTCGAAAGGGATTTGGAAATCGCGTGGCATGAGGGCGCGTGCTGCGCGCGGAGCTATTTAGGATCTAGGAGCTAGCGTCTAGGATCTAGGCGAACTTCCGCCGTGCTGGAGTTGGGCGGCGGAAGCGGACGGGGGCGTCCGCGCTCCATGAATTCGCGTCATTCGCGGGCAGTAAGTCTGATGCTTGGCGGGCATCACAGAGCACCAAACAGGTATTTCCCGGTTATGGCAAGATTTGGTATCGTTGGGCCAATCGGTTCCGCGGATTTCGCGGATAGACGCGGATGCTCCTCCGAGTAGGTTGAGTGACACGCGACTGTCTTCGGGCTGCGCGGCAATCTTCTCTCACTCTCATGGCAAAATCACTTTTCGAAAAAGTCTGGGACGCCCACACCGTCCGCACGCTGGCCAACGGCCAGACGCAGTTGCTGATCGGCACTCATCTCATCCACGAGGTGACCAGCCCGCAGGCATTCGGCATGTTGCGCGATCTCGGCCTGAAGGTCGCGATGCCGCATCGTACCTTCGCGACCGTCGATCACATCGTGCCGACGGATCAGTTCGCCGAGCCGTATCGCGACGAGCTGGCGCAGGCCATGATGAACGAGCTGCGCAAGAACTGCAGCGATTTCGGAATCACGTTCTTCGATCGCGCCACGGGCAAGCAGGGCATCGTCCACATCGTCGGACCGGAGCAAGGCATCACGCAGCCGGGCACGACGATCGCTTGCGGCGATTCGCACACGAGCACGCACGGCGCTTTCGGTGCGATCGCGTTCGGCATCGGCACCACGCAGATCCGCGACGTCTTGGCGACGCAGACCATGGCGCTCGGCAAGATGAAGGTCCGCCGCATCAATGTGAACGGCAAGCTGCGGCCCGGTGTGTACGCGAAGGATGTCATTCTCCACATCATCCGCGTGCTGGGCGTCAACGGCGGCACGGGCTTCGCCTACGAATACGGCGGCGAGGTCTTCGACGGCTTCACGATGGAGGAGCGCATGACCGTCTGTAACATGTCGATCGAGGGCGGCGCGCGCGCCGGCTACGTCAATCCCGACAACACGACCTTCGAGTATTTGAAGGGACGGCCGTACTCGCCGAAAGGCGCGGCGTGGGACGAAGCAGTCACGCGCTGGAAGAGCTTCGCGAGCGATCCGGGTTGCCATTACGACGATGTCGTCACGATCAATGCGGCGGACATCGCGCCGACGGTGACCTGGGGCATCAATCCGGGGCAGGGTATTTCGATCACCGAAGCGATTCCTGATCCGACGCAGGCGAAGGCCGCGGACGAAAAGGCTTCGATCGAAGAAGCGCTCGCGTACATGAAGCTGAAACCGGGCTCGCCGATCAAAGGCACCAAGATCGACGTCGCGTTTCTCGGCTCTTGCACGAACGGGCGGCTGAGCGATTTCCAGGAGGTCGCGCGCTTCGTGAAGGGCAAGAAGGTCGCGGCCGGCGTGAAGGCGATCGCGGTGCCCGGCTCGCAGATCGTCGCGCTGCAGTGCGAGAAGCTCGGCATCGACAAGGTACTCGCCGAAGCCGGCTTCGAGTGGCGCGCGGCGGGTTGCTCGATGTGCCTCGCGATGAACCCCGACAAGCTCATCGGCGACCAGCTCTGCGCGAGCTCGTCGAACCGCAACTTCAAGGGCCGCCAAGGCAGCCCCACCGGTCGCACGTTGTTGATGAGTCCGTTGATGGTTGCCGCGGCGGCCGTCACCGGTTCCGTCGCCGACGCCCGCGAGGTGTTCACGGTCAGTGCCAACTAACAATTCAAGGTGCCCACGAAACACACCAATGACGCGAAAGCTTTCGTGTGATTCGTGTGTTTAGTGGGCGAGATTTTCTTTTTTCCAATGAGTTTAGCTAAAATCACTCAGGTCGCCGGTCGCGGCGTATTCGTTCCCGGCAATGACATCGATACCGATCGCATCATTCCGGCGCGCTTCATGAAGTGCGTCACCTTCGACGGTCTCGGCGAATTTCTCTTCTTCGATGTGCGCAAAAACGCCGACGGCACCGACAAGCCGCATCCGCTGAACGATCCGCGCTTCAAGGGCGCGACCGTTCTGCTGTCCGGCGCCAATTTCGGTTGCGGTTCGTCGCGCGAGCACGCGCCGCAAGCGATCCAGAAGTACGGCTTCCGCGCCATCGTCGCGGAAAATTTCGCGGAGATCTTTTTCGGCAACTGCACGACGCTCGGCATCCCGTGCGCGTCGGCGAGCCGTGAGGACATCGCGAAGATTGCCGCGGCCATCGAAAAGAATCCGCAGACGGAAGTCGTCGTGGACGTGGCGAAGCAGGAAATCCGTTTCGGCGGCCAGTCTGTAAAGGCGGCGATCCGCGAGACCGCGCGCGATGCGCTGGTGAACGGCCGCTGGGACGCGATCGGCGAGTTGCTCGAAGGCTTGCCGGCCGTGAAAGGCATGACGGCAAAGCTGCCGTATTTGGCGGCGTGAGCCGGGCGGGCGTCTGCAAGCCAGACGCCCTACAAAACTCAGGCGTTTGTTTGGATGTAGCCGGCCTCCCAGAGGCCGGCGTTTCATCCCAAATCGGCCGGGCTCAGGGAGCCCAGCTACACGCTACGCGCTCTGAGGTAGCGGCGGTCGCGCCGACCGCCACCTCTGCCTGGCCGTCGAGACGACGGCCGCTACCTTTTACGCGCGACGTTCGCGCCTATTTTCCGTTTCCCACTTTTTTCGAACCTTTTCTTCCCAAAGGCGTCACACCCCGGCACTATTTCCCGATGATGAGTCTAGCTGTTGTCGATTGGGTCCGTGTCGTTAAAGAAGCCGGGTGGCTCGCGTACCCGCTTGCGCTCTGCTCGATGATCGCAGTTTTCATCATCATCGAACGCGGCTACGCGCTACGCGATGCCGGCATCATTCCCGACGATCTCGCGGACGCGACGCTCCAGGGCAAACCGGTCTCGGGCGGCAATTATTCGGCGTTCAGCCGCATCGTGCAGTTCGTGGAGCGGCACCCCGGCGACAAGGAGGGGGCGAAAGCGTACGCGCGACTCGAGATCATGAAGATGGAGCGCGGCGTGAGTTATCTCGACGTCATCTACACGGGCGCGCCGCTCATCGGGCTCATCGGCACGGTGTCCGGCCTGTTGCAGGCATTCTCCGTCATCGATCCCGAGACGCACATGCCCGATCCGGTTCGGTTCACGGAAAGCGTCGGCTATGCGCTCTCGGCGACCTTGCTCGGTCTCGTGATCGCCGTGATTGCGCTCGTCGGCAACGGCTACCTTCAGCGTCGCGTCGACAAGCATGCCGCGCGGCTCGATGTGCTGCTCGAACGAATTTTGGCGCACGGCGACACGTCCGGCGTGGCGAAACGCGAAACGTTGACGGCTCGATGAACGGGCTGCGCGTCAGAGTTCGCCGGCGACCGGAGCTTCCGCTCGTCCCGCTGATCGACGTCCTCGTGATGTTGGTCTTGTTCGCGTTCGTCACGATGCGTTTTGCGCAGCAGACGACCTTGAACATCACGCTGCCGAAGGTGGATACCGCGGGCAAAAACGAGTTCACCGGTTCGGTGACGATCGCGATCGGCAAGGACGGCCAAATTCAGTTCAACGGCCACGATATTACCGACGACGCGTTATACGGTTTGCTGGAGCAGGTGAAGAACGTGAACCGCGATATCCCGGTGCTCATCAAAGCCGACGAATCGAGTCAGCTGAAGAAACTGGCGTTCGTGATGGATTCCTGCCGCAAGGCCGGGCTGAACAAGTTTTCGCTGCAGAGCAGGTAGGGCGCGCCCATAGGTGCGGCGCTTTCTGGTGGTGGGGCGTCAGTCTTGCTGACGCCGGTTCGGCAGTAGGCCGGACGACGGCGTCTGCAAGACAGCCGCCCTACAAGAGTCGCAGATTTGGTGGCGACGTTTTGAGGTAGGGCGCGTTATCCCAAACGCGCCGTGCCGCGGCGGTCGAACCACGGCGCGTTAGGGATAACGCGCCCTAGCAACGAAAACCTAGAACCCAAAACTCAAAACCCAGACCCCAAAACCGCCCGCGCTCGCGCGGGCCATTTTCTCCTCGCTAGTCGGTACCCGCACCTCGCTACTTTTGCGGACATGAAAATCGTCATCACGGGTGTGACGCGCGGATTAGGACGCGCCTTGGCGGAGGAATTTATTTGCGGGGGCCACACGGTCATCGGTTGTGGACGCAGCGGCGATGCGATTTTCGATCTGCGGATGTCGCATCAAGCGCCGCACGATTTCTCGGTCGTCGATGTCGGGCTCGATAACAAAGTCGCGATTTGGGCGGCGAAGGTGTTGGAAAACGACAGCGCGCCCGATCTTCTCATCAACAACGCGGCTTTGATGAACCGGCCTGGGAAACTGTGGGAGCAGGAGGACCGCGAGTTCACCAAGCTCGTCGATGTGAATATCCGCGGCGTCGCGAATGTGATCCGGCACTTCGTGCCCGCGATGGTCGCAAAGAACAAAGGCGTGATCGTGAATTTAAGCTCGGGCTGGGGCCGCAGCGTGTCGCCGGACGTGGCGCCCTATTGCATGTCGAAGTGGGCGATCGAGGGTCTGACGAAGGCGCTCGCCGAAGAACTGCCGAAGGGGATGGCCGCCGTGCCGTTGAATCCCGGCGTGATCGACACCGATATGTTACGCTCGTGCTGGGCGGACGATGCCGGCGCGTATCCGAAAGCGGAAGAGTGGGCGAAGACCGCGGCGCCGTTTATTTTGAAGCTTGGCGCGAAGGACAATGGGAAATCGGTGAGCGTCGGCGGCAGCGACGACTGACGGCCGAGATCGGGTAGGGCGCATTATCCTTTACGCGCCATCCGGCGGCGTTCGAACCCCGGCGCGTTAAGGACAACGCGCCGTACCTACCGGCGGTTCGGTCCGGCCTTGGCGGTGATAAAATGGTGGATGTCGCCGAGGGTGCGAAGTTTCGTGAGCTCGTCATTACTGACGTCGATGCCGAGCACGTCTTCGGCGAGGAGTACGATTTCCATCATCGTTAGCGAATCGATCCCGAGGTCTTCGACGAGTCGGATCGTGTCGTCGGCGGCTTTCAACTTCGGCCGCAACTCGCGTTCGACGTAGCGTTCGATCACTCCAACAACGATCGTGCGCAAATGGGCGACGTCGCCTGTGCGCCGAAATTCAACCGCCGCTTCCAGGGTGGCGGGCGAGCATCGTTTCAGTGCATCTTGCAGCCGAGCGCGCTCATCCACCGGAAGAGCGTTTCGGACGGCAGCCAGCAACACGTCAGGGATGGGGTCGCTCATGCGGATCGTGGTTGCCAATAATGACAGTCGGCAGCGCGGAATCCGCTAGCGCGACTCGGAGCGGATCGCGTTCGCGAACGCAATGTCCGGCGTAGCGGAAGCCGTAAGGCTTTCGGCCAAACACGAAACGCTCACGCGTTCCGCTACGGGCGGAGGTGGTTTCGCCTGGGCTCACCGTGGCGTTTCGTGTTCGAAGCACGGCGTCTGCAAGACAGACGCCCTGCAAGCGATTGGGCGGTGCGCGTAGCGCTCCCGCGACCGGCACCTCGATCCTAAAACGTCGCGGTCAGCGACAGCGAATACACGCGGCCACGCCAGTCGCCGTAGGGCTGGACGGCGGCGGTGGAGGCGTTGTTCACGTCTTTCGGAAAAGGGGCGTTCAATACGTTGTTCACGCGCGCCTGGAGCCGAAGACCGCGATGCGCCGGGTACCAGGGCAACCAGTGCGCGACATCCGTCTGGGCGAACAGGTCGAATTGCCAGTACGGCCGCACGCGATCGTGGCCTTGCAGCGGCCGCTCTAGCAGGGGCAACAGTCGCGAATGGAAATAATGCGTGTCGCCGCCAAACGCGCAGGCCTTGTTCGACCAGGACACGCCCGCGTTGGCCCGGTACCGCAGCAACGGAATCAAACCATCGGGGTTGCGCAGTTCGTCGACGCGGGGCGAATTGGGCAGCGTGCGAATCACGTAGCGTTGGAAATAGAGCACGCGCGAATACGCCTCGAAAGTGCCGCCGAAACACGCGTTCCACCGGTAATCGAGCGAGGCGGTCCAATCTTGCGAATAGCGGGAGGCCAGGTTCACGCGGCTCGTGATGATCTGTAGAATCCGGCCGGCCGCGGCGTTGTCGCCTGGCGCGAGCGGCGCCCGCTGCACGCGCTCGGGCCATAATGATTCGCCCGCGAGCACGATGCTCCGGTCGAGGAAGGTGATCTCGTTGACCTTGTGCGTGTCGACGAAATCAACGGCGGCGCGGAACCGATGCGTCTGCCCATGCTCGAAAATGACGCCGGCGGTCTGCGTCACGGCGGCATCGGGTCGCAGATCTGGATTGAGTACTTCGGTGACGGCGGCGCCATACCATTCGCGACGGACTGGGTCGTAAATGGTCTCGAGATCCGGATTGCCGCCGCCCGGCGTTTCGGACGGCGTCGCAAGCGGACGGCTCAATTGCGGGGTCGGGTACCGGTTCGAGGTACTTACGCTGCCGCGGAGTGAAACGCCGCCCGCCAGCGCCACCTTCATTCCATACGTCGGCGCGAAGTTCGACTCGCGCTTCGTCCCGGCCGCCACGTAGCGAAGCGCGAGATCGCCTTCCACCCGATGCAACCAGCCGGGCAGCCTCTTCACCGGGTACAGCGGGGCCCGCAACTCGCCGAAGAAACTGTAACGTGTGAGCGTGCGCGAATCCCAACGCATCGGGGCGCCAGCGAGCGTGCCATCGCGGTAGCGACGTTCGTCATTGTACTTCGCGAGGCTGTTGCGGCGAAAGTCGGTGCCGAGGTTGATCACGCCGTCGCCGGTCGGAAGGTGCAGCGATTCGTTGGTCGCGCGCAGGGCGAGATCGAGCGTCTGATAATTTCCCATCGTCACGAAGCGCCCGTAGCCGCCGCGATAAACGAGCACCTGGTCGTAGAAGGCCGGCGGCGGCGCGAAAACCTGGGTATCGCGAAGAGGATTATAGACGCCTTGGTCGACGAGACTTTGCAGCCGAGTGGTGTCCGCGTGAGAGATCCCGCGATACCGGGCGATGTTGTGCGCGTATTGGGCATCCAGCGTGATCTGCCAGTCGGCGACTTTCACGATGCCGCTGAGGACGACGGACCCGAATTCGAGTCGTGCCTCGCTGTAGTGCTCGCCGAGTGCCGGCGCGGTTTCGCTGAGCGTGACCTCGACGTCGCGTCCGAAGGGATTCATCGGCGACGTTCCGAGCAGTTTTAGCTGGAGCGGAAACACGTCGTAGCCCCGGTGCATGACCGTATTCGAATATGTCCCGTCGGCCGCGAGCTGCAGCCACGGACGCACGTCGTACACGGCGGAACCGTAGTAGATGGCCCGGCGCTGTTGCCGGCCATACGGGAAATCGAGGCTTTCGGACGAGGTGGAGAGCCCGCCGGGCGAATTGAAGAAATCGAAGTTGCGCATGCCCTCCCGGCCGCGAAACGCCGCGATGCCGCCGTTGCCATCCGCCTGCGGTGCGACCGACGTCACGGAAGACGTGCCGGGGCCGAAGAGCGGTGGCGGCGCGGTGTCGGTCGGGCCGGGGATGCTGCGAACGTTCGGCGTGGCGCGATGCAGCGTCGTAAAAAGATCGTCCGTTTGCGCCGCGCGCCGCTGGTGATAACCGAGCTCGGCTTCGGTCGGCGGCATCGCGTAGCTGAACGTCGCGTTGAGGCGAAGGCGGAGCGCACCTTTGAGTAAAGTTTGCGTGTGGAGCAGCGAGAGCGCGGATTGCGGCGCGTCGTAGTGCCCGAGCGAGTTCGTGTAGGTGGCGGTGACTTCAGACGCGTTTGCGTCGACATCGGGCCGCAGCACGATGTTGATCACGCCGCCGACGGCATTCCCGCTGTATACCGACGCCGCGGAAACGGGCAGGACCTCGACTTGCTGCACCAGGCTGAGCGGGATGAAGTTTACGTCGGGCGGTTGGTATTGGTTTTGCAGGCCGCTCAGCATCACTTCGGGGAGCGGCCGGCCGTTGATGAGGATGATCGTTTCGTCATCGTTGAAGCCGCGCAGCTGGAGATTGGAGCTGCCGACGCGAAAGGTATCGGTCCCGCCATTCTGCTCCGGCGGCAGCGCGGCCGGATTGCTGTCGATCAGCTCGCGCTGGAGAAACTCGTTCAGATTCACCACGCCGCTGCGCGCGATCTGCGTGCGGTTGAAAATCATGTACGGCAAGGCGTCGCTTTCCGTGCGATTGAGGTCGAGATTGCCGCCGGCGGTGCGTGGGCCGAGCGGTGCTTCGCTGTGATCGAGCGAGTGCGCGCGCGCGGCGCGGCCTTCGACCACGAAGGGCTCCATGCGCGTCGGGTCGTCGATCCGTTGCAGCGTTTGCGGCTCGAGGGTAAGCGTCCGCGTCGCAGGGACGGTGGCGTTCGTGATCTGGAGCGGACGATAGTTGGGTTCCGCGACGAACAGCCGGTAGCGCCCTGGCGGCACGGCAAATTCGAATTCGCCCTCGTCACTTGTCTGCGTCGCCTGATTCGTCGGCGTCACGGTGACACGAACGCGCCGGGCGGGGGAGCCGTCCGGCGCGAGAATCTTGCCTTTGATGGTGCCGGCGGGCGGACCGGTTGGCGTGATGACCCATTTGGCGTCGCCGCTACGTCGTGCGACGAAGCCCGTGCCGCGGAGCAGTCGCTCGATCGCGTCGACGATCTCGAGCCGGCCGATGACGGCGTTGCTCTGGACCGCGCGGAGCGCATCGAAGGAGAAGAGGACGTCGACGTTGGCCTGTTTGGCGAACGCGAGAAGCGCCCGGTCTGCCGATTGCGCGGGCAGATCGAAATCGATCGGCTCGGCCCGCAGCGGAAGCGCGAAGAGGCAAACCAGAGCGAGGCAGCGAAGGAACGCGGCTCGGCGAAGCGTGCGAAGCAAGGCGAGGGTCACGGGTGAAAAACCGAATGGGGAGCGCAACGAAACGGTCTCATAGCTTTCAGACTTCGGCTCCGACGAGTCATCGAGGACGCGGCAAGTTAACCGCCGGTGCGCGGTGTGACTGAAATCGCGCCGCTCGGTTCATGTGACACCTGCACCGGCAGGGCCGCTTCGAGGGCGGCCAAAAAGCCATCGAGATCGTCGAGCTTGAAGCGCGAGCTGACGCGCAGCGTCGCGATCGACTCCGCGGCGGCGATCGTCCGGCCATGATAGCGTGCGAACCGGGCAAGCGCCGTCCGCAGCGGGGTGCCATCGAAGACGATTTCGCCGCGACGCCAGGCCAAGGCGTCTTCCAGTTCTGCATCGTTGAGTTTCCGTACCCCGCCGCCGTCGGCGACGAACTGCTCGTGGCCGTGGAGTGAGACTGCAGCGGGGGAGGGGTTGGCGCTGGTGCGGCCGGGAGTAACTTGGACGGAACCCTCGCTCACCGTGACGGCAAAATCGCCCGCTGCTTCGGCGTGCACGTCGAACACGGTGCCCGTGACTCGAACGGAGCCGGCGGGCGTTTCGACGGTGAACGGACGCGCTTTGTCTTTGGCGACGGTGAAGAACGCTTCGCCATCGGCCATGCGGATGTGGCGGCCGTTCGCATTCATCTCGACGAGCAGGCTCGTGCGGGCATTGAGCTCCACGACGGTCCCATCGGCGAGGGCGAGCGTTTTCCGCTGCGCCACGGAGGTGGCGAACGTGTCGGTGCGTGCCACCGGCCGGACGACCCACACGCCAATCGCGATCGCTGCGGCGGCGAGCGTGCCGGAAAACCAAAGGACGCGCGCGCGGCGTCGAACGCCGTGCGGTCGTTCGGGGGGGAGCGAAGCGACCCCGGCGGCGACGAGTTGCGGCAATTGCTCCTCGAGATTCGCGGAGAACTGGCAGTATTCGGTGAGCAGGGCGCGATGCCGCGGATCGGCGGCCAGCCAATGCTCGAGGGCGCTGCGATCGGACGAGGACAGGGAACCGCCGTCGAGCTTCGCGGCCCAGAGGGCGGCCTGGTCCTCGCCGATAAATTCGGGCTCTGACTGAGAGCTGTTCATGAGGAAGCCTCCGGAGACGTTGCGGTGGGATCGGTTGCCCGATCGGGCGGCAGGGCCGCTTTGAGGAGCCGAAGCGCCCGCGCATGTTGTTTCTCGACGGTGCTGATCGCGATGCCGAGCCGGTCGGCGATTTCGCGGTGGGAAAGCAACTCCACTTTGCGCAGGAGCAGCACCGCGCGGCAGCCCTCGGGCAATTGGGCGATCGCGTCTTCGAGCAGGCGCAGCTCCTGGCGAGCCATCACTTGCTGTGCGACTCCTGGGGCGGAGGCCGCGGCGGTTTCAAGACTCGAACCCTCGGGGGCGAGCGGCGAGATACGACGTCGTTTCAGGCGGTTGATCGCGAGTCGACGCGCGGTCACGTAAAGCAAGGCCTCGGGTCGTTCGACTTTTTCTCCCGTGACGCTCGGAAAAACGCGCAGGTACGCGTCGTGCGCGACATCCTGCGCCTCCGGCGTATTGCCCAACATACGCGCCAAATAGCGGCGCAGGGGCGCGAGCGTAGCGCGATAGAACGTGCTGAAGTCGCGTGGCGGTTGCGGATCGGGCGGCATCGCAAGCGAGGTGGCGGATTCGTTACGCGCGATCTCCGCCGGTTCGGCGAATCGGGAAAGCGGGATTGGGGAGCTGGATTTCACACCTGTCCATGATGACAACGATGCCGCCCATGCCCGCTATTCTGGGACGCATTATTTTCGGCGACGGCCCAATGAAGAAAATGACGGCCGCCACACCTCCGCAAGGTTGGAGACGAATGCCGCCAACGGACGGGCACGGCAAAGCCGTCCGGAAATCCGCGAAGAGGCTGGGCAGCGCAGGTGGCTGCCAGTTACTGACGGGTGCTAACTAAGGATGCTGACGGCGGTGCCAGAGGCGCGCGATCGGCAGTTCGTCGATAAAGAGTATCGCTTCCGCCGCCGCAAAAGCACCGGCGACCAACAGACGAACGATCGCTTTCAGGACTTTCATGACGTTTCTTGGGGTTAGGGGTTGTAGTCCCCTCCGCCCGTGCATGTTGCATGCCATTTTGGCGCAATCTACTTAATGCGCTTAACGACAACTAAATATCCATCAACCCCGTTGCATATTGGCAGCGTTTGCCGGGGTTGTTTCCCCAACCGGCGCAATTTGCCGCGTGGGTGCTTACCCATCGCCACAGCCTGTCGCTGCGCGGCGCCGCACCCTCACTCGCGCAGTTTCGAATCGATGACCAAGGTGACCGGACCGTCGTTCGCCAATGCGACGGTCATCATCGCGCCAAAGCGTCCGGTCGCGACCGGTTGGCCGAGAATGGCGGCGCTGAGGTCGACGAACGATTCGTAGAGGGGCACGGCGACTTCGGGCTTGGCGGCGTCGTTAAAGGAGGGCCGGGTGCCTTTGCGCGTGCTTGCGAACAACGTGAATTGACTGACCACGAGCAATTCCCCGCCGACCTCGACGAGCGAGCGGTTCATTTTGCCGTCGGCATCTTCGAAGATGCGCAATGCCGCGATTTTTGCCGCCAGCCATTGCGCGTCGTCGGCGGTGTCGGTTTGCGCGACGCCCAGCAACACGAGAAGCCCAGCGCCGATCGCGCCAATCGTCGCGCCCTCCACCGTGACGCTTGCCGATGACACGCGTTGTACTACCGCTCGCACTGCGGAGGAAAGGAGGTTCTGGGTTTTGGGTTTTGAGTTCTGGGTTCCGAGCCGTACCCGAGATCCTAGGCCCTAGACCCCAGACCCTAATCAGAGCATCGGCACGTGCGGCTCGGTCTCCGCCTCGTAGTTGATGCCGGAAAGCCCGAAGCCGAAAAGTTTGAGGAACTCGGTGCGATAACCGGCGATGTCGGTTTCGGCGCCCAAGTTTTCGGTCGTCACGCCCGGCCAAATGTTGCGGACCGCCGTTTGGACCTCGGGGTGCATTTCCCAATCGTCGATGCGCACGCGGCCGGCTTCGTCGAACTTCGGCGTATGGCCGTTATACATGTGGGTCGCGAACAAGCGGTACATTTGCTCGATGCAGCCTTCGTGGGTGCCACGCGCCTTCATGATCTTGTAGAGAATCGAAATGTAGAGCGGTACCACGGGGATGGCGGAACTCGCTTGGGTGACGAGCGCCTTGTTCACCGAGATGAATGCGCGACCGCCGCCGTTCAATTTCAGCAGCGAATCGATATTTTTGCCGGCGCGCTCGAGGTCGTTTTTCGCCATGCCGATCGTGCCGTTTTTGTACACGGCCCACGTGACTTCGGGCCCGATGTACGAGTAAGCGACCGATTGCGCGCCGGGGGCGAGGAGCTTGGCTTCCGACAGCGCGTTCATCCACATCTCCCAATCTTCGCCACCCATGACCGCGATGGTGTCGGCGATTTCCTGGTCGTTGGCTGGCTCGATCGTGACCTGGCTGACGATGCCCTTGTCGGTGTCGACCGTCTTGTTGCTGTACGATCCGCCAATCGGTTTGAGCACCGATTTATGGGTGGCGCCGGTTTTCGGATGCGTGCGGCGCGGCGAGGCTAGCGAGTAAACGACGAGGTCGACTTGACCGAGATCGGCGCGAATCGCGTCGAGCGTCTGGCGTTTGATCTCGTCCGAAAACGCGTCGCCGTTGATGTTCTTGGCGTAGAGTCCGGCGGCGCGGGCCGCTTTGGTGAACGCGATGGTGTTGTACCAGCCGGGCGTGGCGGGGCGGCCTTCTTCCGAGGGACGTTCGAAGAACACGCCGAGCGTGGCCGCTCCGGAACCGAAGGCGGCGGCGATGCGCGACGCCAAGCCGTAGCCCGTGGAGGCGCCGATCACGAGAACCTTCTTGGGTCCTGATTTGATCGATCCCTGCGCTTTCACGTAGTCGATCCATTCCTGGACGTGAGCAGCGCAGCCTTCGGGGTGAGCGGTCACACAGACGAAGCCGCGAACCTTCGGTTTGATAATCATAACGGCCGAGGTTCCTCAGGCGCGATTGGCCTGACAAGTTTCAAGTATGGGCTCGCACGGACCGTATGCCGATGTTGGGTCTTGACCCGAATTGCCGCCGCGGTAGCGGCGTGGGCGAGGATCGCAGGGCACGCGATGCATTGTAGGGCGTCAGTCTCGTTGACGCCGACTGTGGGCCGCTGGGCGACGGCGTCTGCAAGACAGACGCCCTACATCAATCCCGCCCACTCATTCATTCGCTGATCATGATGACTTCGCCTGGCGTCGCATGCGCGCGGATACCGTCGTTCTTTTCGCGGCTGATGGCGAATTTCGCTGCCGTGACGATCTTTTCCGTCGGCTGGAACGTGACCCGGGCGCGTCCGTCCGCGCCGACCGTGAATACGCCGGCGCTGACCGGCTTCGAATCGATGACCCAGAGTTCGTACCGTTGGTCGGCCGCGTTGGCCGGCAGTTTGTCGACCGTGAAAACGCCCTGTTGCCGCCGTGGATCCCAAACCGCCACCGCGAGCGCTTGCGGCGAGTTGTGCAACATCGAGGCGAGCGTCGCGATTTTCAGCTGCGCCAGGTCGCCTTGCTGCTTGAGTTGATCGTTGAGCGCAACGATTTGAGCCTGGGCCGCGCCGGCGCGTTGCTCGGCTTCGCTGAGTTTGCGCTCGGTCTCGCTGGCGCGCCGTTGCGCTTCGGCGATTTGAGCCGCGGTTTCTGTGCGCAGCGTTTCGAAATTGGCCAATGTGCCGCGCGCCAAAATTTGCTCGGCCTCGATGCGCGCCGTCGCCGACTTCAACGCGACCTCGGCGATGGCTTGCTGTTGCTGCAATAGATCCGCCTGTGCCTGGGCCGTGGTGTAACGCTGGCCCAGCCAGGCGGTGCAAAGGGCGAGGCTCGCCGCAATGGCCCAGGGCAGCATTCGCGTGGGACGCGTGGGGAAGGGGACGACTTTTGTTTCGTCAGCCGCCGGAGGACGTGAGGACGTCGTTGCGAGGATGCGGGTTTTAAGCTCCGCCGGCGGCTCGGCCGCCGGGGCCGTATGCGCGAGCTTCGTCGTGGTGGCGCGCAACTCATCGACGAGTTTCTGCAACTCCGGATTCCGCCCGAGCATCGCTTCGAACTGAGCGCGTTCCGCGCCGTCGAGCAGGTCGAAGGCGTAGAGGCTGGCGAGTTCTTCTTGGCGTTCGTCGATCATGAGCGTGATGCGAGCGAGTCGCGAAGTTTGAGCAGCCCGCGCCGGATGCGCGCTTTCACCGTGCCAAGCGGCTCGCCGAGCGAGCGCGCGATTTCTTCCTGCGTCAGCCCGCCGAAAAACGCGAGCTCGACGGCCTTTTGTTGTTCCGGCGCGAGCGTGGCGACGGCCGCGCGGACGATCCGCGCCTCGTCGGCCAGCGCCGACTGGTCGTCCGCCGGCCGCGGTTGATTTTCCTCGTGGTAGCCGAGATCGGTGGGAACGGAAGCGGAGAGCAATTCCTGACGGCGGCGCCGGCTGCGCACGCGATCGATCGCGCGATTGCGGACGAGCGTGACCATCCACGAAAACGCGGTGCCGCGCTGGGATTCGAACGTGTTGGCTTTTTCCCACACCACGACGAACGCGTCGTGCACGATATCTTGGGCTTCGGCCGAATCCTGGACGATGCGCAGGGCCGTGGCGAAGAGCGGACGCGAAAACCGGTCGTAAAGCTCGCCAAAGGCCGCGCGTTCTCCCGCGGCGACACGGCGGAGCAACCGAGCGTCGGCCACGTCGCGGTCGTCGGGCGGGGGAGCGGCAGCGGGGGACGTCATGCCACGGCGCCGGAGATTCTCGCGGGGTGAATTGCCGTCCATTCCCCACAGAAGGAAAGGCTGGGGCGCGCGAGAGAGCAGAGTCGACATTTGCCCGTCATACGAGTGACGCGGCCGAGAGGATGCATCGCGGATTGGAATTGCGAGGAAATTTCGGGCGAGGATGCCTTCGCCGGACGAGCCAGGCACGCGGTTGCCGCGTCGGCGGGGCGACGAGACTGGCCCTGCAATTAAAGGACCGCCAGGCCGATCAAGCCGAGAACAAGAAGAAGCACCAGGACGGAAAGGATGCGCTTTTCGGTGGCGGTGACGCGGAACGGCATGGCGGTTTAGAGGCCGAGCGGGCGGAGCTGTTGAAAGAATGCTGCGATGAACGGCTCGTGGGCAAAGTCCTTCCAGGGGCGATTGCTCGAGACGCGGACAAAGAGTTGGTCCCCGTCGTGACGAAAACCGTACTTCCACGCGATGCGCAGCAGCGCGATCGCCGAATAGGGGTCGCGGAATGCGATCGGGCGCCCGTCATACAGGTGCCAGAACCACACGTGTTGGGGAAAGTCGCCAAACTGGAAGAGCCGGTACTCGACGTCGGGCAGCGTGTGACCGTGTACGGCGAGCGGCGGGTGTTGGACTGGAACTTCGCGCGCCGTCCATCCCGACCCAGGCCAACAGGCGTCCGGCGTGTGCGACGCGACCAAGCTCACCGGCGCCTGACCGGCGCGCCAGTACGCAACATATAGAATGACTTCGATTCTTTCGCCGTTCGGGAGCGTTTTGCGATACGTGCGCTGTGCCAGGTGCTCGGTTTGCAGCGTGTCGCGGAACTGGAAAAGGTCGTTGCTCGTCGTGACATCCCATCCCGTTGCCTCACGAGGCAGCAGTGCCTCCAGCTCGGGTACCGGGGCGTCGGCACGCACGGAAGGCCGCGTGTTGGCGACCGAAACGAAAACGAGCACGCCGGCGACGCCGAGGGCGCCGGTCAGCGCGGTCAACCGGCCGAACGGCGTGCGGCGGCTGGACGGCGCATCGACCTCGACGACCGATGGGATTTCCGGTGCAGCGCTGCCGCGCTCGAGGAGCATGGCGATCCCGATCAAAATCGCCGCGGTCACGCCCAAGACGGCGAAGCCGGTGAGATCGTGCCAAGTCCCGGCAATTTCGACACCCCCGTTCGAAAGCAGCGTGAGCGTCAATGACCGCAGGAAATTCATCGCGATCGCGAGTGGCGCCGAAAGCCCAATAATCACGACCCGCGCCCATGGCCGGCGCACCAGCGTGGCGGAAAAGAACAAACCCGCGAACACGCATGACAGCAGGCTCCGCACGCCGCTGCATGCTTCCTCCACGCCCACCGTCGTCCGCGCCAGATCGATAATATTGCCATGCCGGTTCGCCGCGACGCCGAGCAAATGGAGCGTACGGACGACGGATTCGCTGACCCAAAGCTGCAGCGTGACCGTCAGCCGAGAATATGTCCCCGGCGGAATCGGCGTACAGAGCGCCCAGAGCAGGATCGCGACGATCGCGTTCCAATTGCAGCCGATTGCCGCCAGCGCATCGCTCGCAAACAACAGCAAGCTCGCGGCCAGAAAGCACATCAACGACGCGGTGAGCGCGCCATTGACGAGCGGATGCGACCAATCGACGGAGGCGGCATAGAGGCCCGCCGCGACCAAGGCGATCAGCGCAAGCACGAGGAAGGCGACGAAACCAAAACCGGCGGCGAAGCCGTCGCGCACGAATCGCGCGGTTCCTTGCCGCGCCTCGCGCAACAGAACGACGAATACGACGGGCATGCATAGCCCGTGCGACAGATCGGGGTTGTGGCGCCAATCGGGCCAGAGCCGCACGCTCAGCGCGACGACTGCCGCGGCGATCAGCAACAAATCGACGCGGGCAAGACGCGGCAGTTCGGCGAACGAGGGAAGGAGAGGTGCGCGGTTCGTCATTGCAGCTTCACCGTCGGGGCCGCCGACGTCGCGCGCGGGCCAGGATAACGCTCGATGAGCGCGTAGGCCACCTCGGTTGGCACGGGCAGGTACGGCAAGAACGAGGTCGCTTTGCGATCCGGCGAGGTATCGCGGAAGAAAGATTCGACCATCGCCAGCGCGATGAACGGCGATTGCGATGCTTCGCGCAGTCGCAAGATCAGGTTATGCAACTGTGCGGTGTTGCCGACGGCCCCCGCGGCGCACAGCAGCGAAAACCAGCTGCCGGCCGTTTCGTCGTTCAGCGGCATGAAGTCCCGCAATACTTTCAGCAGCGTATCGTCGAACAGCTGCTCGTCGGGGTGCCGGATGAGTTGCGCGCAGATCAACTTCATCGCGGGGGGGCGAAGCGTGCCGGTGAGCAAGTATGACGTGATTTCATTGCGCACCGCTTGAGTTGCGCCGGACTCAGCCAGGCAGTGCAAGCGGACGGTGAGCCAGGCCTCGACATCGATGCGGGTACGTTGCTGCTCGAGCAAATCGAGCGCACGGCCAGGCTGACCCAGCCGCGCCAGCGTTTCCGTGCGATAGACGACCGTGTACGGGGGAGAATCGGACGGCCAAGGTCCCTCGATGGCGGCGAGCACGTCCGCGTTGCGCCCCGCGCGCAACTGCAGCTCCGTTTGGATGAGTTTCCGCCACACCACCGCCTGAGGCGTGTGATTCGTGAGCAGCATTCGGAGCGGTTTCTCGTCGCCGTTTTGGCGCGTGGCAAAGAGCAGGCTGCGCATCCACGCGCTGGCGTGCGCGGGGTCGCGCAGCACTTCGTTCGCCGCCAGCGGGGCCAACTGGTCGAAGTCGCCGCGAGCGAGCAGCGCCCGGAACCATTGCTGCGCGGTTAAATCGCGGCGTTCGGCATGTTCGTGCAGCAGCTTCGAGAAGATTTCGTCCGAGCGCTCCGGGTGGGGGAGTTGATACTGCTTCGCCAGGGCCAAGCCGGCATCGTAGTTTTCGGGGTCGAACTCGTATGAGGTCGAAAGATACAGCAGACCTTCGCGGGTGTTGCCGGCGGCGAACGCTTTTTGCGCGCGCGTGAGATAAAACCAGCCCCGCGCCTGGCCGACCCGATGCCAAAGCGGCGGCCAGCCGACGTGGACGATGCTCACGGGATAACCGATCGTGCGCAAAAATCCGAACACGGTGAGAACGACGGCGACGTACAGTGCGAGCACGGCACCGCCATAGTACCGGACGAAAACGCCCCAAAAAGGCCGCACGTCGGGCGTGTTGGCCGAACAGCGCAGGCCCTCGGGCGTGCGCACCAGCAAGGGGCAAACGCGGCTGAAGCGTTCCGGCCGCTCCCAGTTCAAACAGGCGTCGCAGCGGGTTTCAAACGCGCGGCCTGAGTCGCTCGGCGATTGGCAAGGGCACGCGACACGACCGCGCCCCAGGCGGAACCAGGATTTGCGCGTGTTCCAGTACAGCAGGGCCCAAGCGAAGCGGAAAGAGTCGGCGAACCAACCAAGCACGGGACAAGGTACGTTTGGAGGCGCATCCGCCGCAAACGGAATTTCGCTCGGTCGGAAGGGCGCGCTGAGACGCCAGTGCAAGCTGCGTTTTTCGACGCCGCCGTTCGCCTCGCGCGGCGACCGTTCGACCTAGCGGCTACGCCGATGGCCGCAATGTCGTTGGAAACGGCGCGCGCAATTCTAGTTCCGAAGCCGTTAATTCGCAGATAATATGGCCGCGCCCCTGTAGATTTTAAACCGACTAACTAAGTCTTACTCATCACATGAAAGCGCCAAAATTAGAACGCCGGATCAAAGACAAACTCGCGGGCATCGGCATCGATATAAAGCCACGCACGGCGGCCAGCCGAACCTTGAAGGAGATCGCGCGGGTCAGTGCGGACGTTGCGAATTCGAGCGAAGAAGCCCTTCGCCTCACGCGAACGAAGATCGAAGAATTCACCGAGGCGGTGCGGTCGAGCGTCCACGCCGCCACCGCTCCACGAACCGACAGTACGCCGCGGAAGCCCGCGTCGGCAAAAGCACGGGAGAACAAGCCGCAATCGTGAGCGCCTATCTACATTCGGCCTTTAACGCGCCCCGGCGGAGGGCGTTTTCGCCCATTCGTCCCTTTATATTATGGTATCCGACAAACAACGGGCGCGACTCTTCCGAAATGAGATTGCGTGAATTGTCACCGTCGTCTGATCTTTGTCGCCGGCTGCGCGCGGGAATCCCGCCGTTTGCCGATGGTTCCCCGTCAGAGTTTCAGCGGAAATGAAACCTCGTTCCCTCTACATTTTCGGTGCTGTCGCGACCCTGCTGACGGTTGCCGCGTCACGTGCGGCAGAGGCGGAAGCCGAGTCGGTCGCGCTGGCGATCGTTTACGATACCTCGGGCAGCATGCGCGACCCGGTGCGGCTGCAGGCGGGCGGTTCGTCGCCCAAGCACGTCATCGCCGAGCGGGCGCTTGCGAACGTCGTGGAGCGGTTACGGATGTTTATCGCGACGGGCCATCCATTGAGCTTCGGCGTCTACACTTTTTCGCATAATACTGCGCACGTGCTCTCGCCGTTCGCGCCATTCAATTCCGCGGGTGGCGCGGCTTTGCTCAAGCGATTGCCCGAACCCGGCGGCGGCACGCCGCTCGGCGACACGGTGCAGAGGGCGGCGGATGACGTGCTGCGCTCGAAAGCGACGCGCAAGCACGTGCTCGTGATCACTGACGGCATCAACACCGTCGGACCAGACCCGTCCGCGGTGCTGCCGAAGATCGCCGCGCGCGCCGCCCAACAGGCAACGACCGTCTCGTTTCATTTCGTCGCCTTCGACGTCGATGCGAATCGCTTCGCTGCCGTGAAGAAGCATGGCGCCACCGTGGTCGGCGCAGCCGATGAGGCCCAACTCGGCGAGCAGCTCACGCTGATCCTCGAGAAGAAGATTTTGCTCGAAGAGGAAGTGCCACCCGCCCCGAAACCGAAAACCAACTAAAGGACGCTTATGTTCCGCGCATTAAAACGCCTATTCATCTGGCTCGGACTTGCCGCCGAAAGGGCGACGGAGACCGATGCCATCAACGAAGCTGTGGTGGAGCGCGGAATTCGCGACGCCAAAGCCAAGGCCGACAAAGCTCACTATGCCAATGGCCAGCTCGCGGGCCAGATCTCGTTGCTGAAAGATCAAATCAAGCGGCAAGAGCGCCAGCGCGACGATTTGCAGGGGATGCTCCAGGCGGCGGCCGCCGCGAACGACGAGGCGAATGGCGCCCATTACGCCGAAGAGCTCGCGACGATCGAGCAGGATTTGAACGACAACATCGTCCAACGCGACAACCTCGAGCAGCTTTATCAGCAAAACACCGAGATCATCGCGCAGAGCCTGCGGGAAATTCAAAAATTCCAGCGCGAGTTCGAGGCGACCAAGGCGAAGGTCGCGATCGGTCGTTCGCTGGAGAATCTCGCCGGCCTGATGAAAGGCTCGATCACCGAACTGCAGGGCATGATGGGCGGCGAGCTGAATCAATCGATGCAGCAGCTGCGCCAAGCCGCCGCCTCGGGCGAAGGCCACATGCGCGCCACGCTCGATCTCGCCAAGCAGATGGGCTCGGGCATCGCCCGCCAGCAAGAGATGCGCAAGGCCCGCGGCGCGCTGCTGTTTCAGGAATACAAAAAGAAAATGAACCTGGTGCAGCCCGAATCGGCCGCCACCGCGGCACCCGCCCCGGCACAGCCGACGCGGCAGAAGATTGCCGAGAGCTGAACCGGATTTTCGCCCCTAACTCTTACTTACTTATCACATGACTGCCCGAGGCAAATTCGTCGTTACGTTGCTCCTGCTCGCCGTTGTCGGTTTCGGCGTTTACCGCTGGTGGGACAAAATCGCTCCGGCCGGCGCGAGTTCACATATCTCGGTGAATCCGCAGGAGCTCAAAAAGACTTTGGACGCGTCGAAGACCGCGGTGGCGGATGTCGCGAACAAGCTGCTGGCCGGCGACAAGGCTGTGTCATTGGTCGATGGTTCCGCGATCCCGCCGGTCACCGGCGTCAGCGATTACGACAAGCCGATGCATAATGGAAAACTCGTCGTGCAGTTTCCCATCAACGTCTGGCCGGGTTGGGCGCCAATTCTCGTCGCGAACAACGGCCTCGAGCCCAATGACGAGAGCGTCTTTTTTAAAAAATACGGGTTCTATGTGAAGCTGGCGATCGTCGACGATCCGGTGAAGGCGCGCGATCTGTTCGCCAGCGGCCACAGTCACGTCTTGTGGGGCACCCTCGACATGATGGCTTTGTTCGCCCCGGAACTCGCGAAGGACTCGCGTACCGTGCCGGTCATTGCTCAGCAAATCGATTGGTCGGCCGGCGGCGACGGCATCGTCGCGCGCGGGGAAGTGAAAAGCATCAACGATTTCCGGATGCAGAACGGCAAGCGCCGCAAGGTCGTCCTCGCCCAAAATTCGCCGAGCCATTACCTGATCATGACCTTGCTGATCGATGCAGGCATCGATCCGGCGCAGGTCGACTTCAAATGGGCGGCGGACGCGCCTGCGGCCGCGAAAATCTTCGTCCAAGATTCGAGCTTCGACGCTTTCGTCGGCTGGTCGCCGGATATCTATACGGTTACGGACAAAGTGCCCGGCACGCGGCTGGTCGTGACGACTGGCAGCGCCAATCACCTCGTCGCGGACGTGTGGGCCGTGCGCAACGACTTCTACCGCGATCATCCGGACATCGTCGCGAACGTGATGCGCGGCATCTTCGAGGGCATGGAGATGGTGCGGCGCAACGTCCCCGGTGCTGCGCAGACGATGTCGAAGGCCTACAACATTCCCGTCGAGGATTGCCAGGCGATGATCGGCAAGGACGGCGGCATCGCGGAGGGCGATGCGCATCTCACGAATTATCGCGAGAACGTGAATTTCTTTCTCGATCCGTTGAATCCCGCGAATTTCGAGATCGTGTGGAACCGCGCGTCGACGATCTACAAGACGCTGGGCGCGATCGATGCGACGACGCCTTCCGCCAAAGTGAAGGCGGCTTCGATCCTGGCGAAAATGTCCGACGAATACCGCGAGGTCCGGGATTTGTCGCAGCCCTCCTTCAAGCCGGGCGCGCTGTTCAAGACCGCCGAGGCCGATAATAACGAGATTCTCACCAAGTCGGTGATCATCGCCTTCGAACCCAATCGCGCGATCCTCAACTCCGAGTACGACACCGCGATTCCCGCGGTGATGGAAGAGGTCGGCAAGCTGGCCGGCGCGTTTGGCAACGCGTACATCGTCATCGAGGGGAACACCGATGGCAGCCGTAAAGGCGTCGTGCCCGCCGATCTCGTGCGCCAGCTTTCGTACGACCGCGCGGACGCCGTTCGCAAGGCGATCCTCGCGAGATACAAGTTCGACCCGAACAAGTTCAAAGTCATCGGCAACGGCTGGGACAATCCGGTTCCAGGCAATACCGATGCGAGTAATCCGGAGCACAATAAGAAGAACCGCCGCGTCGAGGTGAAGGTATTCCCGCTGGAGAAAGAACAGTGAGCGGTTTTCTTATCACGGCTCTCGTCTTCGTCGGGGCCTTGACCGCGGTGGTGCGTTTCTCGGGCCTGGGGGTCCGTCGATCGCTCAATCGCCGCCAGACCCTCGCGCTCACCGGCGCGTTTGTCGTGTTGATGCTCGCGACTTGGTGGTTCCTCACGCGCGGGGATTACCAAGTCAGGCTCGTAAACAGCACGATCTTGCCGAGTCCGATCGAAGTGCTCCGGGCGTTCGATCCGTTGCACTTCGACCAGGCGCTCGTGCGAAACGCGCTGACGTCGGTGCAGCGGATTTCCATGGCGTTCTCGTTGGCCGTATTGGTCGCGGTGCCGCTCGGCACGTACATGGGCACGTTTCGGCCCATTGCGGCGTTCTTTCACCCGATCACCCTCGTGGGCACCTATGTGCCGACGGTGGTATTTTTGCCGCTGAGCATCGGCTGGTTCGGTGCGACCGAAACGCAGAAAATATGGTTTCTTGCGGTCGTCTATTTCATCGCGGTGCTGCCCCTCGTGATCAAGGCAATCGGCGATGTGCCGGATGCGTTTCTCGACGTGGCGGTGACGAAAGGAGCGACGCAATGGCAGCTCGTGCGCCACGTTTTATTTCCCGTCGCGAAGGCGGACATATGGGATTATCTGCGCGGGGCCTATGGGGTGGGCTGGACCTGGATCATTCTCGCCGAGGCTTGGGCGAATGCGGAGCACGGCCTCGGCTACTTGCTCGAGATTTCGTACCGGCGCAGCCACATGGACCGATACTTCGCCGTCGTGATCGTCATCGTGTTGATCGCCGTGCTGTGCGACCAAATCTGGCGCGTCGGCGGCAAAATCCTGTTTCCCTACAAGTATCGCAATTGAACATGGCCGACGAACATCAACCTCCCGCGGCCAAGACTTTGCCGACGATTCCGAGCGCCGCGCCAATCGCCCTGCCGAGCGATTCCGCGCCGCCAGCCGGAGGCTTCCCGGAGCTGGTGCGCTTCGAAAAGGTCACGAAGCTTTTCGGCACCGGCCCCAGCGCGCGGGTGGCGATCGAGAACGTGTCCTTCGTCGTCCACGACTTGCCGAATAGTGGCGAGCTGATCGCGATCGTCGGGCCTTCCGGCTGTGGCAAATCGACTTTGCTTCGCATGCTCGCCGGCCTGCGGCCGCATTATCCCCCGACGACGGGCACCGTAACTACCTTTGGCCGGGCCGTTGCGGGCCCCAGTTCCGAGCGGGGCATGGTCGATCAAAAGTACTCGTTGATGCCGCACCTGACCGTGCTCGATAACATTGCGTTCGGGCTGAAGTTGCAGGGCATTTCGGCGAAGGAGCGTCGCGATCGGGCTCGCGAGTGGACCGCCAAGGTCGGGCTCGAGGGAACGGAGGAGAAATATCCGTTCGAGCTTTCCGGCGGCATGCAGCAACGGGTCGCGATCGCCGCCACGCTCGTGCTGCAGCCGAAGATTCTGTTGATGGACGAACCTTTCGGCGCGCTCGATCCGAAGATCCGCATGCAGATGCAGGAACTCCTGATCCGGTTGTGGCGCGAGCAGCAGAGCACGGTGTTCATCGTGACGCACTCGATGGAAGAGGCGGTCTACCTCGGCGATCGCGTTTTTCGCATGGCCGCCAAGCCAGGGCGCCTCGTCGAGGAGCTCGAGGTGCCGCGGCCGGATGAACCGCCGGACGTCATGCGTAAAAGGCCGTGGTTTGCGGAAGTGACCCAAGAGCTGCTGCGCCGGCTGGAAAGCGACAGCCCGGCGGGCGGCGCATTGCCGAGCCGGGAACAGTGGGGTAAACGGTCCTGATCGTCATGGCCGATCCCGCTCCCAGCAACCGCCGCGAGTTTGCCCGCAGTCCCCATCATCTCGTTTTGGGCCTGTGCACGCTTGGTCTTGGCTTCGTGACCGGCGAGCTGCTGCCCCTGATCATCGGTGCGACGTTGTACACGATCGGGTGGATTTACATTCCGGACGAAGGGTTTTTCACGCGCTGGGTCGAACGGCGGCGTCAAACGGCGCAACGCGCGGCCGAAGCGCAAAAAGTCGCGGATTTCGTGAATCGTCGCGACGCTTTGCTTGGCTCGCTTTCGACCTCCCGCCGCGAGCAGTACGGACGGCTGGCGGCGGTGTGTCGCGATATCGAGTCGGCGAGCGCGGACAATCCGCTCGCCGCGGCGGATCCGTCGACCGATCCGCGTCTGCGCAAGCTCGACGAGTTGATGTGGACCTACCTCCGCCTGCTCGGGATCGAGCAATCGCTGGAGACATTTCTTGAAACCGAACGGCGCGAGAATGTGCCGGAGCTCTTGCACGAGGCGGAAGCGGAAATCGCGCGTTTGAAGACGGAATTGGACGCGCGTCGTCCGGAGGGCCCGACTCCGGCACTGGAAAACCGCCAGCGTTTCCTCGGCTCGCGGCTCGAGCGTTGCGAGGTGTTGCGCAAGCGGCAGCAACGCATCCAGCAGGCGGAGGAGAATCTCGCGCTCGTTCGTTCGGAACAGGAGCGCCTCGATCAGCAAATCAAGCTGATCCGCGCCGACGCGGTGGCGACGAAGAACGCGGAAGCGCTCACGGCGCGCATCGATGCTACCGTGGAGCACCTCGATCAGACCAACAAGTGGCTGGCGGAGCTGGACGAATTCAAGGACCTCGTGGCCGACATGCCCGCGACCGAGCTGCGCGTCGGGTACACGGTTGCGCCGCCACCGATCATGCAATCGCAGCCGGCGACGCCGATGAAAAGCCGCTCAGGCACACGGCAACGATGAAGCCCGCCGCAGAGGTCATCGCCGGTCCGGTGGCGCCGCGGTTGCCCTTGCGCGGTTGGGCGCTCGAATTCGCGCGCCGCTGGAATGGCGGGACCTATTCGCTCTTCGTGCTGCATGGAAACGTCTTCGATTTGTTTCCGGTGCAGGAAACCGACGGCGTGGATTTCGTGCCGCTGAAGACGTTTCTTCGCCGCCGCTTGTTCGCCGACCGCGAGTGTTTGTTGTTCTACGATATCGGCGACGGGCTGACGTTCGGATCGCCGGAAATGCAGAAGCGGTTCTTCGACTGGCTGCAGATCTACGATGACGTCGAGCACACGAATTTCCACCAAGAGGGAACGCCGCGCGATTTCGCCCGGCTCGCGCCGTTGCTGCGGCGTTTTTTTCTGAAGGTCGCCGACGATCCACAGGGCTGGAAAGGCGTGACGCTGGTGGTGGATTTCCCGGAAAAGCTCATCCCCGCCGCCGAAGAAGCCGGCGCGAGCGTCGAAGAGCGGGTGAATCTCGTCACGTTTCTGAAATGGGCCGCAGCGCCCGAGATGGCGCGTTTCGACGTCGGCGTGGTCCTCGTCACGGAATCCGCGGCGAAACTGCACGCCGACTTGCTGCAAAATCCCCATGTGGCGCAGCTGCGGATCGAGCTGCCCGATGCCGAGGATCGCCGGCGATTCTTGAGTTCGCGTGCCATTGCGCAGCTCGCCGAGGGGCGGGCCGTGGCGACGTGGAGCGATTTTTCAGTGGACGAGCTCGCCGCGCGCATGGCCGGGCTGAATCTGCTCCGGATTCGGCATTTGCTGGCCGAAGCGATTCGCAACGACGTGCGGGTTGGCGCGGAGCACATCGCGCTGGGGAAGAAGCGGCTCATCGAGGAATTCTGCCAGGGCCTGGTGCGGTTCAAAGATCCGAAGCCGGGCGTGACGCTCGACCGCGTGGCGACCCATACCGCCGCCAAGGCAAAGCTCCGCGAACTGGCGTGGCTGATCAAAAATCAGAAATTCGACGTGCTCGAGCGCGGCATTCTCGTGCCGGGCCGCGTTGGCGTTGGGAAGTCCTTCCTGATCGATTGCTTTGCGAGCGAGTGTGGACTGCCGGTGATGGAAATCGGAGAATTTCGTTCGAAATGGGTGGGCGACACCGAACGCCAGCAGATGCGGATTTTAATGACCGTTCGCGCCCTCGGCCCCGTGATCGTCGTGGTCGACGAAGCCGATGCCGTTTTCGGCAACCGCGAAGGCGAGGGCGACAGCGGCGTTTCCGGTCGAGTATTTGCGGCGTTCGCGGCGCACATTGGCGACGCCACGCTGCGCGGACGCGAGCTATGGGTGGCGATGACATCGCGGCCCGACCTGCTCGCGATCGACATGAAACGCCAGGGACGATTTGGGTTATGCGTGCCGCTGTTCCCGGCACAGAACGCGGATGACGTCGCCGAATTGTTCGGAACGATTGCGAAAGTGAAGAAGATCGAGCTCGGCGACGATATCGTGGCGTACGTGCGCGATCGCCTGGGAAGCCGTCCACTCACGGGCAGCGATGTCGAAGCGATCCTCATTCGAGCGAAAGAGCGAGCGGTGCTCGCGAAGCGCGACGCGAATGTCGGGTTAGCGGATCTGCAGGACGCCGTGGATTCGTTCATCGATCCGCTCGATCCCGACTTGTTGGCATTGCAGGAGCTCGCCGCCGTGCTGGCGTGTTCGGATCGCCGCTACCTGCCCGAGCGCTATCGCGCGAGCGATCGGCGCGATCTGCTCGAGGCGTTCACCCACGCGAAAGTAAGCGCCGGGCGTCGTTAGCGCGGGCTCTTCGCTTCGTCGCTACATCGCGGCCTTCACGAGTTGCGTGTAGGCTTTGAAAAAAGGGTGCGCGACGTCGTGGAGCAGAGCGTAGAAGACGGTCTCGGCGGGGAGCACGTGGGCGCCGGAGCGAGCGAGTGCGTCGAGGCATACGCGGGCATCGTCGGGCCGCCGCGCGCCGACGGCGTCGCTGAGGATCGTCACCGCGAGACCTTGGGCAAGCGCCGCGATGGCGGTTTGATACACGCAGACAGGCGTTTCGATTCCGCAAACGAGCAGGTGCTCGACATTACTCGCCCCGAGGATCGCGTGATGGATCGAATCGTCCGCCAGCGCCGAAAAGGTCCGTTTCGGCCAGACTGCAGCATCCGGCGCAAGCTGGCGGAGACTCGCGGCGGTGCCGCCGAGCTTCTCGGGGACCTGTTCGGTAAAGACCACGGGCAAATTCAGGCCGCGCGCCGCCGCGACCGCGAATTCGCAACGTCGCTGGATCCGCTCGCCGTCGGACATCGCGCGCAGGAACACGGGTTGCATGTCGACGCAGAGGAGCAACGTGTCGTGGGGCGCGGCCACAACTTCGGCCGCGATCGGATTCGGCGCGGCGCGCTCGGTTTCAGCAGGTGAGCTCATGCCCAATAGCGTTGTCGTGCCTTCACCTGGACGAAACGTTTTTCCGGCAATTGATACGCCGTGAGCGCGCCGCCCAGCACGCAGCCGGTGTCGATGCCGACGGACCATTTGAGGCGATAAACGTCGTCACGCGGCGTGTGTCCGTAGACGACAAACGGCGGACCGCTCCAGAGGTCGGCCCAGGCCGGCGCATCGGGTTCGTCCGCGCGTTTAGCGGGGCGACCGTCGCGATCGATCACTTGCACGCGAGTGACGACTTCCGCCGGCTGCTTTTGCCACGGCTGGGATGGCAGGAAGCCGCCGTGGACAAAAACCGTGTTAAGCTCGGGCGCTTCGAAGGTCAGCGTCATCGCTTCCAGATACGCCCAATCCGTGGCACGCAATTGTTGAAACGTTTCGAGATCCGTGTCCTTGACGTACTTCTTGTCGCCAGTCCGGCGATACTTGAGGAGGCGCAACTCGTGGTTGCCGAGCAGGGCGAGGGCCCGGCATTCGCGCGCCAGATCGATGACCTTCCGGCTGTCGGGCCCGCGATTAACCAGGTCGCCGAGCAACACGATGCGATCGTCTCTCGTCGGAGCCAAACGCGAAAGGAGTTCGGCAAATTCAAGATGACATCCGTGGATGTCGCCGATCGCAATTAGTCTCCCGTTCATGCGGCGGGAAAGTGCTAGCGTCCGACCGAGCCCACAGTAAACAAGAAAGGCTATGGAAATGAATCTGCAGCCGCTCGCGAAGACGTGCTTCGTCTCGGGCGAGCCGTTCGTCGAGGGTGCGCGAGTCGCCAGCTTTCTCGTGCGCGCCGCGAACATGGACATCGTCCGTTACGATGTCCTCGAGCCGCATGTGGCAGACTTCAAGCCCGAAGGGTTCGTGGCGTGCCGGTGGGTTCAGGCCTACAAGCCGCGGAAAGCCGGCGAGAATGCCGATCGCGCGTTGAAGCTGACGGCGGAAAGCTTGTTCGCGACGCTCGCCGATCCGACCACCGAGCCGACGCCGGAAAATACGCGCTTGCTGCAATTCATCGCGCTCATGCTCGAGCGGAAAAAGGTCCTGCGGCCTCGCGGGAAAAGTGCGGATGGCCTGCGCAATCGATACGAGCATGCAAAGACGAAACAGATTTTCGAAGTGCCGGTCGGCGAACTGACGCCGGAATTTTTTGTCGCGGTGCAGGAGCAGCTCACCGTCCTCGTCGGCGCCCCGAAACCGAAGGCGGACGCGCCGTCGGCGCCAGCGGCCCCCGAGTCCGCGACGCCGACGCAGACGGCACCGGCGGAGTAGCGCTCGCGTAAACGGGCGAGCCGCGCGCGGTCTTAACGCGCCGACCCGATTTTCGCGCCGGCACCTTTTTGTTCTTTGCGGGGCGAGTCCACGTTGGCCACGTCTCGGGTCCGCGTGCGGGCGCTTTGACCTCCGGCATTTCCGTTGCGTCGCCGGCTTTGGCAGTGACGGCGTACTTGCCGACGAGGCGCATCAAGGCTGCCCCGTTGTGGGGCGCGCGGGTATTGAGGTCATTGTTGAAGTACGCGTAGGAGGGTAGGCCTTTTTCCGCTGCCTGGACCAGTTCATGCGCCCACGGCTCGAGCTCCGCGTCCGTGTAGTCGTGATAGGCGCCGCCCTGGAGGCCGTGGAAGCGAAGATAAACGAAGTCGCTCGTGATCGTGTAATCGGCCGGCATGCGCAAGGAGCTGATCCAGACGTTGGCGGCGCGATGTTCGCGCAGCACGTCGAACGTCTCTTCGTTCATCCACGAAGGGTGGCGAAACTCGACCGCGTGCCGATAACGTCGAGGCAGCTTGGCCAGAAAGCGTTTCAGGCGGGCGAAGGTCTCGTCGTTTTTGATGAAATTGGGCGGAAGCTGCCAGAGAATCGGCCCGGTGCGATCGCCCAATGGCACGAGACGGCGGAAATATTTTTGGAGTCCGGCGCTGGTATCGTTCAGCCGCTTGATGTGGGTGAGGAAGCGACTGCCTTTGACGGCGAAACGAAAGCCGTCGGGCGATTTATCGTGCCAACCGCGCACCATCTTCAAGCTCGGCAGGCGATAAAACGTGGCGTTGATTTCCACCGTGGGAAAGTGGCGCACGTAGTAGCGAAACTCGTCCTTTTTCGGCCAGCCCTTCGGATAGAAATTACCGGCCCATTGTTTGTACACCCAGCCGCTGGTGCCGATCCATACGTTCGCTTCGTGCATGGGTCGATAGACCGAGACCTCACGATGCGGTTCGGGCTCTTGCGGCCGCGCAATTTCGTAGCGGAACGCGTGAGCGTTTCGTCAGGGAGGAGCGACGAAACGCTTACGCGTTCCGCTAGGTCAAGAACCCTCCCGGGGATGGCGAGGCGTCACCCCTTGAAGCCGCTCAACGCCGCACAGGCACACCGTGCGCCGCCAGATACTCTTTCACTTGCGCGATCTGGAAGGTGCCGAAGTGAAACAAGCTCGCGGCCAGCACGGCGCTGGCGTGTCCGGCGTCGAGAACCTCCGCGAAATGCTCCATCTTGCCGGCACCGCCGCTCGCAATCACGGGCACTCCCACGGCATCGCTCACGGCCCGCGTGAGGCCCACATCGTAACCCGCCTGGGTGCCGTCGGCATCCATGCTCGTGAGCAAGATCTCGCCGGCGCCGAGCGCGACGGCGCGCTTGGCCCAGGCGACGGCGTCGAGGTCCGTGGGATTCCGTCCGCCGTGCGTATACACCCGCCACGATTTGCCGTCGGGCTCGCGCTTCGCGTCGATCGCGACGACGATGCATTGGGCGCCGAAACGATCGGATGAAGCCCGAATCAGGTCGGGATTCTTGATGGCGGCGGTGTTGAGCGACACTTTGTCGGCGCCGCTTTTCAGCATCGCTTCGATATCGCCTACGGTGCGCAAGCCGCCGCCGACGGTGAGCGGCATGAAGCACTGCTCGGCCGTGGCGGCGACGACGTCATGCATGATGGCGCGATTGTCGCTCGACGCAGTGATATCGAGAAACACGAGTTCGTCCGCCCCCTGTGCATCGTACGCCTTGGCGCACTGCACCGGATCGCCTGCATCGCGCAGCTCCTGAAACTTCACGCCTTTGACGACGCGCCCCGCGTTGACGTCGAGGCAAGGGATGATTCTTCGCGATAACATCCTAGAGGCGTGGTTTTGAGTTTTGAGTTTTGGGTTTTGGGTTCTGACTGCGGCCGTTCATGTCAAACTTGTGGCCCGTCAGCTCCGACTTTCGCAGATATGTCATGAACCCGCCGATGAGTCGTGAGGTGCTTTCCGCCAACCGATATGTTTCGTCGAATTGTTGTTGCGTGACGTATCCTTCGTCGATCGCGCAATAGAGTTGGTCCTTCACCTCGCCAACCGAGCCTTTGGCATGCGAAAGGAACTGAATTAGTTCGCGGTTGCCGCCGCGTTCGAATCCTTCGGCGATATTCGAGTGACCTGAAATTGCCGCACGCCGGATTTGGTCGACGAGGGCCGAATCGGAAGAGAACGGTCTTGCGCGGGTCAGCTTATAGACGGTTTGGCGAAGCCGACGTGCCGACTGCCATGCTTCGAGGTCTTCAAATCGTTCAATCGTAGCCATGCAGCCATCGTCGCAGAGCGAACTCAGAACTCAAAACCCAAAACTCAGAACCCACTCAGCGCGCGGCGCGCTCGGTCAGCCGTGCGTGACCTCGGGATCGAAGTTTACCACGAGGCGGTAAACGTGGCCCGGGCGCATGATCAGCGGATGATCGCGCACGAGGTACTGCAGGTAATGAATTTTGCCGTAATTCGTGCGGTAAGTCGGATCGGCGCTGACCACTTCGGTCTCTTGCCACGTCGCCTGGAAGTCGTCCTTCGCGACCGTGCACCGGTGGCCTTGCTGGCCGAGGCCGAGCGCGCCGGTCACGCGATATTTCGAATGCGGCGCCGCGATCGCCAGGCAATAGCGCAGTTTGTCGAGCGTGACCTGCTGCTTCACCGTGTAAGCGAATTCACAGCTGATCTTGTTGCCCGAAAACGTCCATTGCACCTTTACGCTGCCAAGGCCGCGCACGGTTTCTTCCTTGAGATTGATCAGCTCCGGCTGGTCGTAACGGAAA
>CBINOT010000011.1:0-54672 GCA_966252355.1 uncultured Opitutus sp. | reverse complement strand
CATGTCGCGCTCCGCTGCCGTGCCGATTTCTCGCTCCAGCCGCTGCAGGATCGCCGCCGAACGCGCCGGGAAGTGCAGCTTTCCCGCCACCCAGATTCCATGCCGCATCTCGCGCTCGCCGACGACGGTCAAGGGATTGAAGCCGAGAACCAAGGCGGCGATGGCGTCCCCGGTTTCGCTCGAGACGATGGGCGTGGCGATCACTTCGAGCACGGCCCCGCCGCTTTCGGGCAGGCTGATATAGCCGACTTGCTGCGCCTCGTTCAGCGACGGAAGCGCGAGCTGCGCTTCCGCGCCCTCGCTCAGTCGGCCGATCGCCGCGTTTTCCGGCGGCGGAATGAGGCGGCCGTTGCGATCGAGGAAACGATAGAAACGCGCCCGCAAGGTGGGCTGGTTGGCATCGATCGGCGTTTCGTTGGCGGGACCGGCGACGACGTCGCGCAACTCATCCGCCGCACTGGGATAAAGCAGATCGAGCGCGTTGTCCTCGAAAGCCGCATGAATCCGCGGGCGCCGAACGAGCGCCCGGCTGCGTTCGACGAGCAGCGCATGGCGGATCGCCTGCGCATGGTGCATGGCGGCCAGCTCCGATTCGAACTCGCGCTGCAGCTCGCGCTCGATGTTGCCGGCGAGATTCCGGTCGGCGACGTACACTGCCAGCGCCGTCGCCGCCGACACCACGAGCATGATCGCCACGAGCAGCTTCGTGCGAAAACCCCTCACGCGCGAAGGCTTCGACTCGGGCGCCACGCTCACGGGAAGTCGATGCGCAGCGTCTTGCCATCCTCCAGCTCCACCGCGCGTTCGTGCGTCGTTCGACTGTCGACCCAGGCCTTCAGGACGTAGTGCCCCGCCGGCAAGCCTTCGAGTCGGAATCGACCGTCGGGATCGGTGACGACGAAGTGCGGCGTTGCCAGGACGAGAATGAGCGCGCGCATGTGTTCATGAATGTCGCAGCGCAAGGTCACGAGACCGGGCACGTCGAAAACTTGCGCTGGAATCGGCCGCTCGTCGGAGCGATATCGGCCGACGTCGAATCGCTTCGGCGGGGAGAAGGAGAAGATATTGTGGTAGGTCGAATCGAGATTCGGAAACTCGATCTTCGTGCCGACCTGCACCGCCAGCAGCGACGGGACGAACATCAGGTCCTTTTGCGCAACCTGCCTAACGGGCAGCTCCGCTGGCGCAGGGAAATTGCCCTCGAGATAAACCACCGCGACCGGCGGATTCGTCGACAGCACACCGGCGTTCGATACAATTTCGTATCGCTGATTGGCGACCGGCGTGGAGCGCGTCTTCGGCAGCGCAACGCTGCCTTCGACGGTGGCCGTGCCGGCGGAAAGCGGAGTCGCCCAGATCCAACCGGTGATGAAGGCCGCGAGCGCGACGCCGACCCGAAAACTCGAGCGTGAGCGGATCATGCGGGAGGCCGAATCGTATACCCGACGCTGCGCAAGGTGTGGATCAACGCCGGGCCGAAGCCGGAATCCACTTTCTTCCGCAGCCGGGTGATGAAAATCTCCACCGTGCGCGTGTCGTACTCGTGATCGCGTTGCCAAACCCGCTCGCACAGTTCGGTGCGCGAAAAAGGGCGGCCTGGTTCTTGCATGAGCACTTGGAGCACATCGAATTCCCGCGGCGACAAGGCGATCGGCTTCCCGGCGCGGGCGACGCGGCGCTGTCTGATGTCCATGTGCAGGTCCGCCACCTTGAGCAGGTCCGCCGGTCCGGGGCCGCCGCCACGGCGCCCGAGCGCCTCGATGCGCGCCGCGAGTTCGTCGATCGAAAAGGGCTTCGCGAGATAATCGTCGGCTCCCGCATGCAAGCCTTTGATGCGATGCTCGACCTCGGCACGCGCCGTCAGAATCAACACCCGCGCGGGGCTCTTCGCCTCGCGCAGGCGCGCGAGCACCGTCATCCCATCGACCGTCGGCAGATTGAGATCGAGGACGATGAGATCGGGCGGATCCGCGAGCGCGGCTTGCAGGCCCTCGGCGCCGTCGTGCCGCGCAGCCACCGAGTGACCATGACGGGTCAATGCCCGCGAGATGTGGCCGGCAAGCTGCCGTTCGTCTTCGATCACGAGAATTCGCATACGGGGTCTTTCGCCCGATTCGAAAGGCGGCAAGGATTCCGCCGACGAGGTCATCACGTCAAGTGCCATACTGCTGGAGTTGAGTTGCTGGAGAGAACGTCACCCCGAAGAGCGAGCGGCGCCGGCTGGAAGCCGACGCCGCCGCGTTTCGTTAGACGAAGGTATCGCGAGCGAGCGCGCTCGTTAGAGTCGACCGGCCGCTAGTGAGAGCCTGGCAGCCGGCAAATTGCCTGAACGCTACGGGACGTCGTAAACCTCGACGAGCGCGATGCCGGTGCCGTTGTTCACACCGGTAATCTTCGCGGTGTAGTTGCCGGGCGGCAATGTGACGAGGAGCACCGCGTCCTTCGAGGAACGATCCGGAATGTCGAAGGCGCCGACGCTCGAGGCCGCGTCGACCAGGATTGCGGAACCGCCCCAATTGTCGTTCTCGTACAGCTTTGGCCCGTTGAGGATAAACAGCTCGAGCTTGGGATCGGCCAACGCGCCCCCGACGCCGTATGCGGCGAGCGCGGGACCGGTGGCGCGGACCAACAAGGTTTTCGACGTCGAGCCGCCAACGACAAATCCGGTAAAGAGCACGTCGTCGCCGGTGTTCACCTGAGCGCGCGCCGAAACATTGATCAATCGCGGTGTGGTCGCGGTGAAACTCGTGACGGGCGTCGAATCGTAGATTTCCGTCAACACCGCGCCAGTCGTATTGTTTTTGCCCGCCGCGAGCGTCGTGTAGGGGCCGCCGCTCAACGCCAGGACCGCGGCCGCGTCCTTGCTATTGGTATCGACGATCGGAAATGCGCCGACCGCTGCGGCCGTCGTGACGATGGTCGCGTTGCCGCCCCAGTTGTCATTCGACCCAAGCACCGTGGTTGACCCGAGCGGACGCAATTCGAGCGTCGGATCGGCCATCCAGCCGGAGACGCCGAATGGCTCGAGCGCCGGTCCGGTCACGCGCACGAGCACGGATTTTGTGCCGGTGGTATTGGCTCCGCCGACGACGAAGCCGACGGCGAGAACTTGATCGCCGGTGCCGGAGTTGGTGCGGACCGAGAGATTAATGAGATGGCCGGTGTCGACCGCGCTCGCCGTTGTGACCGAAAGCGTCGCCGAGCTGCTCGTGGTGCTGCCGGTGGAATTCGTTGCAACCGCGGTATACGTGCCCGCGTTGCCCGCCGTGGCATTGCCAATCACAAGGGTGGTCGACGTTGCGCCGCCGATGTCGACCCCGTTGCGCTGCCACTTAAAGCTGGTCGCGCCCGTCGCCGCGGCATTGAAGACCACGGTGCTGCCGCTCGCGATCGTCTGCGACATCGGCTGCAGCGTAAACGCCGGGGCGCTGCCCACGACGTTGACCGTGAGCGTCGCGCCATTGCTGGTCACGCTGCCCGCCGTGTTGCTGACGACGACGGTGTAAGTGCCCGCATTCGTCGTCTGCACATTCGTCAAACTCAGCGTCGACGACGTTTGTCCGCTCAGATTCGAACCGTCCTTGCGCCATTGGTACCCCGGGGAAGGCGAGCCGTTCGCGGCGACGCTAAAGGTAGCCGAGCCGCCAACGTTGACGGTCACATTTTGCGGCTGGGTCGTAATCGTGGGCGCGGTGTCCGTCGATCCGCCCGTGACCACGATTTGATACGGATAATCCGGTGAAGGCGTCAGGGTCCCGCTCGGGCCTTCATAAGCGGTGAGCGTCACGTTGTAGGTACCCGCCGTCGTCGGAGATCCGGTGAGCGTGAGGTCCTGGACGTTTACGATGCCCGCCGTGGTTCGGCCGGAAAAACTCAAGCCCGGCGGAATCGTCCCGTTGATCCGCCATGACGCGGGCGGGGTCTGCGTTCCATTGACGGTGTAGGCGACGGAGACGTTCGCTCCCACCGTCGTGCTGAGGCCGCTCGTCGCGCTCGAAGGGCTCGCGACCAAGGGCGTCGCACCGGCCAAGCTATGCATCGCGCCGAGAGACGCCACCGCGGTAATCGCGGCGCGCAGCACATTGCCGACGGGAGACGCGATGATGACGGTCTCGGCCTGGGTGACGACGCGCACGACCGGCGTGCGCTGCAGAAGCGCCAGCAGCATGGCTCCCGGAAGATTGAGCCGGCGAAAACGATGGGAGAGGAAGAAGAGATTCATGGGTGTGAAAGGGTGAACGAACTCAGCCGCGCAGGGGGAAGGAAGGAGCGCCCGTCTTTAATTGCAGCCGCAGCCGCTGCCGCCGACACCGCGGCCGCCCGTCGCGGTCTCGCGGGAGAAATACACGTGCTCCGACATGGCCGTATTCAACGGATCGCGATCGGAGCGCATCGTATAGCCGGCCAGGGTGCCGCGCTGCCAGGGCTTCACGCGCACGAGTTCGGCGCTGGTACAGCCGCTGAACAATGCCGTCCCGGCGACGAAGGCCGTGCAGAACAAGAGTCGGAGTTTCATGGCAGGAGTGCTTTGGCCGCGTCAGCTTTTCTCGCCGAGCAGCGCTTCGATTTCCTTCCGCAATTCGGAAAGATCGCCGTTGAAGCCAGCATGCACGAAACGCACATGGCCCGAGCGATCGACGAGATAACTCGAGGGCATCTTCGGCACGCCGACGACCTCGCTGAGCTTCAGCTGCCCGTCATGCAATGCCGCGAACGGCGGCGCCATTTTCTTCCAAAACGCGACGGCCGCCGGCTGCTTTTCGTCGACGCTGACCGCGAGAATCTGCAGCCCCTTCGCCGCATAGTCGTCGTGCAGCTTCGCCAGCGCGGGAAACGAGGCCTTGCACGGCGCACACCATGACGCCCAGAAATCGACGAGCGTGACTTTGCCCGCCACGTCCGGCACGCCGCCGCCCGCGAGGTTCACGACGCCGATCGGCGCCAGAGCGGGAAAAGCATCGCCAGTCTTGATCTCGGCGGAAAGCGAAGTGA
Source organism: uncultured Opitutus sp. (assembly GCA_966252355.1). GTDB lineage: Bacteria > Verrucomicrobiota > Verrucomicrobiia > Opitutales > Opitutaceae > ER46. The sequence goes on along the minus strand of CBINOT010000011.1, from coordinate 49,680 downwards.
CGGCACGGACGCCGCACAGGAGCGCGAAAAGGAGGCGGATCGAATTACGAGGCAACATAGTTGAAAAAGCCGCGGGTTTGAGCCCGAGCGCGGTCGGTGACGAGCAGCCCTTCCGTGTTCGGACAAGATTGGATGAACTCGATGCCTTGCGGGACGCCGAGGGTGAAGGCGGTCGTCGAAAGGACTCCGGCGTGCAGGCAGGTCGAAGCGATTACCGTCGCTTGCATGCAGCCATTGGCCACCGGCCAACCGGTGCGCGGGTCGATGATGTGACCGTAACGTTTGTTTCCGACGCGAAAGCAACGGATGTAATCGCCGGAGGAAGCGATGCCGCGATCGGTGACGCCGATGCTGCAGTTGGGCGTGCCGGGATTCAACGGGTCTTCGATTCCAACATGCCAGCAGACGCGACCTGGCGGCGCGCCAATCGCCCGCAAGTCGTGGCCAAAATCCACCAAGGCCGCGGGAATCCCCCGCTCGAGCGCGAGCTGCGCGACCATGTCGACCGCGTACTCTTTGCCAAAGCCGCCGAAATCCAGCGCCATGCCCGGCTGAGGCAGCAACACCCGGCCCGGTGCGCGCTGGACCTTTTTCCAGCCCACCAGTTCTCGCGCCGAGGCCACGTCCTCGGGAGTGGGAATTCGGGGCACCTCGGCCTTGTAGTTCCACAGGCGAATCAACGGCAGCGCCGTCGGATCGAGCACGCCTTGCGTCATCGCGTAGAGCGTGTCGCAGAGCTGCAACAGCATCTCCATGTCGGCGTCGACCGCCACCCACTCGCGACCGGCGGCGGCGTTGATCCGGCTCACCAGGCTGTCGGGCTTGAACCGAGAATACTTCGCCTCGAACGCTTGCACCCAGCCGACGGCGGCGCGTTCGAACGCGAAGGCCTGCGCATCGCCGCCAGGCGCGACGTACTGGATCGCACACGTCGTACCCAGCGCCGCGAAAGATAACTTCCGCAGCGGCAAGTCCGCAGCCACGCGCGGCGTGGCGATTGGAACTCGGGGCGATGACGTCATGACGGGCATTGCGAAGCGCTCGCTCGTTACCAGGCGAATTTTGCGCCCGCAGTGATCATGCGGGCGTTGCTGTACGCGCTCTGCGGCGTGACGCCGTCCTTGCCCCGCATGTCGTACTCCTCGAGGGCGAGGTCGAATTGCCAGGCGGCGGTCGGGTTCCAGATCAGCTTCACCCCGTACGTGTAGGTCTGCATCGCCGACAGCCGATGGTCGGACGAATAAAACGGGCCGTTTGGCCGCGGCGCACCGCCGACCGGAACGATCGACGTGCGGTTCAAATTGTAATAATAGAACGACGCGGCGGATTGGTCGTAGAATCGCAACGAGGGCCGAAGGACGAAACGTTCGCCGAGGTGCTGAAACCACACGACGTCGACGGTGTGCGCATCGGTGTCGAACGTGTCGTGATAATACCGGTACGTTGCATCGATTGCGGCATTCCATTGCGGCCATGCATGATTCAGCGCCGCCACCAACGTCCACTTTTCGCGATAAGCCGGGCGATTCTCGCCAAAGGTGCGTGCCAAGAAAACCCCCGGCAAAACCTCCGCTTCCTTGAGGACGAGCTTGTACGGGTCGGACAAGTAGCCGCGCTGGCGGCCCCAACCCACGTTCAGCGTCACCGACGTTTGCGGATCGAGCAGTTGCGTCACGCCCACGATCAGATCGTTGGTGTGTTTCCGCTGCCGGGGCGCGATCGACGAGTAGTAGACCTTGATCTTGTCGTCGGTGCCGGCGAAGCCCACGAGCAGCTCCGTGTTCTTTTGATTGAAATCCGTGACCGTGTTGATGGACCAGCCGTTCGAAACGTAATCGCTTTCGCGGCTATTGCCGGTGCCGATATCGACGCTCACGCGATTGAACTGGTGCGTCAGATCGGCGTTCCACGCCTTGCGCCGCTCGTGCATTTGCGTGAGCGGCACTTGGTCGCTGCCGGCCGGGGCGGGCATGCCGTTCGGTGTCGCACCCGCGATCGCATCGAGCACCCCCTCGACCTTGATGTGGGTGGAGAGATTGATGTCCTGCTCCGCCAGCGCGCCCTGCGTTTTGACCGCGATTCGACCGCCCGTTTCGCGGTAGTCCTCGTACTTGTAGCTGATGGCGTTTTCCGCCCGCGTTTCGCGCGGAGCGAGCCAGCCGAGCAACACGGCAAGAACCAAGACGCGCGGGGTGGTAGGCGACGCAGCATTCATCGACGGCACGGTGGGAATAGAGCGGCAATCTCGTCGTGGCGCGGGTTGCCGCAACGAGAGAAATGTAACAGTTCGTATAGGTTCCGTTAATCCCCTCGCGGGCACCTATGCGTCGGCACGCGCGCGTGCGCGTCTTGCCCGAATGCAGTGGCAAAAACGCGGCTATGAAAGCGCCGCTCGCGGCGCCCCGGTACACAACTTAACGACGGATTTCGAACGACGCGACGGTCATTCGCACCACCACTTGCGCCGGATTCGCGCGAACCGGGTTCATAGACAGCTCGGTGATCGCGACATAGGGCGCCCGCTCCTGGAGCTGCTGATAAAACGTAGCAAACGAATGCCAGTCGGCGTTGTTGATCTGCACCGGCAGACGGTTGATCGAGAACTGGCCGCTCGCGATTTCGACGCGAGGAGAACCCGTGCTGAGATTCTTCTTGAGCCCCGCTTGCGCAGCGAGATCGCCGACGACCACGGCCAGGTTGGTCGGGTCGAGCGTCTTGCTCGGCTCCATGCGCGAGGCAGCTTTGCGCGTCGCCTCTTCGATCGTGGAGCTGCGTGCGAGCCAGCGATCCTGGTCCTTCAACGTGTCTTCCGTGTGCTTTTGCGCGCTCCAAAATCGCGACGCACGAGACGAGAATGACGAGGCCCACAGGATCACCGCGACGCCGAGGAAGCCGACGAGCAGCAGCTTCTCGCGAAGCACGCGGTTGAGGAAGAAGGCGCGAAGGGTCCGGATCATGCGGCTTCAGGCTTCAAGACGCCTGGTTTGAAGGTAATGGTGAGGCGGAAGGAGGAGCGATCGCCTTGGGAGGAAAGCACCTCGGACGTGACGCTTTGCACTTCCGGCAATTTCTCGAGGGCGCTGCGGTAAACGGGCAATTGCGCGGCATTAGTCGTCTGCACCTCCATCATCAGCGTATAAAGATCGAGCCCTGATCCCCCGCTTTTGATCGACGTGACCACGATGTCGGCCGGCTTGCGGTCCGAATTCGCGCCGATCGCCGACGTTACCATCTCCAGCGGCAACAGCCGTTTGGTCACGAGGTCGTCGATGCTGTTCGCGAGGTCCTGCGCTTCCTTGATTTTCTGCACCGCCGGGGTGCGGGCGTTGACCTTCGCGACCTCTCCCTTGTGCCAGACATTGCCGCCAACGAGCGCGAACTCGCCGACGAGCATCAGCATGAGCGCGGCAGCACAGCCGAGCACGACGCGCCACAAAATCAGATCGCGTTTGCGCGCGGCCGCGAGGGCCGCCAACTCGCCTTTGTCGCGGACATCCAGCGCGGAAGAAACGTTGCTCGGGAGACGCGAAACGAAATCGCCGGAACGGAAAACCACTTCGTTGTCGTTGTTCGCCGGGTCGGGCGCGGGCGGGACCAGCAGATCGACGACCGTTTTGCTGCCACCCAGGCCACGGAGCATTTCGTCGCGGATCCGCGTCCGATCTTCGTCGGTCGCCTCCGGCTCGATCGCCCGAAAGACGACGCGGCTCGGCACCGCAGGGTTTTCCCAGTGCACCGCGGTCAATCCCTCCGGCGAGCTCAACACGAGGGTCGTCGCGGGTTCGACTTGGCTGCCAAAGAGCGCCGCCGACGCGGGGATCACGAGTTCCACATCGCCCCACGCCGCCGTTTGATCGGTCGTAAACCGACGTCGGTAAGCCGCATAAACGAAGGCGTGCTCCGCGCCCGGCGCCCAGTACCAGCCATAGTAGAGTTGGGCGATCGGGAAGGGCGAAAGCGCTTCGAGCGCCAGTTCAACCTGCGTGGTGGCTTCCGCTGCCGTCGCACCGGCCGTGATCGGCACCGCGCGACTGAAGAAAAGTCCATCGGGCAGCAGCACGACTTTCGGCGGCGGCGGACCGGCACGAAGAAAACTAAGGGGCGAGGCTGACATCAGGAAAAGAGGGGCGGTTGTAGACTTCGACGCTCAGAGCGAATTCTCGGGCGGAGGCGACGGAGCAGGAGGAATCTCATCATTTTCGCGAATTTCCAAGAGCGTAAATGGATACTTCAGGCTTGCGGCATTCGACCCGCCCCCTTGCGCGGCACTCGCGTTCGGCGCTCCGGGGCGTTGGGCATTGTTCTGGGCACCTGGTCCGGACGTCTGGACGCGCTGCGAAGTTGCAGTTTCTTGCACGACGCGCGCGCCGTTCGGCGGCGCGATCACCGCGGTCAGCTTGAACTCGGACCTGCCTTCGCGGACCGTCACGAAGATCCGCAGCGCGCTGATGGTCGTGCCGAAGGCATTGATGTTGCCACCCGGCCCGACGAGCGCCGCGGCTTGGTTTGTATCTTGGACATAACTCGGACCTTGATGCTCATACTGACCTTTACCCCCGAAATAATCGGTCAAGGTCGTTTGCTGCGACGCATCGTACTGCCCGACCGCCGCAAGCGTCTCGGGCTTGGCGCCATTGATGTTCGACCGGTTGAAATTGTAGAGCGAAACGGCGGCCACGAAACGACGCCAATACTCGTTCGGGCGTCCGTCCGCGTCGTAGAAGAACTCGCGGGCCTTCTCGATCGCCGCCAATTCCGAGTAGCTCCGCAGCGAGCGAGCCGGCGGATCGTACGGCAGCGCGCTTTGTTCGTAACCGGGAGTGATGCCGCTCGAATAGACGTGCTCACGCTGAATCCACCCCATCATCGCGTCGGCCAGCGCATCCGCGTCCATGGGCGAAACCTGCCAGCTCTGAAACAGCTTCGAAAGCGTCGGCGCGTCGACATGCGGCAGGGAAATCTTGCCGCTTTCGTCTTCGAAACCGATTTCCACCACGCGGTCCTCCGTCGGGGTGTACCCGGCAAAGGCCAACGGATCGCTCCACCCTTCGGCTGGACTGTGCAAGCCATTGTTCGCCAGACGAAAGTCCTCCAACACCGCAAGCGTCACCTCCAGCGCCGAATACGCCTCCATGCGCAACCGCCGAGCGAGGACATCGCGATGGTCGACGAGCAGATCGTTCGTCGCTTTATCCATGAACGCGATCAGTGCGACCGACGCAAAGACGAGCGTCATCATCACGATCACCAGCACCGAAGCGCGGCGCCGACGGCGAAAAAATGAAGCGGGGACCGCAGCGGAGGGGTTAAGCCGCGACGGATGCGTTTCACGTGAAATGCCGGGTGACGTCATGGCTTAGAAGGTCGGCAAACCATCGCCGGTGACCGGCAGCGCCACCAATGTTTCCCGCGTCATCTTCTGATACGTGAACGTCAAACGCAGCCGCTGCGGCACCATCGGATTGCCTTGGTTGTCGAGCTTCAGCGCGGTCTCGGTCGACCAGCGAATCGTGTCCGGATCGTAATAATCGTACTTCATTTCCGTGACGAAGGGCGTCACGACGGTTTCGCGCGGCGGCTCGGTATCGAAATTCTTCTCCAGGCGGGAATGCCAGAGCATGATGAGCCCCTCGCGCTGCCGCACTTGCAACGAGCAGACCACCTCGGGCAGGGGCCGATCCGGCCAATTGAACAAGCGGCAACCGGAGGGCAGTTCAAAGGTCAGCAGCTTGTCCGACATCCCGTTTTGCGGACGCACATCCTGCAAACCGACCGGCGTCGAGTTCGCTTGCGCGGCGGGCGGCAAGGCGGCCGCACGAAGCTCATGTTCCAGAAAGCGCGTGACGGCCCGCGTATGCCGGTCGAACAGCCGGACGTCGGTGTTCTTGCCCCACAATTCGCCCATCGAGAACACGAACGAATTCAGCGAAACCAAGACGAGCGAGACGAGCGCGAGCGCGAGAAGAATTTCGAGCAGGGTGAAACCCTCGGCGCGGCGCGTCATGGTTTTCCGATCGCATTCGGCTCGGCGGTGGCATGGGCATCTTGCCCATGTCGTCTCATCGGCGTCTCGCCCATGCCAGCGGCGCGGAGCGCCGTCCACGGGCGGGACGCCCGTGCCACTTCGGACGTCGCGTCGGACCGACATCGGCGAAACTAAGCTGCGGCGGTTCACGCTTTCTTCCCCTGCATGTCGAGAATCCGCGCCTTGGCGTCTTGGCGCAGCTTGTCGTGTTCGGCCTGATCGACGGTCCACGTCGGCCGCAAGAGCGTAAACGTCTGGACGATTTTTTCAGGTTCGGGTCGCGACGCCTCCGTCACCTCGCAGGAGAACACCACGGTGTACAGATCCGCTTCGTTCGTGGACGCGATTTCGACGCTCCACTTCAAATGCCGGCCATCCGCCCCATCGAACTCGCCGCCTTGCTCGAGCTTCGTCCGGTCCGCTTCGCGCAGCACGAGGGAACGCGCGAATGCGACTTCCTCGTTCGCTTTCACCCCGCGGTTAACGATGTCGTAACCGTTGAGAATATTGAGATAGGCGCTCGCGAGCACGATCGACGCCATCGCGAAAATCCCGAGCGCCACGAGTACTTCGAGGACCGTGAAGCCTCGGCGCGAACGCGGGCGTGGCTGCGGATGTTTGGCGGCCGTGCTCATCGTTTATTCGCGTCGTCGGCCGTCAGCACTGGGGCGCAAGTCCATTGGTCGATCGCGACGATATGCGTCGCTCCGTCCCGAAAGAACTGCGTGCGAAACGCGGTGCAGGTGCCGTCGCCGTAGAATACGACCGCCGGAATTTTCTGCGTCTCGATCGCCGTGCCGGCGATCATGATCAGGTTTCCACCCGGCTGCGGGACGAGAAACGTCACTTCCAGATCTCCCGCCTTCGGCACCGGAAAATCTTTCGTCGTCTCGCCGTTCGTGATGCTGAATTGCTTTCCCTTGTCTTTGTCGTCCGCGAATCTCAGCGCCACGTCGCGCTGCGATTTCAACGCCATCTTGCGCGCCTCTTGAACGGCAGCCCAAAACACTTCATCGGGCGAAACTGGCTTTTCCGACATCACGCGCGAGCCCGTCCCAATGAGCACCGCCGCCATGATGCCCATGATGGCTAGCGAGAGGAGAACCTCCAACAAGGTGAAGCCACGCCGCGAAAGGCGGCAGGTCGACCGAGAAAATCGCAGCGACGAAGGCACGAGGCGGACGGGAAGAGGCTAGCCACAGTTCTCACCGGGCAATCGCCACCGGACGAGCTTACTGCGGCTTGGAGACGGTGTTGTCCCAGTTGCCGATGTCGTCGTCGGTGCCGCTTTGATGATCGGGTCCGCTGGACCAAATATCGTACCGGTCTTTGTTGTGCGTGCCCGGGAATGCATATTTGTACTGCTCGCCCCACGGATCGACCGGAATCTTGGAGCTCTCGACATACGGCCCGCGCCAGCGATCCGCGCGATTGCTCGGAGGAGTGATCAACGCCTGCAAACCTTCCTGCGTGGACGGGTAATCGCCCATATGCATGCGATAGCTCTCTAGCGGCACCTTCATCGAGGTGTTCACGAAGAGACCGACCGTGTCTTTCTTCGCGTTATCGAACACATTGCCAAATTTCTGGATCGCGAGTCCGGCGAGAAGCCCGAGGATCGCGAGCACGACCAGAATTTCCATGAGGGTGAAGCCGCGGTTGCGTCGAGCGGACTTGTTTTTGCGCAATTGCATAGACTGAAAAGGTTGGGTGAGCAGAGGACGGTTGTCGAGACGCGGACTTGCCGAGAAAGTTGCAGGAAGCTCGGCGGCCGCAAATCCGCTAAACGGCGATCGGTTTCGCACCCCGCAAGGCGAACCGAAGGGGAAACGAAACTGTTCGCGAGCCGGTCAGGAGCGGAAAGACCATTCGAACCAGATCTCCCGGCAGGTGACACTGAATCTACGTGGATCATGTAACGGACGTTGATCCGCGCCATCCGCGGCGCTCTGCCGGCTTGGCAAGCCTACAGCTGCTTCGGCCAGGGCGCAAACTCCACGTCGTCCGCGCTGCCGAACTTCCGATCCGGCCCGGCAGATCGGATTTCCATTTGCGTACCGCTCAATGCATGAAATCGAAACGGGGTGCCCCAGCGGTCGCATAGCCGGCCGTCGGGATCGATCGCCGGATGATTCGGCGCGATGAACGCGAAGTGGAGTCGGTTGTCACCCGCCAAGGCGACGGTGATCTCCTCATTCTCGCCGGTAGGATTCCCGTCGCGCGGAAAATTCGTCTGCCACGCGACGAGCACCTCGTTGAGAATCTCGACATCGCGCCGAATCGTACCGTTTGGCGCGCCCAACGCATCGGCAATGGGGCTGATCGATTCGGGAGGGATTTCCGCCGCCAAGGCGGCAAGTTTCGCGGCGCGCGGCGCCACGCCAGGACGAGGCTGCGTCGCCCGTGCCACCGGCGCTGCGCTCGATTCGGGCGCTGAGGACCGGGTTCGCAGCCACCACGCCGTCAAGCCCGCCACGACGATGAGCGCCAACGTCGTATAGAGTGCGCGCCGTCGATCGATCATCTGAGCCGTAACGCCTGAATCCAGGTCATCCCATGAAGCCTAGATCGGGATTCGCGAATCGGCTCAGGTTCGGAAGCACGACAGGCATGTCCGTCGCGCTGACGCCAAACCATTTGGCCAGCGTGCCCGAATATTCGTCGACACTCGTCGTCGGAATCCACCGGCCGCGGCCGGTATCGTCCGGGCCATTGATCGCGAAGGTCGGCATCTTGCCGTAGATGTCGCCGCCCTTCACCGCGCCGCCGACGACGAAATGATGACTCCCCCAGCCATGGTCCGAGCCGTCGCCGTTCGTATTATATGTGCGACCGAAATCGGAGGCGGTGAACGTCGTGACCTGGTTCTGCGCGCCGACCGAATTGAGGGCGTTGTAGAACGCGGTCACCGATTGGCTGACGTCGCGGAGCAAATTCGCATGCGCCCCCGTCGCCGTGTTGCCGCCGTTGACTTGGTTGTCGTGCAAATCCCAGCCGCCGACGCGCGCGAAGAATATCTGCCGCTTGAGCCCAAGCTGGCTCTGCGCATTGACCATCCGCGCGATCATGTGCAGCTGCTGGCTCAAACTGGAGTTCAACCCGGTAAAATAAATCGCGAAGGGGCTCGTGCCCGTGACGACGCTCGACAGCAGCGCGCTATTGCTGAGCGCGGTCGAAGTGAGTCCGGCGAACGCGGTGTCGAAGAGATTTGCGTTCTGTGCCGCCAAGGCGTCGTTCAATGCGGCGGTGCGCATACCATTCGTCACCGCCGGATTTGTGTTGCTGCCGGTAAGCGCGATCGCGCCATTGGTGCCGACGGCATATTGCGAAACCGTTTTTCCGACTTGGAACGAGTTCTGGCCGTTCAACGTGATGGCCATCGAGATCCGATTGTTCGAGTTGAACGCGTTCGTGAGATCGGCGAGGCGACCGCCCCACCCCGTCGTGAACGGCTGGTCCGCGATACTGCTCTGCCACTCGACTTGCTGATCGTTGTGCGAGAAGAGCTGGCGCGGCCGCAAATCCGGGCGCGAATTGTATAGGGACTGCGTGAGTGGATAAGCCAAGGTGCCGACATTGGCGAGGACCGCCACTTTGCCCTGGTCGAACATTCCCTTCAGGCCGCCATTCGTGGAGCCGTCGGGATTGGTGCCCAGCGCCGGATGCAATCCCCAGGTGCGTCCATCGGTATTGCGCGGAGAAATCGGCAGGAGTGCAGTCTGCGGCAACGCCAGAAATCCGCGGCCGAGCGCGTAGGCCGCATACGTAGCCGTATCCGTGGGAACGATGAGATTGTTCGCATCGTTTCCGCCGGCGAGAAAGAGGCAAACGAGGGCCTTGAAGTCCGTCTGGAGGGCCGCCGACGGCGTCGGGCTCAGCGGGCCATTGTCCGGACTCGCGACCGAGCCGATTAGACGGAGCTGGGCGAGAGCCGACAACATGCCGGTTGAGCCGACGGCCGCGCAACACGCACCGACAAACTTACGCCGGGACAGATCAGGAACAGGATTCTTCGGATTCATGGTCGCTCGCGATCGCTGGCGCGGTGTCGCGTTTGAGTTGTGGGGGCAAAAGTGGACGCGGAGCGCTCGCGGGTTATTTCTGAATCGCGCCCTGCGGGACCGCGACGGTGAGATAAATCGCCGACCGCACGCGCTCAATGTCGTTGCTCGTAAATCCCGTCGTCGTGCTATTCGGCATGGTCGAGAGCGCGGCAGCGATGCGATCGACGATCGGCTTCGGGAGCTGGCCGCCGGCGAGAATGAGATTGGTCTGATCGACGAGCGCCGACGGCGTCCGCGCAAGCGGCAGCAAGGAGTCGAGCTGAATACCGAGCGTCGCCTGGGTCATGTCCGTCGCGGAGCGATTCGCGTAGATGAAATTCCACAACTGGTTCGGCACGGTGATGGCCGTGGTGTCGTTCAGAATCTGAAACTCCGGCGCAAACAACCCGAAGCTTGCGAGCAAGCCTGGCTGCACGTAGCCCGGCTCGAAGAAGTTGAAGACGGTCGGCGCCCGCAGCGCCGCCTGCGCGAGCGTCGGCTCGGGATTGAAATAGCCATAACGACCGTTGTTCGCCGCACCGTTGAAGGCACGCAAGATCGAGGTCACCCGCAGCAGCGGCTCTTTCAACTTGCCGAAGCTCGCCGTCGCGGCGACGGCACTCGAACGCGCTTCGTAATCGAGCAACACCGCGCGCACGACCGCACCGAGATCGCCACGCACGCCGCTGCCGTTGTTCGCGAAGGCCTGCGCGACACGATAGACATAACCGGGACTCGGATTGCTCGTGACGAGCCGCTGGATCAACGACCGCGCGACAAACGGCCCCGTGTTCGGGTGGTGGAACAAAACATCGAGCATGTCGCGGAGATCTTTCGCGCCGCCTTGGTTCGCCGGAATCTGCGCGCCGCCGACCACTGTCTTGGCGCCGTCCTCGTGGAAAGTGGGAAACAGCACCATCGGCTGCAGGTAGTTCGCGGCGGCGCCGCGGAAATTCGCGGCGACCGATGTATCCGCCGAAAACGCCCACCCGGTGAAGACCTTCGCGACTTCCGTGATCGTCTTCTGGTCGTACGTCGGAATCGGCAAGCCCAGCGGGTCCAATTTCAACGTGCCGTCGGGCTGGAGTTGATTCAGCCCAATCGTGAAGAGCTGCATGACCTCGCGCGCATAGTTCTCGTCCGGCGACGCGGTCAACTGGCCGTTGCGATCGTAGGTCGCCTTCGCGTTGCGCAAAGAGCTCAAGTAGGTGCCCATGATGGGGCTCAACGTAACCTGCTCGAGCACGTCGCGGAAATTGCCGAAGGCGCCGCGCACGAAGATGTCGTAGTAATTCGCCATCCCACGCGCGTTGTTGAACAGCGTGCCGTTGACGTCGGAGACGACGAACAGTTCGCTCAAGGCAAACGCGACGCGTTGCCGCAACTGATCCTGACCGGTGACGGCAATCTTCCACCACGCGGCCTGACGATTTTGCTGCGAGTACTGCGGGTTATCTCCCGTGGCGAACGCCTTGAAATCCGCGTCGGTGCCGTCGAGCTGCAGGGAAGGCGCAACCGCGATCTGCGCATCGATCCACGTGCGCAAGTCAGTCAGCCGCTTGTTCGTCAGCGCATCGATCTCGGCCTTCGTCGGGCCAAAGGTCGCTTGCGTCAGGAAGCGGGAGGCATCCGCGGCCGTGAGCGGGACATCGGCCAGCGCCGGGGCGGGCGGGGGCGTCGTGAACGTCGACGAACCGCTGGATTGAATGAATGCGCCGCGGAGTTCGCCGCCGGGATAAGCCGAGGTTTGGATGTCGAGAAACCAGCGCCCATCCTTGAGCGCTTGCACGACGTCGGCGGCGGAATAGGCGCCGACGGAACTGAAAATCCAAGTGAAGCCGTTCACCTGTCCCGCCGGCAACCGGACGAGCTCGGCGCCGACGTCCGTGACGCTGCCTAGTCGGAGATACACGGCGGTTTCCGGCGAACTGAGGTTTGAGAACGACAGATTGACCGCGGCGAAACTGTTGTCGCCGCTCAGCTGCACCGTGGCGGTGCCGTACGCGGTGGACGTGGTCGCGCTTGGCACCGCACGCAACGACGCGATGTAAAGCGTGCCCGGGTTGAAGAAGATCGTGACTGCCGCGGTGTTGTTGCTGCCGATCGCGTAATTCGGACCCGCCGTCAGCGTCACCGTGACGTCCTTGTTGATGCTCGTGCTTCCGCCCCCGGCGAGCGCCGTGACATTCGCCGTCGCCGAGGTCGCACCCGCGGGAATCGTCACCGACCCGGGAAGCTGAGCGTAATCCGAGCCGTTGAAGGCCGAGCCGCCCGTCGTGTAATAAACGGTCAAGGGCGAAGCGGTGCTGCCCGTGCGCGTGAACGTCAGCACGCCGGGAGTCGCGCCGCGCGTGTCGGTCGTCGCGACCGTGGCGGCAACGCCAACCGTCGCCAGATCGTCGGACGTGAGATCGTATACTTCAACGAGCGCGGCGCCGGTGGTCCCGCCTACCCCACTGACTTGAATCGTGTAATTCGACCCCGGCTGCAGATCGACAAGCAATGCGGCGTCCTTTGCGCCAGGCACAAAGGGAAACGCACCGGATTGCGTAAAGGCCGCGGACAATGCGGCGGCATTCGTGGAGTCCCAATTGTCATTCGACACGATCTGCGCGGCGTTGCCGTCGAGAACCGCGATCGCGGGGTCGGCGAGCAGGTTGCTCACACCGTACGGCGCAAGCGCGGGGCCGGCCGCCCGCACGAGGATCTTGCGCGCGCCGCCCCCGGGCGCGATGACGAGTCCGGAGATGAGAATGCCGGCGCCGGTGCCGACTTGAGCCCGGGTGGAAAGATTCATCAGCCGAGCTCCGCCCGTCATGTCGTAGATCTCGACCATCGCGATGCCGGTGCCGCCCGCGACGCCACTCACGAGCGCGCTGTACGAACCGGGAGCGAGCGTCGCCACCAGCGCGGAGTCGCGGGTACCGGTCGACAAAGTGAAAGCCCCGGCGGACGTGAACGCATCGCGCGTGACGAGCGTCGCCGGCGAAATCGCGGTCGACCAATTATCGTTGCTGAGCAGCTTTCGATTCGAGGCGTCGTAAAGTTCGATTTGCGGATCGCTCAACGTTCCCGTGACGCCGTACGACGTCAGCGTCGGTCCGATCGCACGGATCAAAACGTTCTTGGCGCTGCCGGGCCCAATCACGAAACCCACGATCGCGACATTGCTGCCGGTGCCGACTTGCGCCCGCGTCGACAGATTGAGGAGACGTTGATTGTATTCGGCCGCAGGCGACGTCGGCGCGCAGAGCAGCACGGTCGCGCAAAGAAGCGCCAACGAGAACAGGCTTTTCATGGTGTGCAGTGCATATCGCAGCCGGCGGATCCGGACTGCCTTGGTGTGGGAGGAGGCTTTCAAAGCCGGCTGGCAAGTCGAGCAGGCGGATGCAAACGGCATGTAAATACGCTGGCCTGAGACGCCCACTACCCGCGTTCGTTACCACGAAAAAAATGCGAAAAGAAAATGCGCCGCACTCGACCCTCCACGCCGCAGGTGACGCCCGCACGTGACGCATCGCTCAATAGCGGCTGCGCGGGAACAGGTAGCAAGGCGCACCGCCTAAGCACCGCGCGAACGCGCGCTCCGTCGCGAGCGAGATGCGCGGCCCCGGGCTTGGTTATGCTAGGGATTCGATCGCGACGGCGATGTGAGGCCGCCGCGTGATGGAAGCGGCTATCCCAACGACGGCTGGAATTCGTAAGCGCCGAGGCGCTACGATCAATGCGCCGCGGCGGCGGCCATAGCCGTCATCGGCTGACCGATCGCCCGCAAAGCGCTTTGAAACCAAGCCGCGGAGGTGTCGAACGGCTTGCCACCCTTGATGCGGCTGAACTCGATCGCGCGTAGCGCGTCGCCGCGCTCTTCGTCCTGCCCGACCACGCCGCTTTCGCGGCGCAAAGAACACTCGACGGAGTGATGGGCACACTGGCGGATCAGCTCGAGATCGGCGGCGTTCGCCGGAGCCGATCGCGCGAAGTAGCCGCTCTTTTGGACCAATACTTTTTCGGCGCCGATCATCTTGGCGAACTGATCGCCAAACCACTTGCCCGGGTTAACCGCGTCGAGCTTCACGTGACCAAAAGCGTCACGCGGCACTTCCTGTCCACGCGCCGTCATCTCGGCAACGATGCTTTCGACGCCAGCACCTTCGCTGACGAAAATATTAACGTTGCCCACGCGATCCATGACCGCACGCAACCGCTGCGCTTCGGCCGCAATATCGAGAGTAAGCTCCGGCAGGTAGACGCCGTGAACCGCGAGCCGATCGCGCGTCAGACCGAGGCCGGGCACGACGGGCGTTGCCTCGAGCCGCTGGAGATATTCCGCCGCCGTTGCGGCAGTGAGCCAGCCGCAATTGCGCCCCATCACCTCGTGAACGATTAGCATCCGCGGGTTGGCATTGTATTCGGCCACCACCCGTTGGAAGAAGCGCGCGCCTTCTTCCGCGGCGGTCCAGGCGCCGAGACTTTGCCGAATCGGCACGACGTCGTTGTCGATTGTCTTGGGCAGGCCAATGACCGTGAGTTGATAATTGTTTTTCGCGAGATAGGCCGCCAAATCTGCCGCGGTCGTGTTCGTATCGTCGCCACCGACGGTATGAAGGACGTCAACGCCGTCGCGCACGAGTTGTTCCGCCGCCACTTGCAATGGATTCTGCCCTTCCTTCACGAGACCCCGCTTCACGCAGTCTTTGACGTTGGTGAGCTTCACCCGGCTGTTGCCGATCGGGCTGCCGCCGTGGCGCCGCAAAACGTGCGCGGCGGATCGATCGGCCGGCGAAACGGCGATGCTGTCTCCCTGGAGGAGTCCTTTGTAGCCGCTCCGATAGCACAGGATCTGAATGTCCGGCGCCACGACGCTGTAGCGTTCGATGAGATCGGCGATGGCGGCGCTGAGACAAGGGGCGAGACCGCCGGCAGTAAGGATGGCGACTTTTTTCGGGCGCATAGCTGGCAACGACACAGCAGCCGACCCGAAGCCGCGCAAGTCCAGAGTAACAAGTGCGCATGGATTGCCAACCGATGCGCGCTACCGCCCCCGCGCGCCCACGCCAAACCCACCTGTCCATCGCTTGAGGCTGGCGCCCCCGCCCGGACTTGAACCGGGATGCGCGGTTTAGGAAACCGCTGCTCTATCCAGTTGAGCTACGGGGACCCAAATCCCGGCGAGATTCCCTCCATTTGACCCAGGCTTGGCCATCTCAAAATGCGGGTTGACACGACGAGCCGGCCATTCACTTTCTCCCCTCCTTTTCAAGCATGAGCACGACCGAACAGAAGCAGCAGACTCCCACGCCGGCGGAGATTCCTTTCACCCAACCGCAGGCGATGAGCCGTTACATCACCGATACCGGCAAGATTCTGCCGCGGAAGTACACGGGCCTCTCCGCCAAGCATCAGCGCGCTGTAACGCGCACGCTGAAGCACGCGCGTAATATGTTGCTCGCGCAGTAACGCGCTCGCCAACGCTTTCATCGAGGCCGGAGTTCTTGCTCCGGCCTTTTTCATGCCATGGCCACGGCACGCCCCGCCCGCACGTTTCGCGGCACCGCGCGAAACCTCGCGTTCCTGGCCGATCGGTTGAAACGCGGCGAGCTCGTCGCGGTGCCGACCGAAACCGTGTATGGCCTCGCGGCGAATGCGCTCGATGCGAAGGCCTGCGCGAAGATTTTCGCGGCGAAAGGCCGGCCGACAACCGATCCGCTGATCGTGCACCTACATTCGCCTCGGCAACTCGGCCAGGTCTGCGTGCCGAACGCTGCGGCGCTTCGACTCGCCCGAGCGTTTTGGCCTGGACCGCTCACCCTCGTCCTGCCGAAGACGGCGATCGTGTCGGGTATTGTGACGGCCGGCAAAGAGAGCGTCGCGGTGCGCATCCCGGCCCACCCGACCTTCCGCAAGCTGCTTCGGCTCGCCGGCGTTCCCTTGGCGGCACCGAGCGCGAATCCGTTCGGATATGTCAGCCCAACCACCGCGGAGCACGTGCGCGACAGCCTCGGCCGGCGCATCAAGTACATCCTCGACGGCGGACCGACCATGATTGGACTCGAATCGACGATTGTCGATTTGCGCGACGAAACTTGCCCGCGACTCCTCCGTCCCGGCGCCGTGACCCGCCGCCAGCTCGAAGCCGTCTTGCGGCGGCGGGTGACGATCCCGAAACACCCGGCGGGGAAAATCGCCGTGGCCCAAGTCGCGCCCGGGATGCTGGTCCGCCATTATAGCCCGCGCACGCCGGTGACACTGCATCGCGCGCTCCCCCAGCCTGCGGCGGCGAACGAAGCGTGGGTCTATTTTGGGAAACCTCGCGGTGTGGCGGGCCAGAACGTCTTCTGGCTCGATCAGCGAGGAGAACTCGCCGGAGCCGCACGACGGCTCTTTTCGACTTTGCGCCGGCTCGACCGCACTGGATTTGCGCGGATTCATATCGAGCTCGCTCCGGGCGGCGGTCTAGGGGACGCGATCAACGACCGTCTTCGCCGGGCTGCGGCGAAGTAGGTCTGCCGGACAAATAAAAAAGGACGGGCCGTATAGCCCGTCCTCGAGACGTTGCAGTCGAGCGTGCTCAGCGCTCCTGCTCGGTGTCGTTCTTCGACATCACGACGTAATAGTCCTTGTACGACTTGTCGTAGTATTGGGCGTAGTAGTAGCCCGAGACGGCGAGATTCAAGCCGTTCAACACCGCGCCGAAATTCGGCACATTGGAATCGAGAAGACGCTTGGCCGCGAACTGCGCCGCTTTGCGCCGAACCTTGTTGAAGAAGATCGTGAAGATCGATCCGTCGACGAGCGGCAGGATGATCAGCGCATCGCTCACGGCGGCAAGGGGCGGGGTGTCGACGAACACGCGATCGTAACGCTTCCGCAGATCCGACAACATGAGCTCGAAGCCCTTGCTGTTCAAAATCTGCGTCGGGTTCTTGGCGCGACCGCCGGACGGCAGAACATCGAGGTTCGGCTGCACGTTGCGAACGACCACATCGTCAAGGCCGGACTTGCCGGCGCAAACGTCGATCACGCCTTTGAGATTTTCGAGCCGGAACGATTTATGGATGTTCGGCTTTCGCAGATCGCAATCGATGACGATGACCTTCTCGCCGTGGGCCGCGAATGTCAGGGCCAGATTCGTCGTCGTGAAGGATTTGCCCTCACCGGGAATCGTGCTCGTGGTGAGAATGCACTTGGCGTTCTTGCTCTCGTCTTTGAGGCGCAGGCTCGAATGCAGCGTCAAGAAGGCTTCGGCAACCTGGCGATCGGCGTTCGTCGCGACGACTTGGGCCTTTTCCACCTGCTCGAGTTTCTTGATTTCGGGAATGATGCCGATGAGCGGCAGCCCCACGACGCCCTCGATATCGAAGGAGCTCTTCACGCGGTCGTCGATGAAGGCCACGAAGAAAGCGAAAGCCAGGCCGAGGCCCAAGCCGCCGACGACGCCCAAGCCCAGATTCAGCGGCACGTTCGGGGAGATCGGCTTGTTCTCGTTTGCCGGCAGCGCGCGGTCGATGATGCGCGCGTTTTGCGTGGCGATGTTGCTCGACATCGATGTCTCGGTGCGGCGCTGCGTGATATTGGTGAGAATCGCTTCTTGAATCCGCAATTCGCGCTGCTTGTCGTCGTATTCGAGTGCAGCGTGATCGACTTCGAGCGACTCCTGCGTGCGCCGGCGGAGTTCTTCCTGATCCTGCTTGTAGGCTTGCAACGCCGCTTGGTAATCGGACTCCACCTGCGCGCAGACCGAATCCACCGCCTTGGTCAATTCGCGTTGGATCTGATCGTACGAATTCTGCGCCTCGATCATCTTCGGAAACTTCGCGCGATATCGGCCGCCCAGTTGCTCCAAGACGACGTGTTGCGCCGCGAGTTGCTTCATCAGCTCGACGATCGTGGGTTGCGTCGCGATGAACGGCAGCTCGGTGAGACTGCCTTTGCGGGCGCGCACTTCCTGGATCTGGTTGCGGCGGTTTTCTGCCGCGTTCAAGGCGATGCCGGCCTTCGTCACTTCGAGATTAATCGCCTTCAAGGACTCGCTGACGATGTCCTTGCGCTGATCCAGCGACACCATCTTGTTCTTTTCCTTGTAGTCCTGCAGCTCGCGGGAAAGCCGTTCCACCAGCTTTTGCTGATTCGCGACGGTATCCTTGAGATCGTCGACGGCTTTCCGGCCCTCGCTCGCACGCAATGAGGTATTGTATTCGATATAAGCGTCGGCGAAGTAGTTCGCGACCTTCGCGGCGACCATTCGGTCGGAGTGATCGTACGCGATCCAAACCATCAGGGTGAGCCGCTGGGGAATGATGTGCCGGTTCTTCGTGAGAATCGTAATGACGGAAGGCTTTTCGGCCCCGCCGTGGTCGTAAGGCGCCAGGAAAGCGCGAAGATCGTCGCCGACGATCCGGTCCGCGACCGCCTGCACGATCGAACCGCTCTCCAGCACCTTGACCTGCGTGTTCAGATCTTCGGCCGAACGGATATCGGTGTCGACCACCTGCTGGCCCGGAATGATCGTCGGATCGCGCCGGAAGATCTGCACCGTGGCGGTCGACTGATAAATCTTCGGCTTGCTCAGCGTGTAAACGAGCGCGCTCGAGAACACGACGAGGAAGACCACGACGATATACCAGATGCGCTCACGAACGATCAGGAGATAATCCTGAAACGTGCGTTGCACCGAGTTGGATTCGCCTTCGTTGCCGTAGCCATATCCGGTAGCCGAATACCCACCATAGGTCCCGCCACCGTAGCCATAACCGTACCCACCGCCACCTTCGCGGGGCGTTTTCGTCTCCACTTCAGAAGCCATTTTAGTTTTTATAAATTACAGAATGCGCTCGGGGACGAAGATCACATCCTCCGGCTGCAACATCACGGTCTCGGTGCCGCCCTTTTTCATCATGGCATCGACGTCGATCGTCATGTTGTCGACGTCGCCGTTGGCGTTCTTGCGCGTCAGCCGCACGTGCTTCAAATCGGCGAGTCGCGTCGGCCCGCCCGCGAGCGAGATGGCATCGATAATCGAAAGGCCGCGTTCCTGCGGAAATTGAATCCGGTCTTGTTTCGTCACCGACCCGACGACGTTAACCGTCCGTTCCGAATACTTCAGAACCGTGAGCGTCACCTGAGGATTTACGATGAAATCCTTATCGAAGCGGGCGCGAATCATCTCCTCCGCTTGGCGGACGGTCTTCCCTTTCAAGGAAACCGTGCCGATCAAGGGAAGGGTAACGGTCGACTCCTGCGAAATGCTCAGGCCGTCGGTTTGTTTGTTGAGATCTTCCTCCTGGAAGACCTGCACGCGAATCACGTCCTGCGGCTGTAGTATATAGTCGGCTTTCGTCAGCGTCGCCGCCTGGTCAAAATCGGCGGCGAAAGCAGTGCTCAGCGCTCCAATAGATAAGAGAATAGTGGTCCCCAAGAGCCGGAAATTCATAGCGACAAAAAAGCGGAAGAAGACCGACGATCTTCTTCCGCCCGAAAGGGGTCAAGCTGTGTCTCGCGAATTAGTAGCGGAAATTCGCAGCGATGCTGAACACGTTGTTGTCGAAGCCGCTATTCAAGATGTCGGTCTTGTAAGTACGATAAACGTAGGCACCGACGAAGCGGACATTCGCGTTCAGGATGTAAGAGGCCCCGAGGGTGCCTTCCCAGTAGTCGTCCGTACGATCAGCCGTGCGCAGTCCGTAGTAGCGAATGCCACGGTAGCTGAGGCCACCGTTGATGCTCCACTCTTCCGTCAGCTTGGTGATGACGCTGACATTGCCGGTCAGATTCTTCTGCTGCGCACCGGTCGGGCTGGTGCCGAAGTCGTTCGAAGCGCCGACTTGGATGGTCGTCTTCGGCGAGAACTCGTAAGCGAAGCTCGAGTCGAGACCGACCAGCGATTGGTTACCGAGGTTCGAACCCGAGAAGCGGCGTTGGGTGTAACCGATGGCAAACTTGCCGGTGAACTTCGGGCTGAATTCGCCGCGAGCGCCGACATTGAAAAAGTTGTCCGTCGAGTCGGCGGCCAAATTGTTCTTCGCTTGGTAGTCGCGATATTGGAAGCCAGCGCTCAGGTCGACCTTCGGGGTCCACTTGTAGTAGAAGTTCAGCGGGACCGTCAGGGTGTCGGAATCGACGTAGTTCGACGGGTGGTAATTCTCGTGATTGTAGGTCACGGCGGCACCGACCGCGGTGATCTCGGAAATACCAACTTCACCGTTCGCGCCTGCGTTGGTGATGTCGCGGCGAATCAAGCGTCCGTTCGTGGCGCGGATGTCGACCGTGTTCTGGTTAAGCTCGTGGTAACCAACGTTAAAACCGAGCTTCATTTTGCCGTCATCGTACTTCGTCACGAAATCACCATTGAAGAGATTCGTGTTCAACCCGCTGTGGTCGGTGTAGTTCGAGAAGGTGTCGGCCAGCGTCAGCGAGCCTTGCGTCTGCGAATTCTTGCCGAAATCCAACTCAACGCCGGGCGTGATGTCGAAGATCGTGTCGCTCGTCTTGTTGTTCGCGAGAAAGATATTGTCGTCGACGCGCACCCCCAAGACGCCGGTGGCGAAAAGTTCGGCGCCGTCGCCTACGGCCATAAATGGCGCAGCTTGGCTAGCAACCGCTATGGCGGCGGTGGTGAGGACGTAACGGATGGTTTTGTTCATGGCGTGCAGTAAGTAGAGATCTCAGGTTCTGGTGAATTATTGGCGGTTTGGAAAGTCCAATTTTCCCGTGCGTAGTCTATTGACTATAAGAACCAAGCCTCCAGCCGACGGACGGAAAAAGTCGGCGGCATGCTGGGAGAACGGCGAGACGCTTGGCAATCCAAATATCTGCAATGCTGCCGCTTCCGGGAAATCTCCCATACGAGCATTGTGAGCCGGTGCGAAGCACATCGACACACACTTGGATCCATGCTCCGCCCGACGCCGCCCGAAAAGCTGCATCGCGCTAAAATCGAGCGGCGCCCGCGCGTCGTCACGATCGCATCGCGGTCTTCAATTCCGCCAACAGGCGCTCGTTTTGCGCGGACGTGCCGACCGTCACACGCACCCATTCGGGCAAGCCATAAGAGGCCACCGGCCGCACAATCACGCCGCGGCGCTGCAACGCATCAAATATCCGTGCCCCATTGCCGACCTTGATCAGCATAAAATTCGCCGCGCTTGGCACGAACTCCAGCCCGAGCGCATGACAACCGCGCTCGATCTGTTGCAGGCCCGCATTGTTTTCCCGGGCGCAACGCTCGGCAAACGCCACATCGTCCAATGCAGCCACGGCGGCGGCTTGCGCGATCGCGTTCACGTTAAACGGTTGCCGCACGCGATTGAGCAACGCGCAAACGTCGGCGCTACCGTACCCGTAGCCCACGCGCAGCGACGCAAGGCCGTAAATTTTCGAGAACGTCCGCAGGCACACGATCTTCTTTCCTTCGGCGATCAACGGACGCAAATCGGGCGCCCCGGTCACGTATTCCGCATACGCCTCGTCGAATACGACCACGACGTGCTCCGGGACGGAGCGAACGAATTCGACAATTTCCGCCGGGGTATTTGCCGTGCCCGTAGGATTGTTGGGGCTGCAGACAAAAACCAGCTTCGTCCGGGGCGTAATGGCCGCCGCCATGGCCGCAAGATCGTGCCGCCACTCCCGCAGAGGCACCTCCACGGCTTTCGCTCCGAACAACAACGTGACGAGCTTGTAGACGACGAACGCCGGCGTCGCCATCACCACCTCGTCGCCCGCACCGACGAACACATGGCCGAGAAGCTCGATGATTTCATTCGAACCGTTGCCGATCGCGAATTGGTCAGCTCCAAGCTGCCATTTGGCCGCCAGTTTGTGCCTCAGGTCGAAACAGCCGCCATCGGGATAAAGCTGTCCCTGCTCTAACGCCGCCTTGGCGGCAGCGACGGCACGCGGCGAGGGCCCAAAGGGATTCTCGTTGGACGCGATCTTGACGATGCCCGCGGGGTCAAGTCCGAGCTCACGCGCGACATACTCGATCGGCTTTCCCGGTTCGTAAATCGGCTGCGTGAGCACAGACGGCTTGGCCAGCGATGCGTAGTTCATCCGGTTAACTCGAACACGAATCCGCAGGATTCCGAAAGCCCGAAATCCAACCCATCACTCGCGACCCGCCGCCAGTTTTCCAAGCGCACTGTGCGCCCCGCCAAATCGCTATTGGCTCCGCTCCTGCGTGCGCAGACGCCCTTCCGCGGGACGCCGGCTGGGCACGCGGACCCATTTCATGCCGGCCGCTTCCGCCGCGCGCATTCCAGGCTCCGCGTCTTCGAAGACCAGACATTCGCTTGGCGAAACGCCCATCTGCTTCGCGGCGAGCAAAAACATATCCGGGGCCGGTTTGCCGTGTTCGACGTCCTCGGGCGTGATCACGACTTTGAACAGCGGGGCGAGACCCGCGATCTGCAGCATGCGCCGCACGATGTCCCGGGGCCCGCCCGACGCGATCGACACGGGACGCGTCAACGCCATCCGCCGCGCGATCTCGACCACAGGCTCGATCAATTTCGCATCCTGCTGCAGTTCGAGAAAGAGCGATTCTTTGTGGTGAAAGACGGCTTGGGGATCGATCGAGAGCCCATAATGCTGTGCGATCAATTCCGCCACGCGCCGGGTCGGCACGCCGCCAAGCGAATAAAACAACTCCTCGTCGAGTTCGCCAGCGAGCCCGACTTTCTGCATCGCTTGATTCCAAGCGCGATAATGCAGCGGCATCGTGTCGACCAGCGTGCCATCCAAATCGAAAATGTAGCCGGCGAAATCGCCTGCTGGGATCTCCAGTTGCATGAAAACCGCCCACGCTCGCACCGCAGCGAGAACTTTCAACCGCGAACTTCGCCGACAATGATCTTACGTTCTTGCACCCATCGAAACCGGACAACCGTCGTGCTCGTCAGCAGGCGCAGGATTTACCTCGCCGCTCGAAGCCGATGACTTTGCCCATCCGGTCGAATTCGAAGCGACAGCAGTCCTGCAGTTTCTTCTTCAGCATCGCCCGCCCGCGTCGCACCCGCGACTTCACCGCCGTCAACGAGAGTCCGAGTCGCAGCGCGATCTTCGCCAGCGGCAGACCGTCGAATTCCGCCAATCGCACCGGCACACGGTACGCCTCGGGCAAGGTCTCCAGGAACAACCGAGTGGAATGCATGATCGCTTCGCGCAGCTTCGCCACGTCGTCGCTTGGTTCGCTCGCCACGCCGTCTGGCAACTCCTCGGTCCGGTGTCGGCGCCTGAAGTGGTCGACGATCGTCGTGCGCGCGATGCGATATACCCAAGCTTCGAGCCTTTGACCGTCGCGCAAGGCGGCGCGCGAGCGGTAGACCTTGAGCAACGACTCTTGCGTGAGATCGTCGGCCGTCGCCTCGTCGCGCACGCGGCGGCGAATGAAGGCGCGCAGCTTCGTCGCAAACTCGGCGACGGCTCGATCAAACTCGGCCACGCTGGTCGCAGGCTCGATCCGGCATTCGATCTTGGGTTTCACAGGCCGCAACAGACTTTCGGCCCGACCCCGCGGGTGGTTCATTGTTTGTAGGCAGTGATGAGCGCACTAACGACAAAGTTGCCGGCTTCCGTGGCATCGGTCCAATGCCGGATGTACTCGCGCGATTTTTCCTGCAGCACGATATCGATGCGGCCAAACCCCGCTCCCATCAGCAAGCGGCGCAACTCGTCGATGAGCGTCGCGCCCCCAACGCATGCTCCGATCGACGCGAGCTTTTCCCGCAAGTCGTCAGGAAGCGGCTTCGTGGCTACCACGTCCGCGATCGCCAGCCGCCCACCGGGCTTCAGAACGCGGAACGCCTCCGCGAAAACGCGATGCTTTTCCGGCGAAAGGTTGATCACGCAATTCGAGATGATCAGATCCACCGAGGCATCAGCGACCGGCAAAGCTTCGATTTCGCCCAGCCGGAATTCGAGGTTTGTCAGGCCGCTCTTCGCCGCATTGGTCCGAGCTTTGCCGATCATCGCCGCCGTCATATCGACGCCAATCACGCGTCCCGTTCCAGCCAACTGACGCGCGGCGAGGAAGCAGTCGAAGCCGCCGCCGCTCCCAAGATCGAGCACCACCTCCCCCGGCTTGATGCTCGCAATCGCGAGCGGATTTCCGCAACCCAGGCCGAGATCCGCGCCCGGCGGCGCGGCGGCAAGCTGGTCGGCGCTGTAGCCGAGTTTCTCGCCGTAGTTCTGGCCGCTGCCGCCGCAACAGCCCGTCGCCACGCATCCGCACGCGGCGTCACTTTGCTCGGCGATCGCGCCGTAGCGCTCCCGCACATATTCCCGCACCTTTTCGGTCTCTGGCAGAGCAGTCGTTTTCATAAGAGTGAGAATGATTCACCCCTGCTGACGTGAAGCTGCGCGATCGGACGCAGTATTTCGGTCACGAACGCGTTTGTCTTCCGGCATTAACCCATTACGTGTGTCGCTCTCACGCAATCCCCGCGTCCCATGAAAAAATACGTCGTCGAGTTCATCGGCACTTTCTTCCTCGTCTTCACGGTTGGCCTAGTCGTCCGGACTAGCGCTCCGCTCGCGCCCATCGCCATCGGCTCAATCCTCATGGTGATGATTTTCGCCGGCGGTCACATTTCCGGCGGGCATTTCAACCCCGCGGTGACTCTGGCCGCGTTTCTGCGCGGGCGATGCGACAAACGTGACGTCGTACCCTACTGGCTCGCGCAGTTCATTGCGGGCGCCGTCGCCGCCTTGCTGGTAAACCTGCTGCTACACGGCCGCGTGACGGGCAACTCAGTCCTCCACCCCACCCTCGCGTCCTTCATCGTCGAGTTCCTCTTCACGTTCGCGCTGTGCTGGGTCGTGCTCAATACGGCCACGGCCAAAGGCACGATGGGAAACTCGTTCTACGGCCTCGCCATCGGTTTCACCGTTCTGGTCGGCGCAATCACCGTCGGCGGGATTTCGGGCGGCGCCTTTAATCCGGCGGTCGGCCTTGGCGTGTGGACGATGGGCATCGAATCGGCGCGCCAATTCGGCGTCTATCTGATTTCCGACTTCGCCGGAGCCGCGGTTGCCGCAGTCGCGTTCCGCGTGATCAACGGGCTCGATTAATCGGCCGAACCACGGACTCGACTCCTTTAGTCGAGCACTTCGTCACATGGGCGCCCGATAAAATCCGTCGGGCCGCCACGGTGGGACGTCGATGGCTCGATGTCACGCGAGCCCGATGAGGACATCGGGCTCCGCCGCTGCGACCAGACTTAGCGGCGTACGCCGCGATGCAAGCGGCTCGACGACTTCGGGGCGACGCCTTCCGCGATCGCCTTCTCGTCGAACAAGGCGGAATAAATGTACGGGAATCCCTCGAGCTTCTTCCGCTCCACGGCAACGCCCATGTAACGCTCGATCGAGCGCGCATCGCGGACGTCCTCTTCGGTTACCAGGGTGAACGCATCGCCCGTGTTCTGGGCGCGGCCCGTGCGGCCGATGCGATGGACGTAATCTTCCGCATTCTCCGGCACGTCGTAGTTGATGACGTGGGACACGCCGGCGATATCCAGCCCGCGCGCCGCGATGTCGGTCGCGACCAATACTTCGAACCGGCCCGATTTGAAGCCTTCGAGCGCTTCGACGCGCTCACGCTGACTCCGGTCGGAATGCATGACGCCAACCGTGTGCCCGTTACTGATAAGTCGCTGCGCGATCCGATCTGCTCCCATGCGCGTGCGGCAAAAGATAATCACGCTCTTGAACTCGGTCCGCTCCAACAACAGCTGCAGCAGATCGAACTTCTGCGAAGCGACCACCGGGTAAAAGGCGTGAGCGACAGTTTCGGCGGGCGAACGCACCCGGCCGATCTCGACCTTCACCGGGTCGCGGAGCGCCCAGCCGGCCAATTGCTCGATTTCCGGCGGAAGCGTCGCGGTGAAGAAAAGCGTCTGCCGGTGTTTCGGGCAGCGCTGAACGATCCGCTTCACGTCGGGCAAAAAGCCCATGTCCAACATGCGATCGACCTCGTCGAGGACCAGAATCTCGACGTCGTCGAGTGAGCAATTGCGCTGCTCCAGGTGGTCGAGCAAACGACCGGGCGTCGCCGCCAAGATATCCATTCCGCGCCGGAGATCTTCGACCTGTTTGCCGTAACCGACGCCGCCGTAGACGATCGTCACGCGCAGATCGGTAAACTTGGTGTACTTGTGAAACGCTTCCTCGACTTGCAGCGCCAATTCGCGCGTCGGCTCGAGAATGAGGCAGCGCATCTTTCCGTGCGTGCCAAGCCGCTGAATGATCGGGAGCGCAAACGCCGCCGTCTTTCCCGTTCCCGTTTGAGCGGATCCGATCACGTCGCCACCGCGCAACACGACGGGAATCGCCTGCTGCTGAATCGGTGTGGGGTCGACATAACCCATTTCTTGCACCGCAAAAGCGAGCGCATCGCTGAGCCCGAGCTTCGTGAACGCCGTGTCCATCTTCGGGATATCGACGGGCACCAGCGGCTTCGACGACTCGCGCCGCGGCGGCTCGTACGCCTCCGGCTTGCGCGACTTCCGGCTGTGAGATTCGGGCTTACGGTCACGTCCATGACGCGGCGGACGATCGCCACCGGCCGGATGGGCTCCGCCTTGTGAACCGTGACCTCCGCCTTTATGGGCGTGGCTCGCTTTGTGGCCGTGGCCACCGCCGTGCCCGTGACTGCTGCCAGCGCCCTGGCCTTCGCCGCCTTGGCCGCGCTCGCGACGTCCGTGGCCACTGCCTCCGCGACCATGGCCTCCTCCACCGCTCTGACGCCCTGACCCGTGACCGCTCGCCGCTTTCGGATGGGCCGGTCTCTCGGGAGCGGCGGGCTTCTCGCGGTCTGCAGGCGCCATTTTGGAGCGCAGCTTCGCAATCAATTTCTTCAGCATGAGTATCGGAAACAGAGCAGCGTCTGCGAAACGCCTGCGTTTGCAATCACGGAGTCGGGCGGCAGCACCGGCCTCGGTCCCTTGACAAAAAGTGAAAAGTAACTTCGTTGGTTACATTAACCGATGACCGGAAACTCGCGCTTTGCCGTTAGCGTTCACATCCTCGCCTATCTGGCGTTTCGGAAAGGTGCAGCCGTGCCGTCGGCGGAGATCGCATCCAGCGTCGATACCAACCCGGTCGTGATCCGAAGACTGCTGGCGGCACTCGTGAATGCCAAGGTCGTCACCGCACACAAAGGAGCTGCGGGCGGATTCACGCTTGCCGCTCCCGCCGACAAAATCGCGCTGCTGGACATCTATCGCACGGTCGAGCCCGACCCCATGCATGGGCTGAATCGGTTCGCGCCAAATCGCAAATGTCCGGTCGGCGCACGCATCGAGCAGATTCTCTCCGATGTGTTCGCGAAAGCGCAGGCGGCGATGGAGGCGGAACTCGGCCGGGTGACGCTTGCCGAGGTCGAGCACCAACTCCACGGCGTCTGTAACGCCAAGCATTGAAACTCCGCCGCCCCGCCCGGGGCGCGATCCGATGTTTTCATCGGCGAAAGGTCGTTGTCGTATGACTCCTTCTCTTCACATCACGAACCTCGCTTTGCGGGTGTCGGACCTCGCACGCAGCCTGCGGTTTTACGTCGACCGGCTGGGATTCGTGATTGCGACGCAAACCGCGGCCGCCGCCGACCTGGCCACGACGTCAGGCGGGCCGCCAATCCTCACGCTCAGGGAAGCTCCCGCAGCTCAACCGTTGTCACCTCAGGCCGCGGGCCTGTTTCACGCCGCTCTTCTTTTCTCGGATCGCGCGGCGCTCGGCGCTTGGCTGCGCCACGCCGCGCAGCGTGAAATCGAGTTCGACGGCTTTTCCGATCATGGCGTGAGCGAAGCGCTCTATTTTTCCGACCCGGATGGCAATGGCTTGGAGTTCTACGCCGATCGCCGTCGTGAGCTCTGGCCAAGGCGAAACGGTGACATTGAAATGGTAACTCAACCGCTCGATGTCCGCTCGCTCGCCGCCGCAGCGTCAACGGAAACCGCCCCGCCACTTCAGCACGCGACTTGGGGTCACATTCATCTTCGGGTGCGCGATCTCGAAGCGAGCGAACGCTTCTATCGCGAAACGCTCGGCCTGCACGTCACGCAACGGAGTTATCCCGGCGCGCGCTTTCTCGCGGCGGATGACTACCATCATCATCTCGGCCTCAACGTGTGGGGACAACCCGTCCAGCCCGAGCCGCCCGACATGCTGGGCTTGGCCTCAGTCACCGTCGCGCTCCGCGATGCGACCGCGCCGCGAGACCTCGTGGATCCCGATGGGATTCGTTTCCGGATCGAAGCGCTTTCAGGGTAGGCGCGCTCGCGGCACGTCGCCGCGCAAGTCGATCAGAGATTCGCCTGAGTCTTTTCGAGCAAGAGCCGGGAAATCGTTTCGTCGCCGAAGACGCCCACGCGGATGCGCACTCGCGTTACCGTGTCGGTCGTCCGAGTCAGTTTCACTTCGATCTTTTTGTCTTCAGCGGTCCGCAGAGTAATGACGCGCGACAACGCGTCAGCGCTTTCGCTGATCTTCACGAACCTCAGTTGCTCGGCGGCGCGATTCGCGGCGCTATCCACCGCGTCGAGCGGATGGCCCATCGAAGCGTCTAATTCGCCTCGCACCCAGGCGACAGTGCCGGCGCCGGCAGCACCCGCCGCGACCGCGAGGCAGCCGGAGGTCCATGCGACCGGCATCAAAGCGAGCAAGGTCGCGAGCAATTTGATTCGAAGCGTGGAGGATTTCAGGCGGTTCATGCGGCGCCACAGACCCGCCGACGCGCCAACGGTTTCGGTTAAATCCATGACAGTTTCGTAAATTGGACCTTCGCGCTTGCTTGGTCATCGCGCGGCGCCAACCTCGGCGCACCCCAGCCCGCATGAATCGCGACACAGCTTGGCTTGCTCGGCTCGTCATCGACGAAGGTCTCGTATCGCAGGCACAGTGTATTCAAACGCGCGCCAAAATCGGCGCCGACGCCGATCTCATGGCGTTTGCCCAGGAGCTGATCGACAGCGGCGTCGTCAGCGACGTCGGTCGCTTGGAGCAACTCGCCGAGGCAGCCGTAACGAAGGCGCAATCGACTGCCCCGATCGACGATCCGTTCGCAACCACCAGCGAATCTCATGCCGCGTTCGCCGAAGTCGCCGAGCACGACGCCCCCTCTGGCAGCGCGGAGGCGCCGCGCTTCGCGTTTCGCACCATTCGCGAGCTCGACGACGCGGCCCTTGGGAACGCGCTCCGCACTTTGCTGCGCGATTGTGCCCGATATGGCGCGAGCGATCTGCACATTTCGACCGGCGCCCGGCCTTTTATCCGTCGCAACCGCGCGCTGTCGTTTCTGGACGACTATGCGCTGACCGCCGACGACGCCTTGCGGCTGAACACCGCGCTGCTCGGCGCCGGCCAGAAGAAGATTTTCCTCGAGCGCAAAGATTACGACTACGCCCTGGCGCTCAGCGGCAACGACCGTTACCGCGTGAACTTGATGTTTCACAAGAACGGCGCCGCCGGGGCGTATCGCATGGTGCCCGCGGAAATCAAGACGCTCGCCGATCTCGGGTTCAGCGCGCACATCGAGACGATCAAGAAGCTGCTATCGTATCACAACGGCTTGATCCTCGTGACGGGCCCCGTCGGATCGGGCAAAACCACGACGCTGGCATCGATGGTCTCTTATCTCAACGAGACCCGCGAGGACCATATCATCACGGTCGAAGACCCGATCGAAGTCGTCCAGCCCGCGCGCGGCTGCAACGTCACGCAACGCGAAGTCGGCGAGCACACGAAATCGTTCTTCACGGCGCTCAAAGGTGCGCTGCGCGAGGACCCGGACGTCATCGTCATCGGCGAGCTCCGCGATCTCGAGACGATCGAGATGGCCATCAGCGCTTCCGAGACGGGGCACCTGGTGATCGGGACGATGCACACGAGCGATGCGGCCACGACGCTTAATCGCCTCCTCGACGTCTTCGCTCCGGCCCAGCAAGCGCAGATTCGATCGAGCGTCGCCGAGAGCTTGCGCGGCATCATTTGCCAACGCCTGCTGCCGGCGACGGACGGCGGGCTGGCGCTGGCCTGCGAAATCCTCGTGAGCAACACCGCCATTCAGAATCTGGTGCGCGAGGGAAAATCGGCCGGCCTGCGCAATACGATGGAGACCGGCGTCAAAGAAGGAATGTGTCTCATGGACAACGTCGTGTTCGGCCTTTGGCAGGCGCGCCGGATTTCCGCGGAGACGGCGTTGGCCAATATCGGCAATCGCGTGCTGAAGGCGAAAATCTCGTAGCCCCGACTCCCATGGCCGCTATCGATCAACTCCTCCGGCTGATGCTCGAAAAGGGCGGCTCGGATTTGCACCTCACGGTCGGTCTTCCGCCCAAAGCTCGAATTTCCGGCTCGCTGCAAACGATCGCCGAGAAGCCGCTCGATGCGGGATCGATGGAGACATTGCTCAAGGAAATTGTCCCGGAGCGCCGCTGGCAGGATTTCCTCGAGCGCAAGGACCTGGATCTCGCGCACGAGATTCCGGGATTTGCCCGTTTCCGCGGCAACTACCTGTACAATCACTGGGGCCAAAGCGCGGTGTTTCGCCAGATCCCCGCCAAGATTTTGTCGTTCGAAGATCTGAAGCTGCCCGAGGCGCTGAAGAAGCTCTGCCATCTCGATCAAGGCTTGGTCGTCGTCACGGGACCGACGGGCAGCGGCAAGTCGACCACGCTCGCGGCGATGATCGACTACATCAACACGCATCAATGCCGGCACATCATCACGATCGAAGACCCGATCGAGTTCGTGCACCCGGTAAAGAAATCCGTGATCGTCCATCGCGAGGTCGGCGAGCATACGGAGTCGTTCGCGGCGGCGCTCAAAGGCGCGATGCGGCACGACCCCGACATCCTATTGCTCGGCGAAATGCGCGAGATGGAGACGATCAAGCTGGCCCTCGGCTGCGCCTCCATGGGCATGCTCGTCTTCGGCACGCTGCACACGAATAACGCGCCGAAGACCATCGACCGGATCATCAATACGTTTCCCGCCGATGAGCAGAATCAGGTGCGCGTCATGCTCTCGAGCTGTCTCGCCGGCGTTGTCGCCCAACTGTTGTGCAAACGCGTGCCCAAGGGCCGTTGCGCGGTGCACGAAATCTTGCTGCAGCACGAGGCGTTGCCGAACACGATTCGCAGCGGCCAGATCGGCAACATCAAGTCGATCATCGAGAGCAATGGCGCCGATGGCATGGTGACGATGGACAACAGCCTCATGGCGCGAGTGAAGGACAGCACGATCGAACCGAAAGAGGCCTACATGAAGGCGGCAAACAAGTCGCTCTTCGCGTCTCTACTAAAGCCCGGCGATCTGGACGCCGGACATTGATCGCGATCCGTCGCGGGCGAGCGCGACGTCAGACTTTTTCTTCTTTCACCGGCTCGTGGCGCAGCACGCCATGAATTCGCCAACCGGCGTCTTCTCTCACGAGGGTGTAGTCGTACGACGCATCCCCGTCGGCGCCGAAGACGTGCACGAGCACGCTCCCGGCCAGGCCGTCGTCGCGCACGATTCCGTACTCGGCCCGCTTGTTGGCCCAGATTTCCGGGTAATTCGTACGGACGATCGCGACGAAGATTGGCAACGGCTTTTGTGCGCGCAAGGCCGCGTCCGCATAGGAATATGCCTTCGCGACGTCATTTTTCCGAAAGGCCGCAAGCTGCGCTTCGATCGCGGCCACGATCTCTTTTCGCACTTCCGGCTTGCTCGCCTTCATCTCGGCTTCCGCCGCGCGCAAGCCGATGACTCCGAGACCAAGCAGGAGCAGTGAAAGTATCGTCCGCAACGTCATGCCGCTAGGATGCGAGCACCCGGCCGAAGCGCAAACGAGCCGCGCTCACGCTTGACGCACTTCGTCGACGATCACTTCGCGCAGCGTACGCGCGAAATCGGTGATGCGATAGGGCTTCGGCACCATGCCGCGAAAGCCATGGGCGCGGTAATTCGCCATTACCGGATCGCTCGAATAGCCGCTCGACACGATGCCGCGCGCCTCGGGATCGATCTTGAGAATTTCGCGCATCGCTTCTGCACCCCCCATCGCGCCGGGCACGGTCAAATCCATGATCACGGCGTGAAACGGCCGGCCCGAGGAATGCGCGACGGCGTATTCCCGCACCGCTTCGCCACCGTCGCACGCGACCGTCGGCTCCAGTCCGAGTCGCTCGAGAAGCGCTTTCGTCATCGTCCGAATCGGCGCCTCGTCGTCCATAAATAAGACGCGGCCACTGAGTCGCTCGAAATTCGTCGAAGGGCTGGCCGCGTTGACCGGCGCGAGTCGCGCCGCCGGCAACCACATGCGGAAGGTGGTGCCTTGGCCGATCGCGGATTCGACCGTGATGTGGCCGTTGTGCTTCCGAATCACCGAGTACACCGTCGCAAGTCCGAGACCGGTGCCGTACTCCTTCGTGGTGAAAAACGGTTCGAAAATCCGCCCGAGGTGTTCCGCGGCGATGCCGCGACCAGAATCGGCGATCTCCAGCCGGACGTAATCGCCGGCCGGAACGGGGATCGAACCGTTGGCGAGATGGTCGTTGCGGAGGTCCACGCGGATCACCCCGCCGCCAGGCATCGCTTGCACTGCATTGATCACGAGGTTCTGCACCACCTGGCCGATTTGGCCCTTGTCGACATCCGCGGGTTTCAGATCTGGCGCGAAGGCGAACTCGCAACTCGCCGCGGCGCCGTGCAGGCCGAACTCGGCGGCTTCTTTTACGACTTCGGCGAGCGAGACAGCCGCGCGCACCGGTTCGCCGCCTTTGGCAAAGGTGAGCAACTGCTGGGTCAGCTCGCGCGCGCGGAGCGTTCCGCGCTCGGCATCGCGCAGCCATTTGACGGCCCGCGGTGGCACGCGCTCGTCCAACAGCGCGAGGGTCAGGTTGCCCATCACGACCGCGAGCAGATTGTTGAAATCATGCGCGATTCCTCCCGCCAAGACGCCGATCGACTCCATCTTCGAAGCGCGCAAGAGCTCGAACTCGAGCCGCGAGCGATCGGTGACATCGCGAAACACCAGCACGGCGCCGATGGCGCGCCCGCTCAGATCGTGCATCGGCGCGCAGCGTCCCTCGACGCGCCGGGGACAACCGGTGCGCGCGCGCAAGACGGTATGTGGGGGCAAGTCGATCACCCGATCTTGCGATAAAGCCGCGGTGACCGGGATTTGGAGATGTCGTTCGACGCCTTCGCTCGACAAGGTGCAGACCTGCTCGAAGGCGCGGCCGACCGCCGTTTCCGGCGACCAGCCGGTCAGATCGCCCGCGGCGTCGTTCATGAACTGCACCATGCCGTCGGTGTTGGTCGTTACGACTCCTTCGGCCATGGCGCGCAACGTCACCGCAAGTTGCTCGCGCTCGGTCGCCAACGCCCGTTCCGCCGATCGCGCTTCGGTGAGATCCAGCATGGCCAGCTGTGTCCGCTCGTACGACGGCTTTCCATCGATCACGGGCGTCCACCAGTGGTAGTGCAGGCGCCGGATGGTGCCATCGAGCGAATGCAACGTGAGCTCGCCGTCGGCATCGTACGCGCCATTCCACACCGCGACGAAAGTGCGGCGGCGCGCCAAGTAGGCGTCGGGCGTGAAAATTCGCGCCAAGTTGCCGACGGCCTCGCCGAAGCTCTGGGCGCCCACGAGCTGGAGCGCGGCGACATTCGCGCCCGTGATCGCGACGCATGACAGCGCCGATTGCAACTCGTCGGGATGCTCGTCGAACCACGCCTCCAGGTCCGTCACGCCGGTGCCGCGAAGGCTTTGCAGCCAAGCGGCGGTGGGACGATAGTCGTATTCCACGATGCCGATGGGCGAATGCTCGAAGAGAACGCGGAACCGGGCTTCGCTGGTGCGCAACGCCATCTCGGCTTCTTTGCGGGCGGTGATGTCGGTGACAAATCCCTGCAAGCGCAGGAGACGGCCCTCCGCGTCGCGCAACGCGCGGACGTTTTCCGAAATCCAAACGGTGGTCCCGTCGAGCCGCCGAATCTCCGACTCGAAATTCGCCACGTGATTGCTGGCGCCGAGGAGCAGGAAAAATTCGTCGCGCCGTGTCGACGACACATAGACATCGCGGGTCTTGCCCGCGGGAGCGCGCAACAACTGTTCAACCGTGCCGTAGCCAAGCAGCCGCGCCATCGCGGGATTTGCGCGGCGGAACGCCCCGTCGGGCCCGCGCTCGTAGACGCCCTCCACGGCATTTTCGAACAGCTCGCGGAAACGCTCTTCGCTTTCGCGCAATTCGCGCGTTTGGCGGCTGAACAAATACCGCAGCCAAAGCGCGATGACCAACACCGCGGCGCCGGCAATAAATACAAGTTCAGAAGTCCCCCCATTCGTCGGTGACGACACGGCCGTGAACAACGGCATCACGATGGGAACGCGCGGGGGCATCGAGGGGGCGGACTCGGCAACGCAAGCAAGCTCCTCCGCGCTTGTCGAGTGTCCGGAGAACCGGACGGGCGATTCGCGGCAGACAACGCACGTGTCGCCGTCAATTCATTCCAGCCGATTCTCGCCCCCTCCATATCCCACAATGCATTTCCAAATAGTTATATACGAGACGCCCCGTGAGCGTTCGATCCTACCCGAAAGATCAACGACAAACCGGTTTCCCCGGCCGCTCGATTTACGCCATGCCATTTGCTCGCACGGCAGCCTCGGCGCGCGGGCTTCCCAGAAATTTTTAGGTTTGCGCCCCAAAACCAACGTGCTGCCGTTCACCCAATGCCGGGGCCGTCACTTCCCAACAACGATCTGGCTGAACTCGCGGCGTTGCTCGGCGTCGACAATGTGCGGATCCTCGTGCGGACCTTTCTTCGCGAATATCCGCTCTTGCTTCAACAGCTCATGGACGGCGACCGCAAGACGCGGCACCGCGTGGTGCATAGCTTGAAGAGCAATACGCGAGTGATCGGCGCCCGCACGCTCTCCGCCCGCATGGCGGCGCTCGAGCTGCGATTGAACGATGCATCGGCTCCGGATCTCAATACCAGCGAGCTCGCGGAGATCGCCGCCGAATTCGATGCGGTCGCCGCACCGTTGCGCGTGTTCGCGCAAGCCTCTTGAGGCTGCTCCGGCCCGAGGGAAACACCTCAGGCCGTCGGCCCGTTAATTTAGTTATCGAGCAGCCCGGCTTGGATGCACCAACGGGTCAGGCTCGCCACTTCGCGCACGCCGATCTTTTCCATGATGTTCGCGCGGTGCTTCTCAACCGTACGAACGCTGAGATTCAACTTGGCCGCGATTTCCTTGGACATCTGACCCGCGGCGACCAAACGAGCAATCTCCTGCTCCCGTTCGGTCAACGGGATCGGCATAGTCGGCCGCGTGCTGTTCAAGGCGCCCGCTGCGCCGCCCCGGGCTCTCACACGGCTGGCGAAAAACATTCCCCCGTTACGCACGGTCTCGACTGCGCTTAGTACGTACTCGATCGGCTCGTTCTTATCCACATAGCCGTTCACGCCCAAAACCATCAAATCGGCGGGCAGACGGTCGCTTGGGTGCGCGGTGATGACGAGAATCTTGACCTCGGGGAGCGCACGCCGGACCTCGCGCGCGACTTCCATCCCGTTCAGGTCAGGCAACATGAGATCGACCACCAGAAGATCGGGCTTCTCGCGCAGGCAAAATTCGAGACCGGGTTTCCCCAGACCGAATTCTCCGACGACTTGAAGGTCCTTCACTTTCCCCAGCGTAAGAAGGATCAACTGACGAAACATCGTTTCGTCTTCGATAAGTACAGCACGGATCTTGATGCGGGAATCTGGCACGGGGGCGTAAGCGTTATTCCTCGAGCCGCTCGCGCAGAACTACGAATAGGCCTGCGACGTATTGGCTGGTAGCGTGCACCCGTCTGCCAATGCCCCTGCCGGAACTCAAGCCCACATTGCAAATTACTCCCCAGTTTAGCGGCCGCGTTAGTGCGGTATTACCCCTATCATGACGACGTTTTCCTTCGAAGCTGAGTGTGTTCGCGGCCGGGTTTTGTTGATTGAGGACGCGTCTGTCTTCCGCGAAATGCAATCGCTGCTGCTGCGGCGCGCGGGCTACGCGGTGGTCACGTGCGACCAGCCGCACCTCGCGCTCCATGAAGCCGCGCATCAGCCTTTCGACGTCGCGTTGCTCAATTCGGACGCGCCGGGCTTGGATACGCCGGAGTTTTTCGACGCCCTGCGACGCCATCGTCCGAAAATGGCTATTATATTCGTGGCCGCCGCGCTCACGCTCGAACTTACCCGCGAGCTCACCCGAGCTGGCGCAGCCACCGTCCTGCAACGGCCAGTGAACCCGGCGCTGCTCATGGAGAAAATCGATTTTGCGGTCGGCCACGCGTTGCGTCCGGCCGCGCCGCAGTTCTTCGATGCAGCGGCGGAATCGCTCGCTACCCGGAAGGCTGCAGCCGTCGTGGTGGCGACCGACTCGACCCCGCCATTCTCCACCGGGTCCACACCGCCTTTCCTGACGCAGAACTCCAACTCTCCTTTTCCGACCAATAATTCTGCATCGCCGTTTTCCTCTTCGTCTTCCACGCCGCCGTTCGGATCGGACTCGGCCGCCCCATTCACCGTCCGCGCCGGGTCGACCTATAGCAAAACGGCTGTTCGGTAAGCGTAATCTCGGCGGCAAGGCCCGGACCGTCGCGCGGGCGAGAGATAGCGCTCACTCTCGTGCCATGACCGTTTCGTTCGCGCCGGCCGCACGATGACGAGCCCGCGCGTGCAGGGTATCACCGGCCCGCGCATCCTTCTCGCGCGGCCTCATACAGCCACTGACGCAACCGACGGAAATCCTCGGGCAGGAAAACCTCGCGATGCGCCCGGAACGACTCGGCGCCTGCGATCCAATGTTGCGCGAGAAACTGCGCATGGACGTCAGCGGGCAATGCGACCCAGTGGGGACAGTCGATGCAATGGGTGCCACTGACGCGCTGGCGTACCCGCGAAAGTTCTTGGCGGCGACAAGCGCCGTCAGGCGAGGCGGCGCGAAACGAATCACGGCATACCCTGAATTCCGGATAAAAACACGCCTTCACCAGTTGGCGCACGGCTTCTTCGACCAGCGGCTCGCACCCGTCGCCGGCAATTCGCGCCACCAGCGGCGCCAAGACTGAGTCGGCCATTCCACCCGGCTGCCCCTGCTCGCCAGGCGCCAAAGGGGGCAGCAGGCCGCGTTCGCGCACGACGTCCCAAAGCCGGAGTGCCAGCGCATGGAGGACAGAAACCTCGGGGACCGGGTTTTCGTTTTGCGCGAGGAACCGCTGCAAAATCACTTCCGCTCGCCGTATGAATTCAGCTTCGTCCACCCCCATGAGCCGACGGGGACGAAAAGGGCGCGGCGTGTCAACGTGGTGCGCCGGCCAGCCTAACGGCATTTGTGATGGTCACAACAGCGTGTTTCTCCAACTGTACCGGTGGCAAATACCGGCCGCTACGTCTGCTGCAGCGCCCCGTTTTCACCTACGCTGTCGCCCTCTTTTCTCGCCATGATCGAAACGCTCGTCACTCCCGCCTCCGCGCCGCTTTACGTCGAACTGGCGCGCTCCATCGAACAGTTGGTCGAGCAAGGAACGCTCCGGCCCGGACATCGGTTGCCGTCGGTCCGGCGGATGGCGCTGCAACGCGACGTCAGCATTTCCACGGTGCTCCAAGCTTACACGTTGCTGGAGAATCGCGGCTGCGTCGAAGCGCGGCCTCAATCCGGATACTATGTCCGGCCGCGGCTGCCGAGCGCGCCCGAGCCGCGGATGGCAAAGCCGATGGCCAAGGCGAGTTATGTTGGCGTCAAGGATCTCACCGCCGACGTGCTGTTGCATGCGGTCGACCCGTCGTATGTGCCGCTTGGAGCGGCTTGCCCGGACCCGAGCCTATTCCCGACGAAAAAGCTCGCGCGAATTCTGGCCGCGGTGGTGCGGAACGATCCGGCCCTGATTGGCCGCTACTCGATGAATTGGGCGTTCGACCCGCTCGCACGCGAAATCGCGCGGCGTTACCTCCAGGCCGGTTGCCCCATTGGACACGAGGAACTCGTCATCACGGTCGGCTGCTCGGAAGCGTTGAACCTGTCGCTGCGGGCAACCACCAAGCCAGGCGATACGATCGCCGTGGAAACGCCCGCGTTCTTCGGCTTTCTCGAAACGATTCAAAGTCTGAATCTGCGGGTGGTGGAAATTCCCACCGACCCGCGCACGGGAATGTGCCTCGACGCGACCCGCGAGGCCCTGGCGCAAAACGACGTCAAAGCGGTGCTCGTGATGCCAAGCTATCACAATCCCCTCGGGTCGTGCATGCCCGATGCGAAGAAGGAAAAGCTTTATCAGCTGCTGACGGAATTCGACGTCCCCGCGATCGAGGACGACATCTACGGCGACCTTCACTTCGGCGATCGCCGGCCGAAGCCGCTCAAGGCGTGGGACACGGACGGCCGCGTGCTCTTATGCAGCTCCTTCGGCAAGACCCTCGCGCCATCGTTGCGCGTCGGTTGGTGCGCGCCAGGGCGTTACCTCGAACGGGTGCGGCGGCTGAAGTTCACCAACACGCTTGGGACGCCGATCGTCCTGCAAAAGACCGTCTCCGACTTCCTCCGCAACGGCGGATACGATCACCATTTGCGGTCGATCCGGCGCGCCTATCACCATCAGTTGCACCTCTTCTCCCAGGCCATTTTGCGCTCGTTTCCGGAAGGCACGCGGCTCAGTCGGCCGGAAGGCGGGTTCATTCTGTGGATCGAGCTGCCAAGCGGCGTCGACACGCTGGATTTGCACCGCGAAGCGCTGAAGCACCGCATCAACACGGCGCCCGGGCCGCTCTTTTCCGTCAAGGATCGTTACCGGAATTGCCTGCGGGTCAGCTGCGGCGTGCCCTGGACCGAAGCAATCGAGACGGCATTGCGCACGCTCGGCGATCTCGCCAAACGGCAGCTGCAGAGCTGACACCGCGCCCGCGCCCCCTCCCATTTCTTTCCTCGATGCCCATTGCCCTCGCCGAATCCGACTCCGCTATCCAACGCTGTTTCGCGGTGATCGCGCAGTTACGTCCGCATCTCCATTCCAGTGAATTCGTGGCCCGCGTTCGAAACCAAGAACGCGAAGGCTACCGGCTCGCCTTTCTCGAAGAGAATGGGGTCGTGCGATCAGTCGCCGGGTTTCGTCCCATGACGACGCTGTACGCCGGCAAGACGCTTTACGTCGACGACTTGGTGACCGACGCCGAAGCGCGATCCCAGGGATACGGCGACCGTTTGTTCGTCTGGCTGGTGAAGCATGCGCGCTCACTTGGTTGCGACACATTCCATCTCGATTCCGGGACCCAGCGCGTCGATGCGCACCGTTTTTATTTCAGAAAGCGGATGCGCATCGCGTGCTTCCATTTCGAGCTTCCGCTCGATCGCTCTATGCCAAGTTGAAATGTCGCCCCATTACATTGTGGACTGACGTCGCTCGAGACGCGGATAAAGCCATCGGTGGCCACTCCATCCTAGCGCCCAGCCGGCCACGGCATCGGCCACATGATGCTGATGCGTGAGCACCGTCGACACGGCCAATAGCATCACCCAACTCCATAAGAGGATTTTTCCCAGCGGTGCCGCTAGGGCGGCGAAGACCGCCACGCAGGTCACTCCAAGCGCGACGTGCAGCGACGGGAGCAAATTGTAGGTCAGGTTGAGCCGGTCCGCGCAACGAAACACGCTGGGAAATGCCCCGAGATCGGACGCGGACGGAAACGCGAGCTGCGCCGGCACAAATAGAAACACGACGCCCGCGACGAGAATCTCGGCGTTCAAGGTGAGAGCCAATGCGAGCAACTCGCGCCGCGTGCGCAGCACGAAAGGCGCCGCCGCGAATGCCAGGTAGAGGGACATATAGACCAGCACCGCTTCCGGCACGAAGGGCAGTGCAATCTCCCCGGGGAAATCGACCCGCACCCGAAATTCGCGATGGGCCGTGATCCAATCGGCACTGCCATAAATCAATCCAAACCATAGCCCGCCGAGGGCGCCGACCGCGATCGCCCAGCGCAGGTGCGTCCAGCCCGGCCAGCCCCAAAAAGGCCGAGCGAGATTACTCATGCGCTCGCGTCGGCGCGGTCTCCGGGCCGACGGGCAACGCCGGCTCCGGCTCCACATTCGGCCGCGGACCAAGCCACTGCCGCCAGTATTGCCGAAAATAACTGACGCGGTCGTCGTCGCGATCGGTCAAGCGCGGGAGATAAACCCAGGATACATCAGGCCGGCGATGATGCGTCTTGTCGTATTCACCGTGCAGGAGCAGCCAGCTCATCACGGGATGATGTCGAAGGTTCCACGCGCCATCGATGACGTCCCGCTTGCTGAACGCGTGGCCGACATATTGCCGCGTCGACCAATTGAGCGAGAAGCAGGCGTAGAGCACGAGCGTATGCGTCCACTGCAGTCCGAGCAGCGCGTGCAAGCCCACGAAGAAGACGACGATCCCGAGCAACTCGCCGCGCACTCGCCACACTCCAACGGGCTGCACGTCCGCGAACATATAACCGGTCGATTGGGGCTGCGCGAAAAGGCGGTCACGCCCCGCGCGCGGCAAGACCGCAAACAGCACGGCGCCGAACGGGATTAGCGGCCAAAAGAAACCGCACAAGATGCCATACCACCGAATATATTTCACGATACGATTGTCGTCCGGATAATATAAAT
This sequence comes from uncultured Opitutus sp., assembly GCA_966252355.1. Lineage (GTDB taxonomy): Bacteria > Verrucomicrobiota > Verrucomicrobiia > Opitutales > Opitutaceae > ER46. Next base: position 8,957 of record CBINOT010000011.1, on the reverse strand, counting down.
CGAACATCTCGGCATCGGTGCGATTGTAGAGATGATGGCCCTGATGCGTGAGGCAAATCATGCTGAACGGAATGGGAAATAGCGCGCCCGTAAGGACCCCAAGCCAATAATTACGCCGGCGATTCGACTGCAAGTTCGCATGCGTGGCCTCGTGCAGGAGCGCATAGTTGGTCAGCAGCACATAGGAAAACACCACGCCGGTGCCGAGCACCGCCCATTTATTCTGGAACACCGAGGCAAGCCAGAGCAGTCCGACGGCGGCTGCCACGACCACGATGGTGAGAAAAAAATTCAAGCGATCGGGCACGGGCATCTCGGGCGGCGCCGAAAACATCTCGCCGGCGTGAGAACGGCGCACGGGGGGCATGCTCATGGACGAACCGTAAAGGCAGCCCGCAATCGCGCAAGAATCCAGTTTGCGCGGAGATAAGCCTTGTCGCCGTTCATCCTGAGAGTTGTGGTGCTTCCCACCGTTTCGCCCCAACCCGGTGCAATATGAGCCGCTCCGATCCCACCGAGAACGACGCGCCGCGCGCGGTCCCAAAGGCGCCATCGATCGAACGGTTTCCGGCCTATCCGGCGACCTGGTATTTGTTCGGACCGGCGAGCGAGCTCGCCCAACCGCGCTCAAAACGCCTGCTCGGCCGGCAGCTGGTGGCGTATCGGACGCAGAGCGGCCGGTTCGCCGTGCTCGACGCGCATTGCTCGCACATGGGCGCCGATCTCGGCTGCGGCCGAGTCGTCGGGGAGTCGATCCAATGCCCTTTCCATAATTGGAAATACGGCGCGAATGGCGCCTGCACGCACATCCCCGGAACGAGCACGATCCCCGCGTTCGCCCGGCAAATGTCTTACCCGGCCATCGAGCGCCACGGTTATCTCTTTTTCTTCAATGGTCCGCGGGCGCTGTTCCCGCTGCCGTTTTTTTTCGACGAAGATCCAAACGACTACGTCGCGGGAAAAATCTTCGCGTACGATTCCGACTGCACTTGGTTCGTCAACGCCGCGCACGGCTACGACACCCAGCACTTCGACGCGGTGCATGATCGCAAACTCACGGCGCCGCCCGTGATCGACTGCCCCACCCGCTTTTCCCGGCGCAATCGCTATTCGGCGGAAGTGCTCGGCCGTACGCCGCTCGACAAGATGTTACGTCTCTTCGCGGGCCGACGAGTGAGCATTTCCATCACCAACTGGGGCGGCGCCTTCGTCACTATCACCGGCGATTTCGACCATGCGCACAGTCGATTCATCATCGCCACCCAGCCAATCGATGGCGGGCGTACCCGGTGCGAGGGCATCGTGTTCGCACCCCGCGGACGCAATCCGATCACCCGAACGCTCGAGCCTCTGGCGCTCGCAACCCGCCGTTTTTTCACCCACGGATATCTGTCCGACGAGTCGCAAAAACTGCTCGGTACGCGTTATGACGCGAACACCCTGATCGCAAACGACCGCGAGATGATCGATTTTTTTCACTGGCTCGTCGACCTCCCGCAAGATGAAGCCGCGCTGCGCGCCGAATCGCACGAAGTCTTTTCGACGTCGACCGCTCCCAGCCTGTCCATGCAGCCCTCGATTTAGGCCCGTCCCACCCATGAAACTCCCCGCCTTGCTTGCCACGCTGGTGTTCGCGGTCACGCCGCTCCTCCCGGCCGCCGTTGAACCTCAGTCCGAAGCCATCCACCAAGAACTGCGCGCGCTCCGAGCCGGCATCATGGAGGCGATCAACCACGGCGATCTGGAACGCCAGCTCACCTTCCTGCATCCGAATGTCGTGGTCACCTGGCACAATGCCGAAGTCAGCCGTGGTCGGGATGGCGTGCGTGCCTACTATAACCGTTTGATGAAAGGTCCGGACAAGTTCGTCGAAAAATTCTCGGCCGAGGTCAGCGTGGACGAGCTGACCATTCTCCATGGCACGAATACCGGCATCTCGTTTGGCAGCTCGGTCGAACACTTCACGCTCACGAACGGCAAGCGGCTCGACTTGAAAGGCCGCTGGTCGCTCACCCTCGTGAAAGAGGAAGGCAAATGGCTCGTCGCCAGCATGCATGTATCGACGAATATTTTCGATAACGTGATCCTCGATACGGCGAAAACATACGCCCTGCGCGGCATCATTGCAGCCGCCTTGGTGGGAGTCGCGCTCGGCTGGCTGGTCGGCCGCTGGCGGCGTAGAACGACGGCGTGAGCGCCACCGGAATTTCGCCGGCGACCATCGCTCCGGCCTATGACGCCGAAGATTTGGCCTTGCTCGCAACGGCGGCGGCGCATCCCGATTTCCTTTCGCTAGCTGAGCTGACGCCTGACGCGCTCCGCGACATCGCCACGCGACAGGGCGTCGATTTTGCGACCGCGCTGCTCTATCAGCGCGTGCGTGCATCGCGGCGCCATGCACCGTTCATCGCCGCGATCGAATCGGCGCCGGCGACACCCACGGTGCCGCTCGTATCGGCTGATACGGTGATCGCGATCGTCCCCGCCGCGTTCTATCGCCAGATGCCGCACGCCGGCGCAGACGGACACGTGGTGCGGGAAACCGCCATTCAACTCGGCCTGCCCTGCGAACTCGTACCTCTGCAAAGCGCGGGAACGCTGGCCGAAAACGGCCGCATACTCCGCGACTGGCTGGTGCGGCATCGCGAGCGCAAAATCATTCTCGTTTCGCTCTGCAAAGGGGGCGCCGATGTGAAGCACGCGCTGCAATCCGGCGATGCCACCTGCTTCGTCCCCGTGATCGCCTGGGTGAATATTTGCGGCACGCTCGACGGTTCGCCCTTCGCGCAGTGGCTGCTGGCGTCGAAACCGCGCTTCATCGCGACCTGGATTTATTTTCGGTGCCAGCGGCGCGATTTCGAATTGCTGCGCGAAATCGTGCCGGCGCCCGACGGCCCGCTGGCCGGTCCATTGCGGCTGCCGCCCACGATGCGGCTGATCACGATCGTCGGATTTCCACGCCGCCGTCACCTGAGCAACGGATTCATGCGCCGCTGCCATCGCTTCATTTCTCCCCGCGGCCCAAACGACGGCGGAGTGCTGCTGGCCGATGCGTGCCGGCTGCCGGGTTCACTCTATCCCGTCTGGGGCGCGGACCACTACCTCCGGCCGGAAGCCCGGGCGCGCAGCCTCCTCGCCGCCGTGTTCGCTCAGCTCCTCGCCACTTCTTCGGTCACCCCTGACGCTGCGGCGATCGGCTCCGGGCGATAGCAAGGCAGGGCGGAGCACAAGCCCGCGAATTCCGGCCAGCGATCGAAGCGCGCGAACGACTTCGGCGTGACGTCTCGTGAATACGCCAACCGATTGTATTCCGGATGCACGCCCAGTGTGCCCAACTCGGCGCGAAACTGCGATGCCTGCCGCCGCAATTCGGGAAACTCCGCGAGCAAACGCTGCATCACATGCCAGGCGCTGCGCTTCGGCGTGACGAAATATTCCCGCATCAGCCAAGCGAACATTCTCGCGTTCCATTTCCGCCAACCGAAACCCACCCGCGGCCAAACCCAGTCCAGCAATTGTTCGTCCCATCGGATATGGCCAACCTCATCGGCCAGGTGCCGCCGTTGCGCCGCGACGAAGCTCGGCTCTAGCTCGGATGCGGCGGCGAGAAACTCCGTGGCGTAAAACAGGGCGCGTTCTTCCTGAATCAGCAGCACCCACAGAAAAAAGGGAAAGCAGCCGGCTTGCCGCATCCACCCGTGCAGACCAGCCCACGCCAATCGGGGCAAACGGATGAAATCGAAGTCGCCGCCCGCGTAGGCCTCGGGCCGGCACCGGCGATTCAAAGTCCGAAACATCTCCGAGTGCCTGGCCTCCTCGGCCATGAAAATTTCCAACTCCGCGCCCAAGTGGCCTGGCAATCGCTGGCGGGCGAAGGCGCGCAGGATCGGCCGCGCCATCATGCTCTCGAAAAAAATCGTCTGCTCGTTGAGATAACACGCGTGCAGTTGATTGTAGCGGCGGCGCTGCGGTTCAGTCAGGCCGACAAAGCTTGGCGCATGATATAGCGGCGTCAGCCGGGCCGGCATGAAGGGCCGGGAAAAGTCGATCGCATCGTCGATGGGCGTTCGCCGCATGCTGTTGCCTCTGCCGGCGAGGCCTCCCGTGCAACGCAAAACCTCCGCCAAGTTTTGGCCCGTATTGGTCTTGAGCCACTGCCCGCGGCGGCTACCGTCGCGCGCAATTGCCGATGACCCGATCGCGCCTGAAAGTCGCCTTGATCTCGCCGAAGGGTCCGCTTTACCGGCACCGTGGCGGCATCTGGAAAAAATCCCTCCGCTACCAGCCGCTCACGCTGACGACGCTCGCGGCGTTGATTCCGCCGGAGTTGCCGATCGATATCCGGCTGATCGACGAAGGCATCGCCGACGTGCCGCTGGATCTCGAGGCCGATCTCATCGGGCTAACCGTCATCACCGGCACGGCGATGCGCGCGTACGAACTCGCCGCCCATTTTCGCCAACGGGGCATCACGGTGGTGCTCGGCGGCCCGCACGTGACGCTGATTCCCGAGGACGCGCAGCCCCGCGCCGACGCGATCGTGGTGGGCTACGCCGAGGATACCTGGCCGCAGTTGCTGCGCGATTTTTGCGCGGGTCAGATGAAACCGCGCTACAATCAGTCGCCCGGACTCGACATCGGCGGCCGGCCGTTTCCCCGGCGCGACTTGCTACCAAGCAGCCATTTTCTCACCAACAACGTTTTCGAGGCGACGCGCGGTTGCGTGCATAGCTGCGACTTCTGCGTCGTGCCGGTGGCGTGGGGGAAGAAGCCGTTTCACAAGCCGGTGGCCGAAGTGGTCGCCGATATCCGGCAGCATGGCGCGCGAAAATTGATTTTCATCGATCTCAATCTCGTCGCTCATCGCGGCTACGCTCTGGAGCTGTTTGCGGCGCTCGTTCCCTTGCGCCTCCAATGGTATGGGCTTGCGACGGTATTGCTGGCCGACGATCCGGAGTTGCTCGAGCTGTGCGGGCGCAGCGGCTGCCGCGGTTTGCTGATGGGCCTGGAATCGATTTCGCCAGCCAACCTACGGCAGAACCACAAGAGCTTCAATTCACCGGAAAACTACGGCCTCGTGGTCGAGCGGCTCCACGCGCACGGCATCGCATTGCAGGGCTGCTTCGTCTTCGGCCTCGATGACGACGAGCCGGATGTTTTCCTGAAAACGGCGAAATTCGCGGTGGCCACGCACATCGATTTGCCTCGCTTCGCCGTCGTCACGCCTTTTCCCAATACCGCGCTGTACAAGCGGCTCGAAGCGGAAGGACGCATCCTCACGAAGAATTGGGAGCTTTACGACGCGCAACACGTCGTTTTCCAGCCGGCGAAGATGAGCGTGCAAGAGTTGCAGCAAGGCATCGAAACCGCATGGAAACACGCATATAGCTTCGGCTCCATCGCCCGCCGGATCCGGCATTCGCCCGCACCCTGGCCGGTCAAGCTTGGCACCAATCTCGGCTACCGGTTCTACGCGCATAATCTCAGCCGGTTCTACAATTGCGATTGGATCATCGGTCGAGCTCCGGTCTCTCCACGGTCATGGCGCACCCCGGAACCCGAGCTGGTTTCTGCCGGCAAATGAGGGTGACAATCATTCATCCCTGCATCGGACGTCACGCCCGAGATCGAAGCTATATTCGCACCTGGCAAATGGAGCCGCTGCCGGCGGCCACGCTCGCCGGACTCACGCCGAAAGATGTCACGGTGCGGTTCTACGACGATCGGATGGAGGAAATTCCGTTCGACGAAACGACCGATCTCGTCGCGATCAGCGTGGAGACGTACACGGCCAAACGCGCCTACCAGATCGCGAGCGAGTATCGGAAGCGGCGGGTACCCGTCGTCATGGGCGGATTTCATGCCGCGCTCTGTCCGGACGAAGTCGCCCGCCACGCCGAAGCGGTGGTGTGCGGCGAGGCCGAGCTGCTTTGGCCGCAAGTCGTCGACGACGCCCGTCATGGCCGGCTCGAAAAATTCTACCGCCAGGTCGAGCGCCCTTCGCTCGCCGGCCTCAAGCCCGACCGCTCGATCTTTCGCGGCAAACGCTACCTGCCTATCGGGCTCGTCGAGGCCGGGCGCGGCTGCCATTTCAAATGCGAATTCTGCGCGGTGCAGACGGTGTTTTCCTCGACGCAAACTCGCCGGCCGTTCGACGAAATCCTAGCCGAGCTGGCGCCGCTTAAACGGGAGAAGAAACTGTTCTTCTTCGTCGACGACAACATCACGTCGAACCTCGCGCAGGCGAAGGAGTTTTTCCGCGCGCTGATCCCGCTCGGCATTCGCTGGGTCAGCCAGTCGAGCATCAATGCCGCCCACGACGAGGAGTTTCTGGAGCTGCTCGTGCGCAGCGGCTGCCAGGGCGTCTTGATCGGCTTCGAAAGCCTGAACCCGGCGAATCTCCAGGCGATGAACAAGACCTTCAACACGGCGCGCGGCGGCTTCGAGCGCGCCCTGGCCAATCTGCGGCGGCATCGCATTCGCGTTTATGGCACGTTCATCTTCGGGTACGATGGCGACACGCCGGACAGCTTTGAGCCGACTGTGGCATTTGCGCAGGAACACGCGCTGTACATCGCCGCATTCAACCATCTTACGCCCTTTCCAGGCACCCCGCTGTATCAGCGCTTGGAGCAAGAAGGCCGCTTGCTGCACGAAGCGTGGTGGCTCGACGAACGCTACAGTTACAATCGCATTCCCTTTCAACCGCGCGGCATGAGTCCCGAGCGTTTGCAGCGCAACTGCCTCGCTGCGCGCCGGAAATTCTATTCGTGGTCCAGCATCGTGCGGCGGGGGTTCGACGCCGTGAATCGCAGCGACGGCTTCATGTGGCGGAATTTTTACCTGATCAACACGATGCATCGTACCGACGTGAGCCAGCGCGATCACTATCCATTGGGGGATGAAGCATGGCAGGGGCCGTTCTTGACCGCGAACTGAGCGCGCCGCGCATGCGCGCGCCCGTGCGCTTTGTGACGGCGGAGCCGGCGCACGATGCCGCCATTCGGAGATTGCTCCGGGAGAATCCGATGGCCGGCGCCATTCGCCTGGGGTTTGAACGCGAACCGGACTTTTTCGCCAGCACGGGTGTGCTGGGAGCGCAGGAAGATACGATCCTCGCGTTCGCCGAGGACCGTTTGATTTGCATGGGCCGCTGTGCCGTGCGGCCATGCTGGCTGGATGGCGCCGTCAAACGCGTTGGCTACCTCAGCGAACTCCGTCTCGATCGGGCCGCGGGGGGCCGTTTCGATATTTTGCGCGGCGGCTACGCTTTTTTTCGGTCGCGGCAACTCCACCAACCGGCCGATATTCACTTCACCAGCATCGCCGCCGACAATCTTCGCGCCCGTCGGCTGCTGGAACGCGGCGCGCGCGGTTTTCCGACTTACACGTTTCTCGGCGATTTCGTGACGCTCGTGGCGTCGACGGCCCGATGCTGTCGTCACACGGCAACCGGCCGTTGGCGCTTCGAGCGCGGAACACCCGCCCATGCGGCGGAGATCGCCGCGTTTTTAAATCGGCACGCATCCCGTTACGACCTCGCCGCCGAATGGACCGCGACGCGCGTGCTCGATCTGGCGCGCCACGCGTTACCGCTCGATCATTTTCATCTCGCATGGGCGGGCGATCGGCTGGTCGCATGCGCGGCACTCTGGGATCAACGCGTTTTTCGACAAACGACGATCCGCGGCTACGCGCCGATGCTGCGCCTGATCCGCCCCGCGCTTAACGTCGCGGCGCGGATCATTGGGGGCGTCGAGCTCCCGCCGGTTGGCGCGGTGGTCGCGCATGCTTTTGTTTCGCCGCTGGCGGTCGCAGAAGCAGCCGATGACGTTCTGCCTGAGCTGCTCGGCGCCATCCGACGCGACGCCGTCCAGCGCGGAATCCGCCTGTTGACGTTCGGTTTTGCCGCGACCGATCCCCGGTTCGCTCTTGTGCGGGGCCATTGCGGCGGACGCGAATACCACACGCGGCTTTATCGCGTGCAATGGCCGGACGAAGACACCGACCATGGCGGGCCGAGCGGACGATTATACATGCCGGAAGTGGCACTGCTATGATCGCTGGAACTCCGGCCGAAACCTCGGAAGCGGTGCCGCGCAGCGCGCTGTCCGGCGCGCACCGCGACGAGATGTTTGCGCTGCTAACCCGTTACTTCGACGGCGTCACGCGGGTACAATTCGACCACGATCTGGCGGAAAAGAACTGGGTGATTCGCCTGCGAAGGGCCGGCCGGCTCGTCGGTTTTTCGACCTTGCTCGCGGACGAATCGAGCTTCGCCGGCGCGCCCATCACGGCGATTTATTCCGGCGATACCATCGTGGCGCCGGAGGCCTGGGGCACCCCGGCCCTCTCCCGCGCGTGGATTGCAACGGTGAACCGATTGCGCGCGGCCACTCCCGAGCGGCGATGTTTCTGGCTGCTGCTGACCTCGGGGTTCCGAACGTATCGATTCCTTCCGGTGTTCTGGCGAGAATTCTATCCCCGCCATGATGCGCCGACGCCTCCGGCGCACGCGCAACTGCTCGAGCGTCTCGCCGTCGCTCGTTACGGTGCCCACTATGACGCGGCGCTCGGACGCGTGCGCTTTCCGCAACCGCAACGTTTGCGCGGAACCCTTGGCGAAGTGCCGGCCGGCCGGCAATCGGATCCCCATGTCGCGTTTTTCCTCGGTCGGAATCCGCAGCATATGCAGGGCGACGAGCTCGTCTGCCTGACCGAGATCGCCGAATGGAATCTCACGTCCGCGGGCAAACGCATGATTGCGCCCGGCGCCACATGAGCCTCCTCGCCGCCGCTGCAAACTCAGCGTGGATCGCCGCCAGCACGCCGGCATGGCGTCGCTTCCGGGAGGCGCTCGCCCAGCCCGAAGCCGCGCAGGACGCGCTGCTGCGGCGTCAGCTCGCGGCGAACCACGCGTGTGCCTACGGCCGGGTGCACGGATTCGCGCATCTCAC